>CAYWMR010000094.1:0-13024 GCA_964458965.1 uncultured Occallatibacter sp. | reverse complement strand
AGGTAACATTGCCCAAGGAATTGCGGAGGCGCCTTGGAATCCAAAGAGGCAGCCGTATCCGCTTCACCATTCCCGCCCGTGGAGCTGTGAGGCTGGAGCCTGTGCTGTATGACCTTGAAGACCTGTGGAGAATGGCAGATGAGGGCGGGCAGGATTTGGGTCGTGGGGCAGGCGGGCCGATGACCTTTGAGGAAATGGATGCGGCGAAGGCCAGAAGGCAATGGTAGTGATTGCCGCCGACACCAACTTATGGGCTCGCGCTTACCTTAACGACGATCCGATTCAGGCCGGGAAATCCCGTGCCGCCCTCGCAGCGGCCCGTTCCGCGGGTGGAGTATTCGTCCCGCTTCTTGTTCTTGCTGAACTGTCGTGGGTGCTCCGTGGCAGATGGGACAGGGACAGAGTTCTGGGCACAATCGAGAGCCTGCTGCAGACGCGAGGTGTGGTCGTCGAGTCTCCAGCCCTGGCCTGGAGAGGCTTGGAAGCCTGCCGCAAAGGCGCGGTTGGGTTCGCCGATCACCTGATTCGAGAGGTTGCCTTCGAGTCTGGGGCCAGTGAGGTGATTACGTTTGACAAGGCGTTCGGTCGCATGCCCGGCGTTCGCCGTTTGAAGTAAACCTGGCTCCTACGCAGTAAATAGCATTGCCGCCAACGACACTCGCAGGACTGGCGCAGAATCTACAGCGTCATTTTCAGGGCCTTCCCCCGGTTGAATTTGGCACGCATTCGAGAAGCGGGACGCCCGCTCATCGCGATGAAACTGCGATGAACGGGGCACAGCTCTTCTTCACAGATTTTCCGGACAGATTTTCTGTATAGGTTTTCTGCACTTGCCGATTTGGGCTGGGGAGCAGAACTGACCATCCTGTTGTGGGGGAGGAGGCGCACTCTTGCCACAGAGGTGATTCACAATGCCGGAACAATTTGAGAATCCAAAGGCAACGATTTTGGAAGAGGAAACTGCGTCAGACACACCAGCGGAGAAGAGAATCGACCGCGTTGCGGAAGAGGCCGCAGCGAAGGCTGGAAAGACTGTGCAGCACTACGACAAGGACCATACGATCTTTTCAAACTGAGGGCTATTCGGCTCCGGTTTTCCGCCCTGGCAGCTTGATGGCCGCCGATATAAAAAAACGAAAACAGGGTCACTTCACCCTGTGCAGCGCGCCGGACCAAGTAGTATGCTTCCGCCTATGGAGTTTTGAAATCCCCCGAAAGAGAGGCACAGAACCGAATGCGTAGTTTCAAATTGCTCACTGCTACAGCCTTTGCGCTGTTGACTATGGTGTTTCTGGCATCGCCAGCCCCGTCTCATGCCCAGGAACCCCGGTACCTTCATGCACTTTCCAACCTGCGTCAAGCGAAGGGCTTTCTGCAGTGGGACCAAAACCCGTACACTGCGGACGCACGGCGCCGAGCTGTGCTTGAGATCGAGAATGCCATCGGCGACGTGAAGACGGCGGCACGGGACGATGGTAAGAATACCAATTTCGTTCCGCCTCCCGATGTGCGGGCAGAGGGCGGCGGTGCGATTCGCTCAGCCCGTGATTTGTTGGCTGTAGCCTTTGAAGATGTCAAGAATGGATACGATAATCCAATGAATGCGGGGCTCCAGGATCGCGCGAAGCGGCATATCATCGAGGCGCGACGCATATGTGAGAGCATTTTGCATCCGCAATGAGTAGCTGACACCAAGCCAGACGGCGGCGAACCTCTCGGCTCGCCGCCGTTTTTCAGTCTGCGCAGACTGGCTTCAGCAGTTCTGCGAAAAAAGGCGGAATCTGGGCGAATTGCCTACCTGAGAGGCTAATGCCCGGGGTTGATTCCGCTGGTTTATGCCGGGGTAAACTCCAGGCCTACAGCGTGGATGAGTGCCGTTTCAAAGCCCGACTTTGGCCACAGGGTGCTATCGGCCCTGGCCCGCGCTCTGGGCGGCGGGAGGGGCAGGCGTGGATAAATCTGCCGGCAGGAATGCCCCCGACTGCTCATCCTGAACCACGCCGATGACGCCATCGGGAGTGACGATCGGTGAGCCGAAGACCTCAGAGTCCACGGGTTCGGTAAGGGCAATCCCCTTGCCTTCCCGCTTCGCTCCAAGTTGCAAAACTTCGACCGAGCGCACCTTTCGCGTTTCGGAGTCCAGGCGCAGGCGGAAGACGGCAACCTGGTCCCAGGTATCGCGAGCAGCCACCGCGGCGGGCGCCACGGCCAGTCCCGGTTGCGCAGCGGCCTGATGAAGGGAAATGACAGCCAGCGAAGAGGGCGTGGCGCGACGCAGCACTACGACTTCACCATAACTCGGGCTCACGGCGGTAATCGGGTTCTCTTCAGCGTTTCCGCGCGCCTCCACTATGAAGTCCTTTGCGCTCTGCTTGAGGATGGAGGCATTGGGAGCCAAGGGCAGAAGCTGTATCTCCCGGCTATTCTTGACCAGCTTCACTCCGCCGGACTTTACCGCCCCGAGGAACTCCGAATCATACCTCCAGGGCTCCAGCGCCTCGGCAGTGGTTACCACCTTGCCGGACGCGACAAGAAAGCCAAGCCTGTCTGACAGGACGGGATAACTCGCATCGCCCTGGGTGAGCGCATAACTCGATTCGACTTGAAAAAGGTCGGTCTGCGCCAGCTTATCGAGATCGCCGACCCAGGCGGGCACCACCCCGAGGACGTTTTTGCCGGCATTGGCCTGGAGCCCGGCGTCGATGACCGACAGAATTCCCAGCGCCATGGTCCGTTCAAAAGGGGAGCTTCCAATCTGCGCCGGAACGTCCTGGCTGAGAGCGATGGCAACCTCGGGGTGCTGGGTGTGGAGCGCCAGCTTTTCCATGAAGGTGAGCTGCACGGCAGCCATCAACTCACCCTGCAAATGCACGCTCTGCTTTTCCACCATCTTCTGCAGCGGTTGAACGGTGTTCAGGTCGCGAAACATGGCAGTGATGTAGAGCGGGGGCAAGGCAGTGGAAACATCTTTCTTGAGCACAATCTCCTGGTCAAGCGGCGAGGCAAAAACCGGAAGCCCATTGAGGCGCAGCGAGCAAAGACGCAGGTCCTTCAGCGTGGCAGACTGAGATGGAACCAGCGCCAGATTCACGCTTACCCTGACATGGTTGGTGTCAATCTCCACCATGCTGATGCCTTTTACCTGCAAGCTGCCAAAAGCCGCCGGTTGGCTCGCGGGTTGCGAAAGTCCCGCCGTCGCCGCCAACAGGATCGCTCCGGTAAACGCGGCAGACCAAGCTGTCTTCATTGCCGATTCCCCCATCTTTCCGTGATTCACAGCGGGAAGATTGTTCACCATTGTAAGCTAAATGCCCTGCATATGCGCCAGCGAAATGGCAACAACGCGGGTGTCGGCGTTTTCAACCCAGA
The DNA here is from genome assembly GCA_964458965.1 of uncultured Occallatibacter sp. Classification (GTDB taxonomy): domain Bacteria; phylum Acidobacteriota; class Terriglobia; order Terriglobales; family Acidobacteriaceae; genus Telmatobacter. The sequence continues at coordinate 9,655 of CAYWMR010000094.1, read as the reverse complement.
AATCCTCGAACACTCGAAATAAAAGGAGTTAGCGCCGCGCCGGCGCTTCCTAATCCTTTTGAGAGCGAGACAAATAACCATACCACCACTTATGATGCGGTCATGCTGCTCATTGAGCCATAAGCTCTGAGCACCCCACGGAGGCCCCCATCTCTCAGGATCCCATCCAGCACCCGGTCGAGTTCCGCAAGGCGCTCGGTCTCTTTGACTCAGTGATGATTGTGGCCGGCATCATGGTTGGGTCCGGCATCTTTATTGTGAGCGCGGAGATATCGCGCCAGGTTGGCTCGGCCGGATGGCTGCTTGTGGTTTGGGGCATCACCGGCGTTCTGACGGTGGCCGCCGCACTGAGCTATGGGGAACTGGCCGCCATGATGCCGCAGGCCGGCGGCATGTATGTTTACCTGCGGGAAGCGTTCTCGCCGATGCTTGGATTCCTGTATGGATGGACGCTGCTTACAGTGATCCAGACGGGGACTATCGCCGCGGTAGCTATCGCATTTGCGCGCTTCAGCGGAGTGGCGTTCCCTTTCATCAGTGAAAGCCGCTACTTGATTTCGCCCGTACTGGTGCTACCCGGTTATGCGCTCTCGCTCTCAACCGCGCAGGTGGCCGGCCTGGGAATCATTCTGCTGATCACGATCGTAAACTGCTATGGCGTGCAATGGGGAAAGGTGATCCAGAACATCTTTACCGTGGCCAAACTTGTCGGCGTCTTCGCTCTGCTGGTGCTGGGCGGGATAGCATTCCTGCTTCACCCCGGCGTTCTGAGTGATAACTTCAGCTCCGCATGGCATCCCGTGAATGTTACCGGAATAGATGGAGTCAGCGCCGTCACTGCATTCGGCATGTTCGTTGCCATTTGCGTTTCGCAGACCGGATCGCTGTTCTCGGCCGACTCATGGCATGACATCACGTTTGTGGCCGGCGAGGTGCGCAATCCCAAGCGCAATCTTCCCCTCTCGCTGGCGCTTGGCACTTCGCTGATTTGCGTGCTTTACATGCTTTGCAATCTTTGCTATCTCGCGGTGCTTCCTCTGCATGCTATTCAAACCGCGCCAAGCGACCGCGTTGCGACGCTGGTTGTGGATACCGTGCTGCCAAGTTTCGGAAAGCTGGCGATGGGCTTGCTGATTATGGTGTCCACCTTCGGCACCGTGAACGCGCTGACTCTGGCCGGGGCGCGAGCGTGTTACGCCATGGCGCAGGACGGCCTGTTCTTCAAACGCGCCGGGGAATTGAACAAGGCGCAAGTTCCTGGATGGGCGCTGATGATCCAGTGCGTGTGGTCGCTGTTTCTGGTGCTGCCGCGCACTTACGATGCGGCTACCGGGAGATACGGAAATCTCTACAGCAATCTATTGGACTATGTTATCTCCGCGGCGCTGCTGTTCTATATTCTCACCGTGGCCGCGTTGTTTCGTTTGCGCCGGACGCGCCCGGATGCTCCGCGCCCTTATCGCGCATGGGGCTATCCGTGGCTGCCGATGTTATACATTGTGGGCGCAAGTGTTGTGCTCGGTGTCTTGTTCTGTTATCGGACAGCGACGACGTGGCCGGGTTTATTGATTATTGCCAGCGGGATTCCGGTTTATTACTTGCTGCGGATGAAATCGAACGCCCGCGCTGCGCTTTGACTTATAAAGTGGGTCCACTCCACTTACCATTCCACAGGCGCAAAATGCCCAGTGAGTTATGGTCTTGTAACTCTGGTGGAAGAAATGCCTGCGGCACTCCCTGGTACGCCACCGGCCGTGCAAAGCGATAGATTGCCTGGCTGCCGACTGAGGTCGATCGACCATCGGACGTAGCCGGATATGGACCTCCGTGCACCATTGCGTGACATACCTCAACCCCCGTTGGAAATGCATTGAATATCACGCGGCCCGCTTTGGTCTCCAGGATCCGCAGAAGGTCCACATAGTCGCGAAGGTCCTGCTCGGTGCCGAAGATGGTCGCGGTCAAATGTCCTTCCAATCCCCGCGCCGCTTCAAGCATCTCATCCGCGGCACCCATGTGAACCAGGAGGGTGGTTGGTCCGAAAACCTCATCTGCAAAGACCGGATCGGCGAAGTACTCGCTGGCCGTGGTCTCGAGCAGCATGGTCTGCGCCGCGAATCCCGTAGCACCCGTTTCGCTCTTCGACGCCCCCGACGCTGTTCGCAAATGCTCGCGCCTAGCCTGGGCGTTGGCATAAGCCGAAGCGACGCCGCGGGTCAACAGGGAGAACGGCGGCCCGCTTTCCGTGGCGACTCTGAGGCGTTGCACAAATGCAGCGCTTTGATCCGACTCTGCAAACACGATGCCGGGCTTGGTGCAGAATTGTCCTCCACCGAGGGTGAACGATGCGTGCAACCCGGTTGCTATTGCCTCGCCGCGCTCGCGAAGCGCGCCGGGCAAGAGGAACACGGGGTTCACGCTGCCCATCTCGGCATACACGGGAATCGGCTGGTGACGCCTGGCGGCAAGATCCATCAAAGCGCGCCCGCCTCGGAAGGAACCCGTGAACCCCACCGCGCGAATCGCGGGATGCTCGACCAACGCCGCGCCCACCGCGTGTCCGCCATCGAAGAGTAAGGAGACAATTCCCGCAGGCAAGCCGCTTGCTTCGATCGCTGCCGACAGCACGCGCCCCGCAATTTCGCTGACGCCGGGGTGCGCCGGGTGTGCCTTCACAATCACCGGATTGCCCGCGGCCAGCGCGGAAGCGGTGTCCCCGCCAGCCACCGAGAATGCCAGCGGAAAGTTGCTTGCTCCGAAGACCGCGACTGGACCGAGCGGGCGCAACATGGAGCGAATATCCGGCTTGGGCGGCGTGCGTGCCGGATCGGCCGTATCGATGCGGGCCGTGACCCACGAGCCTTCCTCCACCACCGACGCAAACAGGCGCAATTGGCCGCTGGTTCGCGCAACCTCACCGGTAAGGCGCGGGCGAGGCAGCGCGGTCTCGAGATGCGCCCGATCGATCAATTCCTGAGCCGCGCCGTCCAGGCCGTCCGCCATGCTGCGCAACAGTCGTCCACGCTCCTGGCCCGATGTGGCTGCGAACGCGGCCGATGCTTCTTGCGCAGCCTTTGCGGCACGGTTCACATCCTCTTCGGTGGCGGAATAGAATGTTGGTTGTAACTCGCTGCCGTCCAACGGATTGTAGCCATGGAACGGCGAACCTTGTTGCCCGGTAATTTGTCCACCTATTAACGAGCGGCCCAGTAATGGATATTTTTCCTGCATAACATCGCTCATAACTCAAGCCTCCTTCAAAGGCGGAAAGCTGGTGGATTGAACCGCCGGGCGATTTGCCAGAGCGGCACTTAGTATCTTTCGCGCATCGGCCAATTCTGTTCCCTGCAACTCCAGACGCGGAGCGCGAACCCGTGCCGACCCCGTGCCGGTTTCACTCTGAACCCACTTGATGAGTTGCACGAATTTGAGCACAGTATCCATGCGCAACAACGGCAGGAACCAGCTATAGAGCGCGAATGAATCTTCGTGGCGGCCGGCCTGCGCCAGATTGAATAGCTCGACCGACTCCGCCGGGAATGCATTGGCGAGACCCGCAACCCAGCCTCGCGCTCCGGCGTGAACTCCCTCGACGATCGCGTCGTCCACGCCGACGAGAATAGTGAGCCTGTCAGCGAGAATCGCACGAATGGCCGCAACGCGCCTGATATCGGCACTCGACTCTTTTACTGCCTGCAGGTTGGAATGCTCTGCGGCTAACTCCGCAATTTGATCGGGAAGAAAGTCCGTCCTATATGCAACCGGGTTGTTATAGAGCATGCAAGGGAGATTTGTAGCGCCGATCACCGCCGACACATGTTGCTTCATCTCTCGCCAGTCGGACGCATAAACATAAGGGGGGAGAACCATCAGTGCGCTGCATCCGGCATCCTGGGCTTGCTTCGCAAGCATCACGGCATTTGCTGTGGAGAGCGACGAAATGGCAGCAACCACAGGGGTGTTTCTCGATGCAGAGGCACGCACGGCGGTTTGAAGCACCTGTATCTTCTCAGCGTGCTCCAGCGTCGCCCCTTCGCCGAGGGAGCCAAGCATGACCAGGCCGGTGCAACCATTCGCGAGCAGCCATGCTGCATGTTCCGATAGAAAGCGGTGATCGACTTTAAGCTCGCGGTCGAACGGGGTGGTCATCGCGGGCATAACTCCAAACCAATTCATAACATCTCCGGGTAAGTCGGTAATAACTGGTGAAAGGCCCGTGCCTGAAGGCCTTGTCGATTTGCTTCGGTTTCAGGGGGTTGAAACCCCCTGCTCCCTCCGAATTTTTTTACTAACTACTGCGGATTTCAGGGGGTTGAAACCCCCTGCTCCCTCCGAAAGATCTCCTGCTCCCTCTAGAATCTCCGATCTGCAACTGGAGTATCAGGCATGGCTTGGCGTTTTCGAGAAGCGCGATGGTAGAAAAGGCGTTCGGTCGATCTCAGAGGCGCGGCTCAACATTTCGTCAACCACCAGGCGCGCTGCCGCTGGAGCGCTGGTGATACCGAACCCTTCAAAGCCGACCGCGAGGAATATTTCAGGATCGAAAGTTGAGCCAATCAGAGGCAGGTGATCCGGCGTGGCGGCGCGAAACCCCGCACGCGAACTTATGACGGACATTCCGGCAAGCGCCGGCATATAACTCGTTGCGCGTTGCAGCATGCTTTCGAGCACCTTGGGCTCAACCCCTTCGTCTTCAGACAAATATTGCCGCGACGCACCAATGATGATTTGCCCGTTGGGCCGCGGCTGAACGTTGAACGCGACCGAATCGGTAGTTATAATGTGCGCGCTTTTTGTGTAACCCAATTCCACCAGTTGATGATGCAGAAACCCGGGGTATCGATCCGTGACGATAAGGTGCCCCTTGCGCTTTTGAATCGGGAGCCATGGCAAGAGGTGTGTTTCCACTCCCGTTGCCACAACGATTTTATCCGCAGAGTAGCTTGTGCCGTCTTTCAGAACAACTGTCCCGTCGGCAATGCGCTGGGCCGCCTGGCCGCGCTGAAGAATGGCACCGCCGCGAATGGCCTCGGAGAGAAGAAACTGGGCCGCGGCGGGCGGATGAAGCACGCAGTCGTGCGGTACCAGCAGTCCGCCTGCAAGGCCGGGGCGCAGATTCGGTTCCGCTTCCGCCAGTTCCCTGCTGTCGAGCACCTCGGAATCAATATTGGCGGCGGCAAAGATCTCGCGTTTGGCATGAACTTGCCGCATCTCGTCGTCGTCGACCGCAACCCAAATTGTGCCGCGCGGCTCAAATTCCACATCGGGGGGAAGATCCGGCGCCAACTCCAACCACAATGACCGCGAATAGTTTGTCAGGGCCAGTTGCGCGGGCGATCCGTCCAACGCAACGACATGCCCCATGCCCGCCGCGGTTGCCCCGCTCAGTTTCGCATCGCGTTCCACAACGGCAACGCGCATGCCCGCACGGACGCACTCCATGGCGCAAGCGCTGCCGACGATTCCCGCGCCGAGAACGATGACATCGAAGGCGGGCATTAGAAGCGAACCCCCTCGCGAAACGGATCGGACTCGTCGAACAGCAGCGTCGATTCGGCGGTAACCCAGGCGCGGCCGGTGATGGTGGGCAGAACGCCATCCCGGTGCGCCACCACGGTGCCCTCGAATACCGTACCCAAAATCCCTTCCTGACGCCACACCTCTGCTTCGGCAAGTTCCCCGGCAGCGAACAGGCAGGCCATCCTGGCGCTGGTGCCGGTTCCGCAGGGTGAGCGGTCAAAGGACGCTCCCGGACAGAGAACAAAGTTGCGACTCGAGTTTTCGGGGTTCTCCGGCGCGGAGAAGAGCTCGATGTGATCGATTGGTTCCCCACCTTTACCGGTAATGCCGGAATCCGCCAGCGCTTTTCGAATTGCGGTGGCGAGCGCGATCAGACTGTTGCGGTGGGCGAGATTGATTTCAGCGATTTTCAATTCCGGTGGGTGATCGGAAACGAGGAAAAACCAGTTGCCTCCCCAGGCAATGTCGCCCACAAAATGGCCATAACCCGGCACATCCACAGCCACGCCGCCGCGATATAGATAACTTGGCACATTGCGAACGGACACGCTCCCATCGGGATGAAGGTGCGCCTCGACTGTGCCGACCGGCGTTTCAATGGCATGGCTCCCCGCGCCGATTCTGCCCAGGTGAGCCAGCGTTGTGACCAGGCCGATGACGCCGTGTCCGCACATGCCGAGGTAGCCGACATCGTTGAAGAAGATGACTCCGGCGGCGGCGGCGGGGTCGACCGGGTCGCACAGCAATGCTCCAACCAGGGCTTCAGAGCCGCGCGGCTCGAATACCACACCTGTGCGGAAGGCATCGTGGCGGGACCGCAAAAGGTGGAGCCGGGTTGCCAGGTCGCTGTCGCCCAGGTCCGGACCGCCGGCAAGCACCACGCGGGTCGGCTCACCGGCGGTGTGGGAGTCGATTACGTGGATGCGGCGGATTTGGTTGTCACGGTCACTCATGGGTGCTCTTCTTTGGGGTTGATTCTGGTGGTCGAATTCCCAAGTAGTGGGTTAGTTTTAACAGAGCTTCCGCAGGGGTTGAAGCCCACGTTGATTTTATTGCCTTTGCGGCACGACTGATTCCATTGCGAAGCACATCTGAGCGAATTTCACACCGTCCCTACAGGACGGGGGACTCCAATTGAACTCTGACCCAGGATTGCGCTACGCTCCATCCTGGGCTATTTTCACCCCCTCCCTCCGGGAGGAAATGCAGGGTCAACGGGCGAATCGCTCCTGGAGGAAATGCAGGCTGGCGAATGGTATGCCGCGGTTTATTCGCGGGGGGGGGGCGCATTTGCATCTCAATGGGGATGCAGCAGAGTATCCAGCCAATGATGCGCCATTGCAAAATCGGCGCTACAGTAACTAATTGCGTTTCAGTCTCATTTCGGATTCAGCAGAGTATCGAGCCAATGATGGTTCAGGGCATAGTTTGCAAGCGCGCCCAGGCCAGCGAGACTGAGCAACCAAATGGCAAGAACCCCAATTTTCCTGCGTTGGCGCGGCGGCGTAACGGCGGACGGAGGCGCGACCGGGGGGGCGCTGACCCGCACCACTTCGATACCTATATTGTCGTGGCCGCCGGCGACCAGCGCCAGGTCCAGCATTGCTTTTGCAGCGCCATCCACGGAGAGGTTAGGGTTGGCAGCGACGGTCTCGATATCCTCCTCAGCTACGTACCCCCACAATCCGTCGGAACACAGCAGGAGCGTATCGCCGGCATTCAGCACCACCGCCTCAACGTCGATCTCTACCGTGGGGTGATGGCCCAGGCAGCGCGTCAGGACAGAGGCGTCAGGATGGCTCCCGGCCTCTTCCGGCGTAATCAGTTTGCTCGAAATGAGCAACTGCACCCGGGAATGGTCGTTGGTTAACTTGCTCATGACGCCGCCGCGCACCAGGTATGCCCGGCTGTCACCGACGTGGCCAATCCAGGCGCGAGTCTCAAAAGCATCCTGTTGCACCAGCGCAACCACCACGGTGGAGCCCATGCGGCGGTGCTGTGAGCCGGGCGCACTTGCCGCCTGAAGGATATTCCTGTTGGCAAGCGCGGAAGCCTCGCGAATTGCAATGTCGGGGGGGGAGTCCGCGCCCAGGCTAGCCAGATGCTCGTTGAAGCTGGTGACTACGATGCGCGATGCAACGGCTCCTCCTTCGTACCCTCCCATGCCGTCGGCCACGAGGGAAACGTCGCCGAGCGCGGTGCGGAAATGCAGTACGCTATCCTGGTTCTCCTTGCGCAAGGTGCCGGGATCGGTTACCTCGGCAAAGGTAACGATCGGCTGATCCGGGATGGGAATCTCATTCATGCTTGAACCTCACCTTCTGAGACACATCCGGCGTTGACCTGTTAAACGCTGAATCATAAATCAAAATGCACAATTAATCCGGAAATATCCGACCTAAAAAAGGGAAGTCTGGGCCGACGGCACCAATTTCCGCACGTTCATTGCGGATCGTTATCGCGCTTGCGAAGAATCCCGATGACCGCCGCAGTGAGCATAAGGAGCATTGCCCCCAGCACCACCAACGATTCGCTGAACTTGTGGCGATAGGCTACAGCGTTCTTTTCCGTGCTCAGGGCGGGCCTTTCAATGGCGTCACCGGCGCGGTTTTTGGCATCGACAACGTAGCTCGGAATGTGATGCGACGCGAAGTCGGTGGGGGGAATCTCCGTCGGATCCGGCGCTCCCGGCATCTGGTCCGCCGGCAGTGCCATTGCCGGCTGGGCTGGGAGGTTGGTAACCGGCAGGCCAGCGGGAGGATGGGGAATCGTGCCCGGAAGGGGGAATTTCGGTTTCCATTCCTTGGCCTTGGCCTCGTCCAGCAGATTGGCCTCAAAGGCCCAGCGGGAAGGAATTGCGCCGCTGATGAACTGGCCAACCTTGGGCATCTGGTAAACCGGGCGCATGCCGCCGCCAAGGGCGATGATGGGAAGCAGAATCACGGGCAACATGGCAATGGCAGCTTCGTTGGTCCTGGCAACGGCAGAGACGCAAAGTCCAAGTCCCGCGCCGATCATGGACGCCATCAGCAGGACAAGAAAGCCGGAGAGGAAGTTGCCCTGCAGTCCGAGGAACAGATAGACAATTGCGAGCATGGAGCCGCACTGGAAGATACACAGCGCCAGGAGCACGGCGAATTTGGAGAACACATAGGGGAGCAGCTTGAGAGTGACCATTCGCTCGCGCTTGTAGATGGTCCACTCGCCCACAATGTCGCGGGCAGCATTGTTGCATCCGAACCAGATGGCCGCCACCACCATGAGGAAGTGAACAATGGGAAGCTTCTCCATGAGGCCGGTAAAGTCGTTGGCGCTGATGGGGTGGGCGATGATGCAAACCAGGATGGCGAAGAACGGCGCCTGGCCCAGCAGAATTCCTGTTTGCACACGGTCCTGCGCCTTGACCATGAGGTTGCGCTTAACCAGGGCGAACCACTGGCCGAGGCCGAATTGGCGGCGCGGCTTTTCCTCTCCGGTCTTGTCGGTGACCGCGGCCTGCCGGCCGGAGCGGTTGGTCACGAACTCCTGCTGATAGTGGGATCGCAGGAAGCGCTGCCGCCAGGTCTCGGTACGATTGGCGGCGGGCACGGTGTTCATGCCGGAGAAGAGCATCTCAGGATTCAAGTCCTGAGTCTTGTCGATGGTGGTTCCCGCGGCTGGCGCCGTAGGGTTGAAGAACTGAATGGAATCAGGAAATGCGGGGCCGAAGTAGACCAGCGAACCGGGAGTGTCGCCCATATCGCGGGAGATCATGAGCAGGTTGTCGAACTGCTTGTAGACCCGCAAGCTGGGCTGATGGATGGTGGTAAGGATGGTTTTGCCGGTCTTGGAAAGATTCTTCAGCAGGTCAATGACCGACTCCGCGTCATAGGAGGAAAGGCCGGAGGTAGGCTCGTCGAGAAACAGCACGGGTGTGTCGGTAATCAATTCGAGCGCGATGTTGACGCGCTTGCGCTGGCCGCCGCTGAGGGTTTTTTTCTCCGGGGAGCCAATCACGGTGTCGATTTTGTCGGGGATGCCGAGGTCTTTGAGCACTCTCTGGGTACGCGCTTCAATCTCCGAGTCGGTAAGGTCGGTGCGGAGGCGGGCGGAGAAGTAAAGGGCCTGGCGCACGGTCAACTGGGGATGCACGATA
>CAYWMR010000093.1:0-13043 GCA_964458965.1 uncultured Occallatibacter sp. | reverse complement strand
GCAGATTGCGCGGGCGCATGGAGGGGAGAGCCGGCTGCTGAACCGGGACGACGGGGAAGGCGCGCGGGCCACGATTCGGCTGCCGGTGGCGGTGCGGTGAGCTGGGGCTGGGCGGGCGGAAATGTGTGCGCATATCTGCGTGCATGAATTGGTCTTCGCAGACGCGCAAATGTTCGCAGATAAGAGCGGGCAAACGCGTGACAAATTAAGCAAAACAGCATGTTTTAAGGGCGGCTAAGGGCGACATAAGCGCATTTAAGCGTGTTTTTGATGCACTTTTTGCGGTCAAATACTGCTTGTTGGGGGCGAAAAGTGCATGCAGTGCATGCACTAATCTCATCTGGGTGCTGGCTTAGGCGGCGCGCTTTGACGTGATTTGGGGCGGCGATTCGGATGGGTGGGTGATCCAGATCACAGGGATTTGGGCTGGGCTGGGGCCCGTTCGTGGTTCAGGGCGAGCAGGCGGGCCAGGATTTCTTCCTTCTGGAGGTTGTTGGGCCATCCGTAGGCGGCGAAGACGGCCTCGTCGAGGGCGCGGTGAGCGTTTGCGAGCCATGCTGGGCGCTGGTTGTAGAGGTTGGTCAGGGTGCGTTTGGGAAGTTCGAGCGGGTCGATGCCGGGCGGGTTGAGCCAGGCGTCGCGCAGGCGGACGAGCTCTCGGGCGGCGTCGGCGATGGCTTTGACGCGCGGGTCGTTTTCTTCGCTGGGCTCGGTGCCTGGGGGCCATGGGAAGGGGAAGGTGTCGAAGCAGGATTCAATGTTGTAGGTGAGGCGTCCCCCGTCGTCCCCGTCTCCGTGCCGAGAGCCGTTTGCCACGCTCCAGACCTTATGGATCGCAGACTCAAGCAGACCGATAAAGTAGGCATCTTCCCTTGCGATGACGACCACTCGGCTGTCGGCAAGCGTTTCTACTGGCACGAATACGAAGAAGCGATGTTTTGAGACTCTCGGGGTGGCGATGTATCGGTGCAAGTGGCTAAGTGCTTTGCGCATTCCGAAGTTCTTCTCGCCGTGGTGCCACCAATACTCTTTGCGCCGTTGTCGATTGTTCTGCTGGCGCATGGGGTAAACATGGTGACGGATGTATTCAAATGGCAATTCGAACAGCGCAGCTTCCGCCTCTGTTCTGTCCTTGAAGTCCACAATATACATTCCCTTGGGCCTGTCCGAGAGGTCCTTGGCAATAATCCAGGGAACCACGACTTCGGCATTGGAAAGTCCGTTTGGGTTGAACGGGGCCAAGAGCATTTTCCGCGCAAGATCAGGCTCAACTTCGAATTGCCCCACTTTCACCGGCCCTTGGAAGGCGATCCCTTGATTCTCGACAAGAGCGGCCGATTTGGTAAGGTCCTCACCGGCGCTGAGATCGGCGTTGATGGACGAGACGAATGCGCCATCAAGCTCACGCATCGTTTCTGTTCCATCGTCGAAGGCGATCATCGATACCCTGACCGCCGCTCCCTCCAGGGTCCACTCCCGGTTGCTCCACGCGAAGAAGATCGAACCCTCGACGATAATGCGGTCAAGGACTATGCGGTTGGATCCCGCTCGGATAGCCTGCGTGGCAAGGAGGCCGACCCTGCACCGGTTCGATTTGACTTCGGCAAAGGATTTGCTGAACCAGTAGGTTACGAGGTCAACCTCATGGGGAACCCGCCCTGCGTAAAGCGCGAAGAGGTCATCAACGTACTTGTCTCCAAGCTCGCGGCGCAGGCGTTTGCCGCCGAGGAACGGCGGATTGCCGACGATGAAGTCTGCTTTCTGCCATTCGGGCTCGTAGGGGTTGCCTTCGGCGTCGTAGCGCATGATGGCATCGCCATGCTCGATATTCGACAGCTTTTCGAGGATGGGTTCGCGATCTTCCTTAATGCCGTGTTCGTGCTTCCACTGGAGGAAGCCGATCCAGACCACGATTGATGCCAGTTCGTGAGCGTAGAACTCGGTTTCGATGCCGAAGAGCTGGCTGGGCGAGACCATTTTGGAGACGACTAGCGAGATTCCGTTTTCTGCAGCGAACTCGCGGGCTTCGAGCCAGAGGTCCAACATGCGGCGGAGGGCGACGTAGAGGAAGTTTCCGGAGCCGCAGGCGGGGTCGAGGACGCGAACAGCCGTCAACTCGTCGATCCATGCGCCGAGCAGATTCTCGGACGGAAGATCGACGCGGAGACGGGCTTGCTTGCCGTTGCGCGCGGCCTCTTCGGCACGCTCGATTTCCAGCGCTTCGAGAACCCGGTGCTTGACTGCCTCCCAGCGCTGTTTCAAGGGCCGGACTAGCACAGGCTCGATGAGGAGCAGAATGTCTTCCTCGCTGGTGTAGTGCGCGCCGATGAGGGAACGGCGGGCGGGGTCGAGGGAGCGCTCAAAGAGGGTGCCGAAGATAGCCGGGGCGATGTGGGACCAGTCGTAGTTTTTGGAGACTTCGTAGAGGATGCCGAGGTCACCGAGGTCGAGTTGGATGATGGAGGACGAATCGAAAAGGCCGCCGTTGAAGTACTTGATGGTGTGCTGGCCGAAGATGCCGTCTGGCTCGCTCATGGCCTCGAATAGCAGCTTGAGCTTGCGCAGGAATTTGCGCGGCAGGAAGCGGTCGTCGCCCTGGATGATGGTGCGGAAAATGCGCTCTGGGAGCAGGCCGATGGAGTCTGCGAAGAGGCAGAAGAGCAGACGCATGAGGAAATGCGCTACTTCGGCTCGGGATGCGCCGAGATTGCGGTTTTCAAGTTCAAGACGCTCGGCAAGGCGGCTGAAGAGCTTGGCGGCTTCCTGGGTGACCTGGGCGTCGGTGTATTCCGGCCTAAGGACGTTGTAGTCGCCGAAGAGGGCGCGGAGGACATCGAGCGGAGGGAGCGGACAGGTGGCCGTGACGTGGTTGCGGTTGAGGTCGTCGAGGGTGAAGGCGTAGACGCGCTTGCGGGTGGCGGTGAAGTTGGTGTGGACTTCAAATCGCTCGAAGTCGCAGACGACGAGGAGGGGCGGATTGCCGAGGTCTTCGCGGTAGTCGTTGAGCTGCTGATAGGCCTTTTCGAGGGTCTTGTGCTTGCCCTTGCATTTGTATTCCCAGGCGAAGTGGTCGCGCAGCCAAACGTCGGCAAAGCCGGTGCCTCCGCGGGTTTTGCTGACCTGCTTCTCGAAGGCGTAGCGCTCGCCGGTAGGGTCGGCCTCGGGCGGGGTTTTCTGGCCGAGGAGTTGGCAAAGGTCGTTGAAGTGGGACTGCGCGCTGGCCCGCTCGGATTGCGAGTTGATCTTCCAGCGGTGTACGAAGTCGGCGACGGTCGGCGGCATGGCGCAAGGGTAGTTTACAGCGATGGGGGTGGGCTGGCTGTGCAGAATCTGGCGAGGGATGTTGGCTGCGGTGGTGCGTATGGATTTTCGGCTGTTCGGAAACTGCTCTGCTCCCCGGTCCCCAAAGGCGAGGGACCGGGGGCACACTCATCTTGATTTGGAACGATCGCCGAAACCGGGGCCACCTGCCTCCCCGGTCCCCAAAGGCGAGTGACCGGGGGCACACACTCATGGCGGGAGAAATCGCGCGAGGGGCCGGGGGCACCCATCGGCCTCTGGTATATCTAGACCATGCGCGGCGTCTTCCATAGGTACCTGATTGTTCTGATCGTGGCTGTGGCGGCGGGTGGTGGTCCGTTGACGGCTCAGCAGCAGCCTCCGGAGGGGTTTCGGTGGATCGACTTCCACGCTGAGGAGGGGCCGGACCGGGACATTGTGGTGTGGATTAACAAGTCGCTGGAGGCGGAGAAGTGGACGGCTATTCGGGAGATTGGGGTGGAGTACGACGCGGCGCTGGTGGTGACGTCGCTGCGTGCCACGCCGCAATCGCCGGTGGACACGGATACTTATACGGTGTGGAACGCGTCGCTGACCAACCACGGCATTGCGCCCCTGATGAAGGGAGTGAACCTGCGCTGGCTGGATTGGATGCAGTTTGTTGAGGGCCAGCAGACGGAGCCTGCCGCGCTGTTTGACAATTGCGCGGAGTGCGCGGCGGATACCTATTTCACGGCGTTTCACTACGACGTGGCGCAGCATATGTGGATGGGCCGGTGGGTGAGGGGCGCTCAGGCGGTTCCGGTGTGGGCGGCGCGCGGGCCGGATGGGGTGACGCGGAGCCAGGTTTATGCGCGGCTGACGGATGCGAGGGGGACGGATTCGACGGGGACGGATTCGATTGGGACATGGAGCCACTTCGACTATGGGACGGAAAAGCCGCCGCAGGACTTTGTTTACCGCTACTATGTTGACCCGTTGAGCCACCTGGAACGGACGGATTTGCTGAGTGGCAAAGCGGCCGAGGCGATGAAAGACCGGCTTTGCCGCGCGCAGGGGGTGGGGACGGGAGAGGCGCGCGGACAGGACTCGGTGCTGTGCAAGCCGAGCGGTGCGGTGCCGGTGAAGGCGGGGCGGAAGCCGGTGACTACTCCGCCGGCGAATAATCGCGGGCAATCTCAGCCGCCGGCGGCGCGGCATTGATTTCGGTTTGACGGGGGTGGGACCGCTGGGCTGGGTAGACGAGTGGTCGCCAGAACGCATCCAAGTGTTCTGGAGAGTGATATGAAGCTTTTTCCCCGATTTGGACGTTTTTCTACCCGATTTGGAGTTTTGGCTGTGCTGGGGCTGGCCGCATTGTTAACGACGGCGGGGTGCCACAGCAGTCAGGACGCGAGCACGGCTAGCAGCGGTGCGGCTGGGACCCCGGCGGCGACAACCGCGCAGGACCCGACGGACCCGGCGTCGGCTAACCTGGCTCCGGTATCGACGGCGAGTACCGGTGCGGCTTCGTCCGCGGATACCTCAGGCGGCGGCGTGGCGTCGGATGGTGGCTCGGCGTCGTATTCGACGGCTGATTACCAGCAGGCGGCGGCGCAGTACTCCGACGATGACGACGAGAGCAACTCGGAACCGCCTGCGGCTACGGCTCCCGACCCGCCACCGGCGTTGCCGGAATACGAGCAGCCGGAAGATCCGGGCGATGGGTATATCTGGACACCCGGGTATTGGAACTATGCTTCGGCGGGCTACTACTGGGTGCCGGGGGTGTGGGTTCAGGCTCCGTACCAGGAGGCGCTTTGGACGCCCGGATACTGGGGCTATGCGCATAATCACTATGTTTTCTTTCGCGGCTACTGGGGCCGGCACATTGGGTTCTATGGCGGCGTGAATTATGGGTATGGTTATGGAGGCGTGGGGTACCAGGGCGGTTATTGGAACTCGGGACACTTTTTCTACAACCGCTCGGTGAACAATATCAATGTGACGGTGGTGCACAACGTGTATGTTCATCCTGTTGTGGTGGACACGGTTCGAATCAGCTTCCATGGCGGCCAGGGGGGGATACGGGTGCGGCCGCAGGCGGCTGAGCTGGTGGCGTGGCATGAGCCTCATGCTGCGCCGATGAGCACGCAGTTGCAAATTGAACATTCGGCGAGCGCGAATAGGGCTCAGTTTGCGGCGGTGAATCATGGGCGGCCGGCCAGCTTTGTTGTCGCCAAGGCGGTGATGGCGGATCATAACGTGAGGCCGGTTGCGCCGCCGCCGATGCGGATTCAGCCGGCTGCACAGCAACATGGGCCGGCTGCTGTGGAGCATCCAAACCAGGCTGCGCCGGCCAGGCCTGGGGTGCCGGCTGCGCCGGAAAGGCCTGCTGAGCATCCTGCTCCGGGCCGGGCTGAACCGCAGGCTGCGCAGCATCCCGCGCCTGGGCGGGTTGAGCCTCGGCCTGCTGAGCGTGCGGCTCCGGGCCGGGCTGAACCTGCTGAACACGCGGCGCCTGCGCGGCCGGCTCCGGAGCGGCCAGAGGCGCATTCGGCAGCTCCGCACCCGGCGCCAGCGCGTCCAGAGCCGGCGGAGAGGCCTGCTCCTGCACGGCCAGAGGCGCATTCGGCAGCTCCGCACGCGGCGCCAGCGCGTCCAGAGCCAGCGGAGAGGCCTGCTCCTGCTCGGCCCGAGGCTCAGCACGCGGCTCCTGCAAAACCGGCGCCGGAGCGGCCTGCTGCTCATCCACAATCCAAGCCGAAGCCCGAGGACGAACATCCGCGGTAGGCATTGCGAAAGACGTAAGGCCCGGGCCTGAAGGCCTTACCATTTGGCCTGTTTTCAGGGGGTTAAAACCCCCTGCTCCCTCCGTTGTCGCTGGCTCCCTCTGGCATGCGGGCCAGGGTGCGTCATTTAGAGCATTTCCCCTATCGGTGTAGAGTGGGCGTGGGTCGGGAGACCCACGCTACAGCCGGCCGGGAGGCCAGCGCTACCTTCGGGTTTTGGAATGGCGACAGTTGGTGTTCGGTTTAGTCGGCCTTTAGCACGCGGATGGCGACGAGGTTGCGCACCCAGCGGGCGGGACGTTTTTCGCCGGTGGCGACGAGCTTAAGGGGGCCGTCGTCGGCGATGGGTTTTCCGTCCTGCGAGTCGGCGACCAGTATCGTCGCGTCGTGGACGTCGGGCGTGATTTCGCCGAGGGAGTAGACCACCTGGTAGCCGTCGGAACCCTGGGCGACGAGGTAGAGGAGGAATTCCTTGCCGTGGGGCTTGTCTGGGACGCCGAGCGGGGTGAGCAGATCGATGAGCGGGACGCCGGAGTAGGTCTGGTTGGCTTTGGCGTGCTCGTTGAAGACGGTGACGGTTTTATGCGGCAGGGCGGCAAGGGTGGCGGGGGTCCACTCGGCTGACTTTTCTGCGAAGGCGATCTTGAGCGGGCCGGCGGGAACAGACGGTTTGTGGTGGTCCATTTCCATGCCGGGCATGGGGGTGGTTTGGAGCTGGGGCGACTGCGAACGCAGGGGCACGGCGACGAGCGCAAACAGCGAGACCGCAGCCAGATGATTCCAACGCATGATGAATCCCTCCCGGAATTCATCGTATACTGGCGACATGTCGATTGTTCGCAACATTGCCGCCGTAGCCAAGGGGATGAGCATCACCTTTGGGGAGATGCTGCAGCCCTCGCAGGTGGAGAACTACCCGGACGGGCCAGGCGAGTTGCGTGGAGCGGTGTTTGAGCAACGGTTTCGCGGGGCGCACGTGCTGCAGCGCGACGAGGATGGGTTGGAGAAATGCGTGGCGTGCTTTTTGTGCGCGGCGGCCTGCCCGGCGAATTGCATCTTTATTGAAGCCGCGGAGAATACAGCGGAGCAGCGGATCTCGTCCTCAGAGCGCTACGCCAAGGTTTACAACATCGACTACAACCGGTGCATCTTCTGCGGCTATTGCGTAGAGGCTTGCCCAACCGACGCTATTACGCACGGGCATGGGTTTGAGCTGGCGACGCTGAATGCTACCAACCTGGTGATGCGGAAGGAAGATATGCTTTTGCCGGTTGGGGCTTTGACGGCGGCGAAGTAAGAGGCGAGAAACGGAATTCATCTCCTTCGCATTTCTATCTGAATGAAGACCTCGCATTCATATCGCGATCAGCTCTTAAACGAAGGCTTCGCGATCATGAATGGCGTGCTTGGCTCCGAGGAGATCGAGGTTCTCCTATCCTCTTTTGAAAACCTGGGTCAGAGTGAGTCCATTCGACGAAGAGGCGGAGTATTCGCTGTTCGCAACTTGCTGGACGTGTCTCCAGAGGTTCGAGGCCTTGCGCAGTGTCCACGGGTTCGCAAGATTGTCGGCTCGATTTTGGGACCGCAGGCGTTCCCGGTGCGCGGAATCCTCTTCGACAAAACCCCAGAAGCGAATTGGAAGGTTCCATGGCATCAGGACTTAACGATTGCAGTGACGAGCAGGAAAGAGTTGGAGGGATTCGGGCCATGGTCGATGAAGGCCGGCGTCCTTCACGTGCAGCCGCCCGCGCATGTTCTTGAGAACATGTTTTCGATCCGCATTCATCTCGATCCGTGCGGCGAAGCGAACGGCGCACTCAAGGTGATTCCTGGTTCCCATCGCTTGGGGCGCATTCCCGAAGTAGAGGTTCTCCGGGTCGTGTCAGCGTTTCCCGTCACGATTTGTTCCGTCCTCGCTGGAGATGCAGTCCTGATGCGTCCACTTGTTCTCCATTCCTCTTCGGCGTCTCAGATTCCGCAACATCGGCGCGTGATACATCTCGATTTCGCTGGCAACGCACTGCCAGGTGGGTTGCGCTGGGCGGTCAGTGAAACCGGACATGTGCATGAACCACTACCGCATTGAACGGTTGTGCTGCGCCAGATGTTGTTGGTCCAGTGCTTGACGCAAGAGTGTCTTGATTACCGCTTGGCGGCTGATGTTCAACTGCCTTGCCTGCTCGTCGAGTTCCTGGAGCATGGGCAGCGCAAAGTCGACATTCACGCGCTGAATCGGCGGCATCATCTTGCCCTTCCCGGTGAAGTAGCGCGAGATGTCCGACCCGCTATCGGCGAGTTCAGCGATCTCATCGGCGGTTGGCGGCTTGGGGGATTCAAGTGTTTTCGGCATACAATTCCTCTTCTTCGCGAGTGGATTTCCAAAGGGTGACCATGTGGTAGAACTCGCCCTCGGCGTCTTCCCGTATCTCAAAGATGAGCGAGTACAGGCGCTCTCCGACCCACCCGATCGCGCGGTACTGCTCGGGGAAATCCGACCGCTGATCGAGATAGTAGGGGCGAGCGAAAATCTGCTGCGCTTCTTCAAATCCGATGCCGCGGCGAGGATTTGCTCTCAGCTTCAGGCTCTTGCGCGGATCGAACTCGAAGCGCATGTGTATAACAGTTATACCATATTTCGTCAGTACTACAGATGTATATGTTGCAAATCTCAAGAAACGAGCAAGGCCCGGGCCTGAAGGCCTTGTCGATTTGTCGCGCTTTCAGGGGGTTGAAACCCCCTGCTCCCTCCGGAGTTTCGAATTTACAACTGTAGTACCAGGCCGTAACTGAAGCACTTGAGGTTCGAGGATCATTTGCGAAATTGCGGCATAATTTGACCGTTATATGCCAATAGTGCCAATAATCGGTAGATTCATGCCGAAAAGAGGCAATTGAATTGTGCAGGTTTAGATTCTCCGAAAAGGCGAATTGATCGCGCTGGAGACAGGACATGGACTACGACCAAGACAAGGTAGACGAGATGGTGCTGGCGCTGCTGTGGCTGACGCCTGCCGGCGATGGCCGCGCGTGGAAGGGGCATGACTGGGACGCCCTGGACCGGCTTCACGCGAAGGGATATATTTCCGATCCGAAGAGCAAGGCCAAGTCGGTTGTGCTGAGTGAAGAGGGCTAGCGGCTATCGCGCGAGCTGTTCGAGCGGCACTTCGCACGCAAGCGGTGATTCTGCCCGCCAGGTAAACAGAATTCGTTCATTCGATTTCCCAACGGACGAAGTGATCTGCATCCCAGGCACAGCGCTGCTAAGTGTATAGTCTTTCTTAAGCGAATGAAGAAGGTCTTGCAGCTCGTGGGTGTTGCTCTGGTGGCGGTGCTTACCGCGCAGCCGGCGATTGCGGGACTGACATGCGGTATCTCGGTTCCTTCGCGTGTGGCTTGCACTCCCGCGATGGACATGGCAATGGCCCAGATGGGCATGAGCTGTCCTATGCATCGCCATGGCGCCGGCTCAGGGTGCCTGCAAGAGTGCTGCCGCAATGGATGGCCGCCGGCGGTTGTTCGGTCTGTGTCGAAGGCCAGGCCAAGGACTGCTGGAACCCAGCTTTTTGGGGCGCAGGCGAATGCGGCTGAGGTTGGAGTTGCCGCCTTCGCTATTCCGCCTGCCGAAGGCATTGGAGCGGCAAGTCCGCCTCGATATATTATGTTGCGCGTGATTCGCGTTTAGAGTGCTCCTGGCGTCGATTGCAAACGATGCAGCCCCGAGGCCTATATGACCTTGCGGCCCGTTATGTAAGCCGAAGTTTCAACGTCAAAAGGAGACATTCCATGAAACGCACAATCTCAATTCTTTCGCTGGCGCTTGTCCTCGCCGTAACAGCATTTGCGCAGCCCACGTTGGTAAAGGCGGCAAAAGCCGCTTGCGACACATGCTGCGGAGGCAACTGCAGTCAATCGTGCTGCCCGGATGGGTGCGGGGACTGCTGCCAGGGCAAGTAAACATAGACGCTAACAGTATGGGTCCGGATTGCAAGTTATCCGGACCCATGTTTTTTGGGAGGGCGACTCAACGGATTAGTAAGGTGTTGAATTCCTGGTGAGGCACCAATGGCGGCCGAATGCTGCGGAGTTATTATGGTGCTGAAGAGAGGATATGGACTACGACGAGGACAAAGTAGACGAGATGGTGCTGGCGCTGCTGTGGCTGACGATGGCCGGCGATGGCCGCGCGTGGAAGGGGCATGACTGGGACGCCCTGGACCGGCTTCACGCCAAGGGACATATCTCCGATCCCAAGAGCAAAGCCAAGTCGGTTGTGCTGAGCGAAGAGGGCGAGCGGTTGTCGCGCAAGTTGTTCGCGCGGCATTTCGGACGCACGCGGTGATCGAGGCACGCAGGGGTTAAAGCCCTTCGTTATATCGGCGCTTTTCGGCACGACTAAAGTCGTGCCCTAAGAAGAAACTACAATGCAAGTTCGGCACAACAAAGGACCGGCGAACAAGAGCCCGGGCCTAAAGGCCAGGATTTTCGACTGGCTTTTCAGGGGCCTGACGGCCCCTGCTCCCTCCGCAAGAGCTCCAAGCTTGCCCGTACCTTTCAGGCTGAAGTTCTTACGCTTCAAAGTGACCCACGGCCGGTTAGCTGCTCCATTCTCTGCGTTGACTGGTTGATCGTATATCCTTAAGGATAGGCTGGTTTCACCCTTTGGCCGGCTACCTACGAAAACCTATGATCAAGGCTCATACACATCCTCTGCAGAAGATACTTGAGAGTCGCATCGCCATCATCGATGGGGCGATGGGCACCACTATTCGCACCTACGGGATGACGGAGGCGGATATCCGCGGGGAGCGCTTCAAGAACTCGACCAAGGATTTGAAGAACAACGGCGACCTTTTTTCTTTGACGCAGCCGCAGATGGTCGGCGACATTCATCGCCGGTTTCTTGAGGCGGGGGCGGACATTATCGAGACGAACACGTTTGGCGCGACGAGCATAACACAGAGCGAGTTTTTTGTGGAGGATCCGCGTGAGACGGGCGGACGCAAGGATCCGGAGTTCTACCAAAAAGTGATAGACGACGAGTTTCTGAACGGGTTGGCGTGGGAGATCAATGAGCAATCGGCCCGGCAGTGCAGGGAATGGGCCGACCGCGTTGGAAACGAAACAGGGCGGCAGCGGTTTGTGGCGGGAGCGATTGGGCCGCTCACGGTGTCTTTGTCGAACTCGCCCGATGCGGACGATGCGGGGTTTCGCGTGGTGACGTTCGACCAGGTGAGGTCGGCGTATGCTCACGAGGTGCGCGCGCTGATTGCCGGCGGCGTGGACCTGCTGCTGGTGGAGACGATCTTTGACTCGCTGAACGCCAAGGCGGCACTGGTTGCTATTCGCGACGTGTTCGATGAGGACGGGCTCGCGGCGAACAACAAGGAACTGCCGGTGATGATTTCGGCGGCAGTGGGACGCGGCGGAGAGACGATGATCTCCGCGCAAACGATTGAGGCGTTTTGGAACGCGGTTAAGCATGTGAAGCCGCTGTCGGTGGGGCTGAATTGTTCTCTTGGTCCCGACCTGATGTATCCGTTTCTTTCCGAGTTGTCAGAGAAGGCAGACGCGGCGATATCGTGCTACCCGAATGCGGGGCTGCCGAACCCGCTCTCGGAGACCGGATTCGATTTGGGTCCTTCGGACATGGCTCGGTATCTGGGTGACTTTGCGCGGGCAGGGCTGATTAACATTGCGGGCGGTTGCTGCGGCAATACACCGGAGCATATTGCGGCAATTGCGAAGGCACTTGAGGGATTGCCGCCGCGCAGTTTCGGCGAGTTAGAGGTTGCAGCGTGAGCGAGAGTAAGTCACCCAAGCCGCTTCGACTGTCGGGATCTCAGCCATTTACGCAACAGGCCGGCGTTTACATCATGATTGGCGAGCGGACCAATGTGGCCGGTTCGCCGAAGTTCGCCAAGCTTATCAAGGAAGGCAAATTCGAGGAAGCAGTAAGCGTTGCCAGGCAGCAGGTGGAGAATGGCGCAAATGTAATTGACATCTGCATGGACGAGGGCATGATTGACGGCGTGGCCGCGATGACGCGCTACCTGCAATTGCTGGCGAGCGAACCTGAAGTGGCCAAGGTTCCATTCATGGTGGACTCGTCGAAGTGGGAAGTGATTGAGGCTGGCCTGAAATGTTTGCAGGGCAAAGGGATTGTAAATTCGATTTCGCTGAAGGAAGGCGAAGAGAAGTTTCGCGAGAACGCGGCGAAGGTGCTGAAGTATGGGGCGGCAATGGTGGTGATGGCCTTTGACGAACAGGGCCAGGCCGCGACTTACGAAGAGAAGATTCGCATCTGCGAGCGGGCCTACAAGATTCTGGTGAACGAGGTTGGCGTTGCGCCGGAAGACATTATCTTCGATCCCAACATTCTTACCGTGGCAACAGGCATGGAGGAGCATAACAACTATGCCGTTGACTTTATCAATGCTACGCGGTGGATCAAAGCCAACCTGCCCGATGCAAAGGTGAGCGGCGGTGTATCGAATATTTCATTCAGCTTTCGTGGCAATAACAAAGTTCGCGAGGCCATGCACTCGGCGTTTCTTTATCACGCCATAGCGGCGGGCATGGATATGGGCATTGTGAATGCGGGGATGCTGGAGGTGTATGAGGAGATCGAGCCGGAGCTGAAGATGCTGGTGGAGGACGTGCTGCTGAACCGGCGCGCCGATGCAACGGAACGGCTGGTTACGCACGGCGAGGCGTTGAAGGCTCAGGGCGCGGGCGCGGAGGTGAGCGAGAAGAAGGAGGAGGAATGGCGCAGCGGCAGTGTGGAGGAGCGGCTTTCGCACGCGCTGGTGAAGGGGATCGATACATTCATTGAGATTGACGCGGAAGAAGCGCGGGTGAAGCTGGGGCGGCCTCTGCTGGTGATTGAAGGCCCGCTGATGGACGGCATGAGCGTGGTGGGCGATCTGTTTGGAGCGGGGAAGATGTTTCTGCCGCAGGTGGTGAAGTCGGCGCGCGTGATGAAGAAGGCTGTGG
>CAYWMR010000092.1:0-13101 GCA_964458965.1 uncultured Occallatibacter sp. | reverse complement strand
GTCTCTTGGTTGAGGCGAGTCCATGCCAGAAAACGTCCAACAGATCAAGCAGGCGCGGGCCGCCTCAGCCCCGTGCCACTGAAAGCCTTAAACTTGATAGTTGGGTCCGGCCATGCCAAACACGCCCCGTTGGACCATCTCTCCAATATTCGGCAAACACAGCAAAGGAGCGGCAATGAAACTCGGCAAATGGGCAAGGTTTGCGTCGCTCCTGGTTGCAATCCCTATCAGCTGCATCCTCGCCGGGTGCGGCGACTTCTGGCAGGCGCCAAGCAGCAGCACCACCACCAGCTTCTCCCTGTCGAACAGCGGCAACATCACCGTCAGCCCCGGCGAGGCCACCGGCAACACCACCACCATTACCGTCACTCCGTCCAACTCGTTTACCGGGACGGTAACCCTTTCCTGCGCTGTTACCAGTTCTCCAACCAGCGCCACCAGTCCCCCATCGTGCAGCCTCAATCCCGCTTCGGTTTCCGTCAGCGGTACGGCCGCGGCAACCTCCACGCTTACCGCGGTCACTTCGTCCACCACCACCACCGGAAGCTATCAGCTCACGGTCACCGGCTCCTCCAACGATGTTTCTGAGAGCACGTCCGTTTGCGTTTTGGTCACGTCATCCTCCGGCAGTTGCAACTCCACATCTTCCACCAGCGGCATCTTCTACGTGCTCAACCAGACCACCGACCAGATCGTCGCTTTTAGCATCGTCTCCGGCCAGTTGAACACCATCGGCGCAGCTACCCTGCCCAATTCGCCGCTGGCCATCGCCATAGCTCCCAACGGGCAGTTTTTGTATGTAAGCACAATCGCCGGAATCTATCTCTACGCCATCCAAACAGGCGGCGCGCTCACCCTGTCAAACGGCGGTCTAGCCATCACCCCCGACCCAGCCATCTCCATGCAAGTCGATTCCACAAACTCCTGGCTGGTCGAGACAGTATCCGGTGCATTCCAACTCAATGCAATTGCCATCAACTCCAGCACCGGCGAACTCGCAAACGCCGGAGAAGCCGAGCAAGTCTTCAATTTGCCAGCCTCCACACCAACCCAGCTCGTAATCTCACCCAACGACTCCAGTTCCTGCTCCAACTGTTATGTTTTTGTCTCCATGGGTTCAGCCGGAACAGAATTGGTCCACTTTAACCCCGCCGCCACCAATCCTTTCGGATCCCATGGAACCCAGGGTTTGGTTAGCTCCGCGGGCGGAGACAACGCAGTAGCTGTTGACCCCAGCAACCGCTTCCTTTACATCGGCGAGACCGATGCCCTGCCATCGCAAACCCAAACTGCCGGCCTCCGCGTCTTCTCCATCGCCGCCAATGGGATTTCCGAGATCGGTGGCTCTCCGTATGCCGTGGGCGGAACAGGTCCCTCCGCCATCCTGCCCACCGCAGACAGCAACTATGTATTTGTCGCCAACCAGTCGGTCGCCGGCAGCTCCAGCGGCAATATCGCCGGCTTCTCGGTCTCATCCGCGGGGTTAGCCTCCAACGGCACCACAGCAGCCGGCCCTGGCGGCCACCTCGGTCTGGCCGAGGACTCAACCAGCAGCTTCGTGCTGGCGGTGGACATTGCCGGCAATCCGGATTTGCAGGCCTACTCCCTGAGTTCGGGCACGCTCACTTCCACACTTGTCGCAGCCACCGGAAACGACCCGGTAGGCGCCATCGCCATTGCCGCCGCGCCGTGAGAAAAGCAGGGAACACGGATTTAGGAACAGAGGACAGTGAACAGGGAACTGCGCTGAGCGCCGCGGTCAGTTTTCAGTCGGGACTTTCGCCGCATCGTCCACAACCAATACGGCAACGTCTCCTTTGCGGCTTTCGATTCTCATTCCCAATTGATCTTCCAGCGCCCTCTGCCATGCAGCGAACATATCGGTACCCAGCTCAGGGCGGATGTCCACGCTGAAGTCAAAAATGCCCGAGAGTCCCGTTTTATCCACCACCGGAATCTGGGTGGCACTTGCTCTCACCGGCTCGTTCGGATTGTCTGCAGCCGGTATGGTAAGTTGGACGGCAAGCAGGTCCGCGAACTGGCGCAAATCCCCGTGAAAATGAAATCCGGCGCCTGCTTTAGGAGCTTCTTCGCCATGGATGGGGCGGATCTTTGCGCCCGATTTGCCAATAACCAGCTCGTAGACGCGCATCTCTCGCATCTCGCTGTGCTGTTTCAGGCTGAACCGCTCGGCAAGAAGGCCACGCAGCATAGTGGCCATTTGTTCTCTTGTGCCGGCTCCTGCTGCTCTTGCGTCGATATCGTATTCGTTCTGGTCAAGCCAGCCTGGACCCAATACTTGATTCAGTTGCAGATGGTAAGCCTCCGCAACCAGGCGCTTCAGGGTGACATTTCTGCCTGTGATCCCGGAAGGCGTGTACGAGAATTGATTGTTATAGTCCGGCCCGACCGAGTGTTGACACGGCCTTACCGAGGCAACGTCAAATGCTGGCGTAGTTGCAGCAGCTTGACCGAAAGCCACCGAACCAGAAAGCGCGAGCGAGGTGAGGAGTCGCAGAGCGTTCATGGCGTTCAGCATAACCGGAGGCTGATGAATCAACAAACAAATTCCACTGACAACTGACAACTAACCCCTGATCCCTAATCCCTAATCCCTGCCCCCCGCCCTTCTGCTATCCTCCAGTAGACCGCCACTGGCTGTGCTCACGTACTCTCCAATCCCTCTCGACCGTTCTCATCGGCTCTTCGGGGCCCATCCGGCACCATTGCTCTTACTGTGCCTTGCTGTATTCCTCTCCGGATGCACGCGCTTTCACCAGGAACAGCACGATACCGTGTACGTCTCCGCGCGCCAGATGTACCTGCACGACCGCGTCGCCGCCGTCTCCAATCGTGTCGCCGAAGTGGTGAACGGCCAGCGGCTCGTAGTCCTCGAGCGTGGCCACCGGTTCCTCAAAGTCCAGACCGAAAAGAACGAGATCGGTTGGATTGAAGACCGGGCAGTCATCGACGCAAAAACTTTCGATTCGTACACCCAGCTTTCCACCCGCCACAAAGACGACCCCGTTGTCGCCACCGCCATCCTCCGCGACGACGTAAATCTCCACATTCTCCCCGGCCGCGACACCGATCACTTTTATCTGCTCGCTGGCGCAGCCAAGGTGCAGTTGCTGGCCCGCGCATCGGTTCCCAAAAACGCCGCTCCAGGCTCGGCAGCAATGCCCCGGTCAGCCGCTCCCAAGCCATCAGAACCCGCAAATACCTCATCCGCTCAACCCGCCGTCGCGCCTTCCGCGCCGCCGCCCTCCGCGGCGCAGCCATCCGCAAAGCACCCTCCGGTTCCCGCGCCGGCAGTCTCATCCCTGGCTGACCTGGAAGCGCCGCCCCCTCCCGTAATGGAGGATTGGTGGCTGGTGCGCGACTCGCCCGGACACACCGGTTGGCTGCTGGCAAGCCGCATCGATGTGGATGTGCCCGACGCGATCGGGATTTATGCCGAAGGCCAGCGCATTGTGGGAGCATACGTGCTCACCAAGGTCAACGACCCCGGTGCTGACCCACCCAACCAGCAGGTTCCCGAGTACGTAACCGTTCTCAGCCCGCCCAAGTCCGGCCTGCCCTTCGACTTCGACCAGATACGCGTATTTACCTGGAGCACCAAACGCCATCGTTATGAGACGGCATTCCGGCTCCATCCCATCCAGGGCTACCTCCCGGTCCGCACGGGGTTCCAGACGGAAAAGGGCGTCCAGGTGCCGGCCTTCAGCTTCCTGCTCGCCAGCGGCCCCAATGTAACCGTCGACCCCGAGACAGGCATCAGCCGTCCGCTCAACGCGCGCACCATCCATTACGAAATGCTCGACACCTACGTAAAACGCATCGGTCCCGACATGGGACCCATTCCAGTAGGCCACGTAGAGGGCGAGCCGGTGAAGCCGAAGCCAGCGAAGAAAAAATCGCGGTAAGCAAAACCCAGCAGTCGGCGTAGGCTGGCTGCAGACGCTTTGAACGAACCGAAAATACCCATAGAGGCGCAATGGCAGAATCCAACGAAACCAATAGGAATCACTCCAGTCAACTCCACCTGGGCAGCAAGTTCACCAGTGCCGTGGACTACGCGCGCATCCTGCACATCGAGCGGCGCAAGGGAACCGACATTCCCTACATGGCGCACCTGCTGGGGGTCGCATCCCTGGTCATGGGCGAGGCCGGTCATGTCCCATTCCCGGTCACGGAAGACATGGTGATCGCAGCCTTCCTTCACGACGCCGCCGAAGACCACGGAGGCGCGGCGCGGCTCAAAGACATTGAGCACAACTTCGGCTCGAACGTGGCGCGCATGGTCGATGGGCTGTCAGACAGTCTCTCCGGCGACTCCAGCAACAAGCAGCCGTGGACGGAGCGCAAGCAAAATTACATCCGGCGTCTTCGTGAAGAGCCGGCCGATATCCAACTCATTTCAGCGGCCGACAAGCTCTACAACGCAAAAGCAATCCTGGACGACTACAGGGGGATCGGGCCGCAGATTTGGGCGCGATTCAAACGCGGCCGAAATGATCAGCTCTGGTATTTCGATGAACTGCTGAAAGTATTCAAAGAAGCCGGCAGCAACAGGATCGTTGAAGAGCTTGAGCGGGTCGTCAAGCAACTCAGAAAGATTTCGGCTGGAGAAAAGGGCTGACAAGCCCATTCCTGGGAGCACAGACGCGGCGAACGAAGGGAACCCGTTGAACAAGGTTGAAAAAGGAATGAACGTTTACGCGGACCTTGGCCTCAAGGACGCCGACGAGATGCTGGTCAAGGCGCAATTGGTGGTGAAGATTGCGGAAATCCTGCGGGAGCGCGGATGGAGCCAGCAGCGGTCGGCAAAGGTACTCGGGTTGACACAGCCCAAGCTCTCGAAGATGCTGCGCGGCCAGTTCCGCGGCATCAGCGAGATGAAAATGATCGATTGTCTAATCCGCCTGGGGCGTCCGGTCAGGATTGTTGTTGGGCCTGAGGGCCAGGCCGCCGACGAGCGTATAGAAGTGGTGGCAGCTTAGGGACGGCGCGCCCTGCGATGCACTGACGCCCCCCTCACCCCCGCCTCCGCAACTCCAGCTCCACCACCCGCAGCATCTCCGCCTCCGGAGCCGGCTTCCCCGTCCATATCTCGAACTGCCGCGCCCCCTGCTGCACAAACATTTCCACCCCGCTTATCGTCGCAATCCCGCGCGCCCTGGCCAGCTTCAGCAGCGGAGTCTCCAGCGGGTTATAGACCATATCGAACACCAGTCCCGCATTCAATTCGCTTTCCGCAATAGGCAGCGCCTGCTTTCCCCCAGTCTGTCCGCACGGCGTCGCGTTAATCAGCACGTCGAAATGGCCTCTGCCAAACACCTCATGCTTCAGGGCCTTGGCTTTCGCCTCCCGCGCCAGCGCAACCGCCGCCTCGTGCGTGCGATTCACCACAAACACTTCCGCACCCTGCTCAACCAGCCCAAACACCGCGGCCCGCGCCGCTCCTCCTGCGCCCAGCACTGCCACTCGCGCGCCCTTCAGGCTCAGCCGTTTTTCGAGAGGCCTGACAACGCCGGCCACGTCGGTATTGAAGCCGTAGAGCTTGCCGTCCGCCCCGGTGCGCAGCGTATTGCATGCGCCAATGCGGGCCGTCAGCGGGTCCATGTTCGCCAGGTAGGGAAGCACCTCTTGTTTGAGAGGCATGGTCACGGCCACGCCGCTCATGGGCAGGTCGCGCACCAGGGTCAGCAGGTCGGCCAGCACGCGAACCTTCAGCGGCAGCAGAATAGCGTTCAAGTTCTCGCGCCGGAACGCCGTGTTTTGCATCAGCGGCGAGAGCGAGTGGCCAATCGGGTTCCCCGCCACGCCAAAGATGCGCGTCGCCTGGTCCAGATGTTCCATGCGGTAGAGATCGTGAAGCGTCCGCGCGGAAACCTGGCCCGGCGCCGTCGCCACTTGAGCCCCAACGCCGTCGTCAAGTGACGCAAAGGTGAAGGCAGCCCCGGCTCTCGGTCCCAGCACGCGGCTCACCAGGCCCTCTTCGCCCATCGCAATTCCCACCACCTGCGCAGTGAGCGACCGGTTCTCAATCAGCCGCAAAATCGCAAGATTGTCTCCCAGCGACCGCGCCGTCGAGACCACCTTCACAAAGTCCGGCTCAAAGGCTTCAATCCGCTGCGCCGTCCGCTCCAACCCCTCCAAACTTTTGGTGCGCGAAAAGTCGTGAGTGCTTACGAGCAGCGCAGCGCCCGCCGCCCGGAGCCTGCCTCGAAACTGGCCCAATTGTGCCGGACGCGCTTCTTCGACCGATTCCAGCTCTAGGTCCACAATCTGGCAGCCGGCTTCGGCGGCCTTTTGAAGCGCCTCCAACTCCGAAGTCAAGGACCCCACGAAGTGGCCGCCAAACTCCTTGCGCCGGCAGGTAGCAATTGCCGTTACGTCCCGGTGGCCGACGAGGAATTCCTGCAACTTCGGCAAGGCCGCTCCAGGCTTGGCAAGCGAGTCCAGCCGGAACTCCAGAAACTTCGAGTCCTTCAGCGCCGCCTCTGCCCGCCCCACCATCTCCGCCGCAGAACCCGCCTGAATCGCCACGCAAATCTTGCCCAGCCGCAGCCGCGGACCCGGCGGCCGGGGAGTGGAATCAGGCGAAATGTGAAGCGATCTGGGCATGGGCATCGATTGACGCATCTTAATGTTGTTCTCTCCACTATGCAACTGCCGAAAAATTGTTCTTCCCTTGCTGCCCGGCAAACCCGCTTCAATGTGGCACCCTAGAAGTTTGGAGGAACTCGCTCATCATGCCCACTCAGAACCTCGCCGTCCCAGCCGCAACCGATTCCCTGCACGCCTGGGATGCCGGCGGAGCTGCATCCGCTGAAGCACTGTCCGCCTGGGTCGGCGCACGCCTGGAAGCGCACGAGGCCGCGCTTGCCGCATTGCTTGCTGTCGAAGGCCCGCGCACGCCCGCCAATTCGCTGCGCCTCTACGACCAGGCCATTGAGCAACTCAGCCTGGCCGGTGCACAAGCCGGTGTGCTCAACTCCGTCGCCGCCGACAAAGCCGTTCGCGACCAGGCGCAACAGGAAGCCCAGCGCGTCTCCATGGCCGGCAGCGCGCTCAGCCTCAATCGCCCCGTCTACGACGCGCTTACGGCAATCGATCTAGGAGGCTCCAGCGCTACCACAAAACATCTTGTCCAGCGCACCCTGCTCAGCTACCGGCTCTCCGGCGTCGACAAGGACGAGGCCACGCGGAACCACCTGCAGTCGCTGCATGAAAAAGCCACCCGTCTTTCTCTCGAGTTCAGCCGCAACATTCAGGAGGGCGGCAAGACCATCGAGGCCACCGAAGCAGAACTTGACGGGCTGCCGCCGGATTACCTCGCCCGCCATCAGCCCAACGCCGAAGGCAAAATCGTGATCACCACCGACCCGCCCGACATGCAGCCGGTAATGACATTTGCCGCCAGCGAGGCACTTCGCGAGCGCATGTTCCTGGCCTACAACACCCGCGCCTATCCGGCCAACAAGCAGATTCTTGAGGACCTGCTCGCCACTCGCCAGGAGATCGCAACCGTGCTCGGTTTCCGCAGTTGGGCCGACCTGGCCACCGCCGACCAGATGATGGGTTCGGCCGCTAACGTTCGTACGTTCCTGACCAAATTGAACGAGGCCAGCCGCGACGGCGCCGAGCGCGAGCACCAGCTGATCGTCGGCTTTGCCCGCCGGCGCCAGCCCGGCCTCGAGGCCATCGACATAACTAGCCGCGGCTACTGGTATGAGCAATTCCGGCGTTCGGCCTTCGACTTCGACTCCCAGTCTGTGCGCCCCTATTTCCCTTATGCCCAGGTTCAGGCCGGCGTCCTCGACACCGCGGCCCGCCTGTTCAAAATCGAATTCCGTCCTTCCACAGCGTCCGCGTGGCACGACGATGTTTCAGTCTTTGAAGTCTTCGACGCGGGCCTTTGCGTCGGCCGTTTCTACCTCGACATGCACCCTCGCGAGGGCAAGGATAAGTGGTTCTCCGCCGCGCCCATCGTCACCGGCGTTCGCGGCCGCGCAATGCCCGAGGCAGCGCTCATCTGCAACTTCCCCAAGGGCGACGAAAACGACCCCGGCCTGCTTCAATACAGCGACGTGGTCACCTACTTCCACGAGTTCGGCCACCTGATGCACGCCATCCTCGGCGGCCAAACCGAGTGGGCCTGCCTCTCCGGCTTCGCCACTGAGGGCGACTTCATCGAGGTTCCGTCGCAAATGCTCGAGGAGTTTTTCCGCGACGAAAAGCTGCTCCAGTCCTTCGCCAGGCACTACCAAACCGGCGAAACCCTGGCTTCGGAAACCATCCGGAAGATGAAGCTCGCCGGGGCGTTCGGGCGCGCCGACTGGGTGCGCGCGCAGCTCTACTACACCACTCTCTCGCTCGATCTGCACGATCAGGATCCCGCCGGCCTCGACCTCGACAGCACCACCAAACGGCTTTACCAGTCACTGCAGCCGTGGACCTGGCTCGATGGCAACCGCATGTACGCAAGCTTTGGCCACTTGACGGGATATTCGTCGAACTACTACACCTATGCCTTCGACAAGGTGATAGCGCTGGACTTCTTCGCCCAGTTCGATCCCGAAGATTTGCTTGGCTGCGACGCCGGTAGCCGTTACCGTAAGGCGGTGCTCGAACAGGGCGGTTCGAAGCCCGGCCGCCAGATGGTGCGCGATTTCCTTGGCCGCGACGAAGAATTCTCAGCTTTCTCAAACTGGCTGAATGAGGAGTTTGAACAAGAGCTGGCAGGTGCCTTGAAATGACGACGGCCGATTTTCGCCGCATCGCACTAAGCCTTGAAGGCGCGGAAGAAAGCTCGCACATGGGCGCTGCCGACTTTCGTGTCGGCGGCCATATCTTTGCCACGCTTGCTTCGGTGGAACTGGGTTACGGCAACCTGATGCTCACGCCGGAACAACAGGCAGCATTTGTCGCCGAGCGGGCCGATCTGTTTCTTCCTGTCTTCGGCGGCTGGGGCAAGGGCGGCGCAACGCATATCCGTCTAGCCGCGGCAGACGAGGACACCCTGGCCGGCGCACTGCATACCGCCTGGAAACTTCGCATCGAAAAGAACAAGAAGCCTGGCGCGAAGCCTAAGCTGGCAGCAAAGACGCAGCAAGGAAAGCGGAATCCTTGAATCCACAAAGCGCTATACTTGTATAGCGCCATTCGAGGAGAACCCACCATGCTTGCAATTCGCTTGCCCGAAGAAATTGAGAAGCGTCTCGACGCCCTGGCAAAAGAGACCGGCCGGACCAAGAGCTACTATGTTCGCGAGGCAATCCTCGAGCACCTTGACGACCTTGAGGACATTTACCTGGCCGAGCAGCGGTTGGCCGATATTCACGCTGGCCGAAGCAGCACGGTTTCGCTTGAGGAAGTGATGAAGCGCTATGGCATGGTCGATTAAGTTCGACCGCAAGGCCGAGAGCGATTTGGATCAACTCGATCCTCAGGTCGCCCGCAAAATCAACCGGTTTCTCTTCGAGCGGATCGCGCCCCTTGAAAACCCGCGAAGCATCGGTGAAGCTTTGAGGGGATCGGAGCTCGGCGATTTTTGGAAATATCGAGTTGGCGACTACAGAATCATTGCCAGCATCGAAGACAAGCTGATTCGCATCATCATCGTCCGCATCGGCAACCGGCGCGAAGTCTATCGCTGATTTCCGCGCTTCCAAACGCCCCATGAGCTATCATGTTCCGGTAATGTCAAAGACGCGGGACTTCAAAGACAAATGGGCGTTGGTCACCGGCGCCAGTGCAGGCATCGGTGTTGCTTTGGCGCGCGAGCTTGCATCCCACGGGGCAAAGCTCGTTCTCACCGCACGCCGCAAAGACCGGCTCGATTCACTCGCCAGGGAACTGGAAGCCGGCGGAACCGAAGTCCGGACGATTGTCGCCGACCTCAACGATCCTGCCGCGCCGCAGCAGCTTTACGATGCCACCGAGGGTGCCGGCCTCACCATCGATATTCTGGTCAACAATGCCGGCCTCGGCCAGTACGGAGCGTTTCAATCCAACCCCATCGACCAGGAGATAAGCCAGATTAACGTCAACTGCGAGGCCGTGGTGCGGCTTTCCCGGTTCTTCGTCCCGCGCATGGTTCGCCGCCGCCGCGGATGGGTTCTCGTGCTTGCATCCACCGCCAGTTTCCAGCCGGTGCCCTACCTCACCACCTATGCGGCCACCAAAGCCTTCGACCGATTCTTCGCGCTGGGCCTCGCCGCCGAGGTTGCCCGGTTCGGCGTCAAGGTTACCGCCCTCTGTCCCGGGCCCACTGAAAGCGAATTCTTTGAGGTGGCGCGATCGGGAAGTTTCCTGCGCGGTGGCAGACAATCCGCCGAGTCGGTGGCAAAGATCGGTGTGGCTGCATTGGCGCGAGGGCAGCGCACTATCGTGCCTTATTTCGGAGGCAGGTTTACCGCGCTGCTCACACGCTTTCTGCCTGTCGGGTTAATCACGCACTTCATCGAAAAGCTCGCGCGCCCGAAAACGCCCATGGGATGAATTCGCTCCCTAATTCAGCTCCCGAACCCAGATATTCCTGAAGCTGAGTGGTTCGCTCTTGTCCCCGTGAGCCTGCAACTTAATCGGCGCACTGTCGTACTTCTTATAAAACGGCTGGCCAATATATAGCGTTTGCCCCTTCAGCTCAAAGTGATTCTGAACCAGTACTCCGTTAAACAAAACTGTCACGTAAGCCGGCGTCTTCACCGTACCGTCGTCGTTGAATACCGGCGCAGTCCACACCACGTCGTAAGTCTGCCACTCGCCCGGCTTGCGCGCCGGGTTCACCAGCGGAGCGCTCTGCTTATAAATGCTGCCGCCCTGCCCGTTCACATACGTCAGATTGTTGTAGGCATCCAGAACCTGCAACTCGTACCCATCGTCGCCCGGTCCTGTCGATGCCAGAAAGACGCCGCTGTTTCCCCGAGCCTGGCCACTCCCGGCAATGTTCGCCGGGATCCTGAACTCGATATGAAGCTGGTAGTTCTTGAACCTCCGCTTGGTCTCGATATTGCCCACTCCCGGAGCCTTCTTCACGGTCAGAATTCCGTCGGCAACCACCCACTGAGCCGGCGTATGGTCCTGGGCACTCACCCACTCGTCCTCGTTCTTGCCGTCGAACAGGACAATTGCGTCCGAAGGCGGCGCGGCATCGGCAGCGCCCGGTGTCACGATTGCCGGTACAGGCGTCCATACCTCGGTTTCTTCCGGTTTGGGTTTGGGGGTTTGCTGCGCTTGAACCGCAGCCGCCATCGAAATCAAAGTTGCCAGCGCCAGGGATTGCAAAAGTCGGATGCTCATAATTGGTCTAGAGCATACACCCGCTGAGCCGGCCTTGTCAGTCGGCACATTTGTGCGGCCCGCGGTAGCCTCGTCGAACCAATTTAGAATGGTTCAGTATTCGATAGAAAGGCACAAATTCAAATGATCGCCCCTCATAGGACGCGGCATGTGTTTGCTGTTTGCGCAGGCCTGTGTGTCTTCGCCATGCTATGCAACTGCGCCGCGGCGCAGGTGGATGTGCTAACCCAGCACAACGACAACATGCGCACAGGCGCAAACCTCCGCGAGACCGAATTGACGCCCGCAAATGTGAACAAGGAGCAGTTCGGCATGTTGTTCAAGCGCGTCGTGGACGATCAGCTTTACACCCAGCCGCTGGTGGCAACCAATGTCCCGGTGGCCGGCGGAGCGCATGACATCGTATACGTGACCACAGTCAACAACAGCGTCTACGCCTTCGATGCCAACGATCCCGAGGCCGTCGCGCCCTTGTGGCATGTCAACTTCGGCACTCCGGCCAACCTGCACAGCGCCCCCTTTGGCTGCCTCGACATCAACGGCCAGATGGGAATCATCGGAACGCCGGTAATCGACAAGGCGCGCGGCGTTCTCTATGTAGTTGCGTTGACCAGAGTGGGCGACAGCTATGCGCAGCGCCTCCACGCGCTCGATCTGGCAACCGGCGCGGATTTGCCTGAGAGTCCCATCGCCATCAAAGCCGCCGACTTCAACCCCCTGATGCAGAACCAGCGCCCAGCGCTCATGCTGGCCAACGGCATGGTCTACATCGGCTATGCGTCGCACTGCGACAAGGACCCCTACCACGGCTTCCTGATGGCCTACGATGCGAAAACTCTCCAGCAGGTGTCGGTCTTCAATACTTCTCCCACGGGTATGGAAGCGAGTATCTGGCAGTCCGGGCAAGGGCCGGCTGCAGACGCGGATGGCAATGTCTATGTGGTCACCGGAAATGGGAGCTGGGACGGCGTGAAGAACTTCAGCGAGAGCTTCCTGAAGTTCTCTCCGAACCTCGATCTGCTGGACTGGTTTACGCCTTCCAACCACTTCGCGCTCGACAAGGCGGACAACGATCTCAACTCCTCGGGCGCAACGCTCATACCGGGAACTCACCTTGTGCTCGGAGGCGGCAAGGAAGGTGTCATGTATGTGCTCGACACGCGCCATTTCGGACAATTGGGAGACGAACATGCTTTGCAACACTTTCAAGCGACTGCCTCGCACATGCACAGCCTTGTCTATTGGAACAGCGCGAAGCAGGGTCCGATGCTGTACGTGTGGGGTCAGCGAGACAAGGCGCGCGTCTACAAGTTCCAGGGAGAAAAGCTCGACCAAACGCCCTCCACAATACGCGACACAGCCAATGAAGGACATCCGGGGGCAATGCTTTCCCTTTCCGCGAACGGCGGCAACGATGGAATCCTGTGGTCGGCCATCCACGCAACCGGGGACTCGTGGCATGAATCGCGCCCTGGAATCCTTCATGCGTTCGAAGCAGACGATATCCGTCACGAGCTGTGGAACTCGCTCGAGATTCCCGCCCGCGACGACTGCGGGGAGTATTCCAAAATGGCGCCGCCAACCATCGCCAACGGCAGGGTTTACCTGGCGAGCTTCGGCAACGAGAACGTAGGCACCGGGCAGTTCTGCGTCTACGGCCTGCTGTCGGCAGAGGGAGCGGCAAAGTTGCCTGCGCCGGCCGGAGCAAAGGCAGCGGTGCAGGGCGACAACGTGTTGCTCACCTGGAACCCGGTCTCGGGTGCAAGGTTCTATCGCGTCCAGCGGTCGAGC
>CAYWMR010000091.1:0-13478 GCA_964458965.1 uncultured Occallatibacter sp. | reverse complement strand
CCCGGCGGAGTAGCTCAGATGGTTAGAGCGTGGGATTCATAACCCCAAGGTCGAGCGTTCGATCCGCTCCTCCGCCACCAAACAACTCCGCCAATAGCCCTGGCGCAACAAAAAACAAAATGGCTGAAGGAAGTTCGACTTTCCAGGATGCCCCCCCTGAATCTCCCTGGGCTTTCCTCCGGCTTTCTCTCAGCATGATCCGTGAAATCGAGAGCCGTCCATGACCTTCCCCAAGCGTCTTTTCATCGCCGCCCTAGCCGCCATTTCCATCCCATCGTTTCTTCACGCGCAACAACCCCCCGCCGCCGGTGACATTCCCGCCAGCTTCGCCCCTCCCAACACAGGCTACGACTACGTCAAGCGCGTCGAAATGATTCCCATGCGCGATGGCGTCAAGCTTTATACCGTCATCGTCACTCCCAACGGCGCGGCCCACGCCCCAATTCTACTCACTCGCACCCCCTACAACGCCGCCGGTCGAACCGCGCGAAATGAGTCCCCGCACATACTCGACGAGCTGCCGCAGGGCGACGATGTATTCGTCAAGGCGGGATACATCCGCGTCTTTCAGGACGAGCGCGGAAAATATGGTTCCGAGGGCACGCACTTCATGACCCCGCCTCCCATTGGCCCCCTCAATGCAACCGGAGTCGATGACACAACCGATGCATGGGACACCATTGATTGGCTGGTGAAGAACCTGCCCCAGTCCAATGGGCGCGTCGGCATGATCGGCTCTTCCTACGAGGGCTTTACCGTTGTGATGGCGTTGCTCAACCCGCACCCGGCATTGAAAGTGGCCGCGCCCGAAAGCCCCATGGTCGATGGATGGATGGGCGACGACTGGTTCCACTACGGCGCGTTTCGCCAGACCAATCTCGATTACTTTGCACAACAGAATGAAGTTCGCGGCGCAGGCAAAGCCATTCCGCGCCAGGGGTACGACGACTATCAAAACTTCCTTGCCCTCGGCTCGGCCGGCGACATAGCCCGCTACGGTGGACTCGACCAACTTCCCTTCTGGCGCAAGGTCCACCAGCACCCCGCATACGATGCCTTCTGGCAAGGCCAGGCACTCGACAAACTGATCACGGCAAGGCCTCTAACCGTGCCCACCATGTGGCTCCAGGGCCTGTGGGACCAGGAAGATATGTGGGGCGCAATCCACAGTTACCTGGCTCTGGAACCCAAAGATACATCTAACGATAAGAACTATCTCGTGATGGGCCCCTGGCGTCACAGCCAGGTAAATTATGAGGGCTTCACGCTCGGCCCATTGCACTGGGATGGAGATACAACGCTTCAGTTCCGGCGCGATGTATTGCTCCCGTTCTTCAACCAGTATCTTGTTGACGGCGCGCCCAAAGCCAACACGCCTCCCGTGCTCATCTATAACACCGGCGAGAATCATTGGGACCGCTTTCAGTCCTGGCCGCTAAGTTGCGATGCTAACTGCCCCGGTAAGTCGCGGCCCCTCTATCTCACCCCGGGTGGAAGCTTATCCTTCCATGCCCCAGCCGCCGCCGCACCGCAATTCGACGAATACACTTCCGATCCCGCCAAGCCCGTTCCCTACCGCCCCCGCCCCGTATTCAGTGGCGATGGCGATGGGTGGAGAACATGGCTGGTCAACGATCAGCGCTTCGTCGATGGCCGTCCCGACGTCCTCACTTATGTAACTGAACCGCTCGCCTCCCCGCTCCATCTTGGTGGATCTCCGGTTGTGAATTTGTATGCCTCCACCAGTGGCAGCGATAGCGATTGGGTGGTCAAGCTAATCGATGTCTACCCTGACTCAGTCCCTTCCAATCCCGCCATGGGCGGCTATGAGTTAGCCATCTCGCTCGACATTTTTCGCGGCCGTTATCGCTCCAGTTTTGAGCATCCTGAAGCCATCTCCCCAGACCAGCCGCTGCTCTACACCTTCAGCCTGCCCACGGTGAATCATGTTTTCTTGCCGGGCCATCGCGTCATGGTCCAGGTGCAATCCACTTTGTTCCCACTCTACGACCGCAACCCGCAGACCTATGTTCCCAACATCTTCGATGCCAAGCCCGGCGACTACCGCAAGGCGACGCAACGCGTATA
The DNA here is from genome assembly GCA_964458965.1 of uncultured Occallatibacter sp. Classification (GTDB taxonomy): domain Bacteria; phylum Acidobacteriota; class Terriglobia; order Terriglobales; family Acidobacteriaceae; genus Telmatobacter. The sequence goes on along the minus strand of CAYWMR010000091.1, from coordinate 11,390 downwards.
CCACACCCCAGGCCAGGCAAGCTTCATCAGCCTCCCCGTTGCGCCATAGTTAGTTCTACAGCAGGCTTCAACAGAATGCTGGATTCCGTACGATGCGGGTGCCCCCGGTCTCGATTACGCAACACAAACCTGCCTGTCATCCTGAGCGAAAGGGGCCCCAAACGCTTTTCAGTTTGGGGGTGGTGAGTCGAAGGATCTGCGTTTGCTCTTCGATGAACTTTCGACTTGCCATACTAGCGAATTTCGGAATAGCTCTGAGCTTTGAAAGGGCACGACTTCAGTCGTGCCGAAAAGATATGAAATGACGAGGGGTTTTAACCCCTGCGGAATTTGTTATTCAGGAGGACCGGATCAATGCAAATCGAACGTCTGCGAATAACTATATTTCTCACGCTGGCCATCCTTGCCGTCACCCTGCCGCTCCACGCCTCGGCCCAGGCGATCACCAGTTACGACTATCGCCAGACCTTCGCACCACTTACATTACCCGATCCGGTAAATCAATACCGTTCCAGCAATGGCGCCCCCGGCCCTGCCTACTGGCAGAACCAAGCCGACTATGAGATGCATGCGGACCTCGACACCAAAGCCAAGGTCCTGCACAACGACGAGGTCATCACTTATACCAACAACAGCCCGGACGCCCTCACCAGCCTCTGGATTCAGATGGAGCAGAACATCTACCGCAAAGACGCACGCTCGCGAATCGTCAACGGCATGCTGCTCCGGCGCAGGCCCGTCCCCGACGACGAAATGAACTCGAATGGCCGCACCACCGAGGGCTTTGAGCTTGAGTCGGTCGAAATTGAGCGCGGCAACACGCGCGTCAAGGCCGACTACCTCATAGACGATACGCGCATGCAAATCCGCCTCAGCCAACCCATGGCGCCCAAGGCCGTGCTCAAACTGCACATCAAATATCACTACCAGATTCCCGGCGTATGGGGCGGTCGAACCTCGTGGGGCATGTCAAAGCAAGGCGAGATTTACGACATGGCCCAGTGGTATCCCCGCATGTGCGTCTACGACGATCTGCGAGGGTGGGATACCCTGCCGTATCTCGGCAGCGAGTTTTATCTCGAATACGGCCACTTCGACTATTACCTCACAGTCCCCAGCGAGATGATCGTAGCTGCCTCCGGTGAGTTAGTTAACCCAAAGGAAGTGCTGACCAAAACCCAGTTAGACCGCCTGGATCAAGCACGCAAGAGCGATAAGACGGTAGTTATCCGTTCCGCCGCCGAAGTCAGTGACCCAGCCAGCCGTCCAAAGGTTGGCGGCACGCTCACATGGCATTTTCAAATGGATCGCACTCGCGACGCCGTGTGGAGCGCAAGCCCCGTGTTCGTGTGGGATGCCGCGCGCATCAACCTTCCCGATGGAAAGACAAGTTTGGCCGAGAGCGTGTATCCGCCTGAGAGCGTCGGCGAGGACGCTTGGTCGCGTTCCACTGAATATGTGAAGGATACTGTGGAGCGCTTCTCGCGCCAATGGTACCCGTATCCGTGGCCCGCGGCCATCAACGTGGCCGGCTTCTCCACCGGAATGGAATATCCCGGAATGGTATTCGACGGCATCGACGACAAGGGCAAGGTACTATTCTGGATCACCGCGCACGAGATCGGCCATACATGGTTTCCCATGATCGTCGGCTCCAATGAGCGGCGAAATGCTTTCATGGACGAAGGCTTCAACACCTTCATCGACATTGGTGAATCGGCCGAATTCGACGGCGGCGTCTATGGGCCGAAGCGCGACGGGGAATACTCCGCCGGCGGCGAGCCGCCAGATACAATTCTCAAGGTTCTGGATAACCCGGATGCGCCCAACATCCTTATGGCCGCCGATGCTATCCCATGGTCGATCGGCCATCCGGTGAGTTACTTCAAGGCCGCCTATGGAATGGTTCTTCTGCGCGAGCAGATACTCGGCAACGAGCGCTTCGATTGGGCCTTCCGCAAGTACATTCGCGACTGGGCTTACAAACATCCATCGCCATCGGACTTCTTCCGCGAAATGTCCAGTGAAGGCGGCGAGGACCTGAGCTGGTTCTGGCGTGGCTGGTATATGAATAACTGGCGTTTCGACATGGCAGTTACCGGCATCGAGGATAACCGCATAACACTTGTGAACAAGGGGCAGTTAGTGCTGCCGGCCACCGTTGAAGTTCAATACACCGATGGTACGAAGACCCGCATCCGGGTGCCTGTAGAAACCTGGGAATCGAAAAGCGAATTTACCTGGATGGGCGACAAGCCTGTCGCCAAAGCCACCGTGGACCCAGATCATGTATTGCCCGATGACGACCGAACCAACAACACGTTCAGCCTGAAATAGCGGCTCTGGGCAGCCTCATCCAACTCACTCGAATCCCGGCGGATGCTCCCCGGCCACGCCGAACGCGCGTTCCAGCGCCATTCCAGCCTGAGCCAGCGTCCCTTCATCGAACAGTCGGCCAATCAGCGTAACGCCATGCGGCACACGCCGCGGCGGAGAGAACTTTGGCAGCGGATTCTGCGCATCTGGCGCCCAATCGCTCCGCGCCTCCGACACTTGCACAAAGCCGGCACGAAGCGTCAGCGATGGATGCCCTGTGAAATTCGAAATCACCATCATCTCGTCGCGCATCGCAGGCACAATCAACAAATCCACCTCCGAAAACAACCGCGCCATCTCTTCCGCCACCTTGCGCCGCAACCGGTCCGCCTGCACAAAATCCACCGCGGACAAAAACCTTGACTGACGAAATACATTAGGCCACGCATCGGGCACTTGCGCCTTCAACTCGTCTATGCGGTGGCTCAGCGTCAGCTCTTCAAACGCGGCAGCACCTTCCGCAAACAGAATCACATTCAGCGAGTCGTAAGGCCAGTCCGGCAACGACACTGCAACCGGCGTCATGCCTACCCGCTTCACCGTTTCCAGCGCAGCGCGGTCCACATCCGTCGCCGGATCCTCCTTCATCCATCCCGGAAAATAACCCACACGCAACCCAGCCACACTCGCTCCGGCCTTGAACGCAAGTGAGGCTGGAACACTCCCCACATCGCCCGCATCCGCGCCGGAGATCGCATGCAACACCAGCATCGTGTCTTCAACGCTCCGTGCCATCGGCCCCAGTTTGTCCAGAGACCAGCAAAGCGTCATAGCTCCCGTGCGCGCAACGCGTCCAAACGTAGGCCGCAACCCCGTTACGCCGCAACGCAACGAAGGACTAACAATGCTGCCCTGCGTTTCGCTCCCGATGGCAAACGCAACCAGCCCCGCTGCGGTAGCCGACCCTGGCCCGGCGCTCGATCCTGAAGAGCCTTCCTCCAGCAGCCATGGGTTCATCGTCTGCCCGCCGAACCACACATCGTTCAACGCCAGCGCGCCCAAACTCAACTTGGCCACCAGAATTGCACCAGCTTCATTCAGCCGCGCTGCCACCGCGCTGTCCTTCGCGGGAATGCGATTCCGGTAAGGCTCCGCGCCCCAAGTCGTCGCAATATTCGCCGTATCCAGCAGGTCCTTCGCGCCCCACGGAATCCCATGCAGCGGCCCGCGATACTTCCCCGCGGCAATCTCCGCATCGGCCTGCCGCGCCTGCTTCAGCGCATGTTCCCGCGTCAACGTAATTACGCAATGCAGCTTCTTGTCAAAGCGTTCCAGCCTGTCAAGATAGATGCGCGTCAGCCGCTCCGCCGTTAGTTGCCTGCTCTCAATCCAGCGCGAAAGCTCGGTCACCGTGGCGAATGCTATCTCGCTATCGCTGGCAGGCAACGGTCCCGCCGCGCTCGTGCTCCGCACAAAACTCCCCGTTGATCCATCGCCCTGCTTGCCCACCACATCACCATGCAAGCTCGGATTCCACACCGTCGCCGGCGCCACCGCATCCTCAAGCACCAGCTTGCGCGGACCTGTCCGTCGCTCATACAACGGCGCCATTTGCATCCGCCAGTTGCCTGCGGCTTGCGCCAAATCCGCCGCCGTCATCTCCACCTGCACCAATTTCTCCGCCTCGGCAAATGTAGCCGCGCTCACCTCTGGCCCAACCGGCGGTGCCGTGCCAAACGCCGGCGGAGCGCCCGGCGTAGTCGGAGTACTTTGCGGTGCAGGGCTTTGCGCCTTGCTGTCAATCGCCGCTCCCAGCAAGCCGATGGAGCTATACGTCAGAAACTCTCTCCGAGTCTTCGCCATCGTGATTCCCTCTTCAATTTTCAATGTGGATTCAAACCACACTTAGTACGAAATGTACCATCCGCCATCCATCCACCGCAGCGGCCACCCCGGCAGCAACCATCCCAGCCCCCCCTACTCCGCCTCCAACTTCAACTCAACATGCCCGCTGGTTGCCGCGCCCGCATCCGCTCGCAGCCCAAGACTATCCAGCACCGGAGCAAGCGACAAACTAGCCATCAGCAGTATGGCCAAATGAAAGTCGCGTAACTCCGGCATCGCAGCCGAGTGCCCATGCGCGTGCGCCACAAGCCGCAGCGTGATAGCACCGATAGCAATGCCCATCCCCATGCTGAGCTGCATCACCGCGCTCAAGAACCCATTGGCCCGGCTCATCCGCTCCGGCGCAATCTCCGTGTAAGCCAGCGTAGTCATGCAAGTGAATTCCATCGACCGGCATGCTCCATGAAAAAACAGGATTGCAGCGATCAGCGCCCCCGGCGTACCGGGCCTCAGCGTTGCGCACAACCCCATGGATGCGGCCGTGATCAATCCGTTCACAATCAGCGTTTGCCTGAAACCGAAGCGGCGCAGTATCTGAATCACAAAGGCCTTCATGCTCAGATCGCCCGCAAACAGCGCAAGCAGATAAAGCCCCGATTGAAACGCATTCATTCCGAATGCAATCTGGAACATCAGCGGCAGCAGAAACGGCAGCACCGATACGCTGATGCGAAACGCGCTGGCGCCGTAAACCGAAAGCGAGTAGGACTTCAGCTTCAGCGATTCAAAGTCGATCAGCGACCTTCCCGGGTTGGCATGAGCCACCACCACGGCGATGACTCCGCTAAGCACGCTCAGTGCAAGAATCATGCCCGGCCCGCTCCCCCGCATCCCCTCGCCGCCCAGTTTCTCCATCGCATAAACGGCCCCCGCTGAGGCAAAGCCGCCCAGCACAAACGTGAGCCAGTCGAACGGATGCGCCTGTTCCACGCGCACATTCTCAATCCACGCCAGCGTCAGCACCAGCGCCAGCATTCCCAGCGGAAGGTTGAGAAAGAAGATCCAGTGCCAGCTTGCGTAAGTGGTAATAAAGCCGCCCAGCGGCGGTCCGATCACCAGCGCGGTCAAGCCCGGCCACGTGATGTAGGCAATGGCCTGGGCCAGCTTGTCTTTGGGCGAGGCGCGCAGCACGATCAGCCGCCCCACAGGCACCATCATGGCGCCGCCCATGCCTTGCAGAATCCGCATCAGCGTGAACTCCGTCAACGTGCTCGCCGCGCCGCACAACAGCGAAGCCACAGTAAACACGCCGATGGCCGAAGCAAACACCGACCGCGAGCCAAACCGGTCCGCCACCCAGCCGCTGATGGGAATAAACACAGCCAGCGTCAGCAGGTACGCCGTCATTCCAATGTTCAGGCTAACGGCCCCCACGTGGAAGCTCCGCGCCATCTGCGGCAGCGCGGTAGCAATAATGGTGCCGTCCAAATTCTCCATGAAGAACGCGCCCGCTATCAGCGTCGTTACATAAAGCGGCGGCAGTTTCTTCTTCATAACTCCAGTCTACGAAACTCAAACCGTTGCGCGGCGTAATCGCCAATGCAGATCAGGGCAATCGCATGAAGGAATTTCATTGACAGAACCGGTTCATTCTCTCGTCTCAATCGACCGGTCCCCGCACTTCCTCCCGGAGGGAGGGAACGAGAATAGCCCCGGATGAAGCGAAGCGGAATCCGGGGATGGCGTCCCAATGCCGTTTTCGCGTCCCGTAGGGCCGCGGCGAATCTCTCTCTTCCCGCTCGAACATATTCATGCGATTGCCCTGCATTGCAGATCCTGATACTGCCGTTTCCGGAAACCTCGCGCCCTCAGCGAATCCGCCACCGCATCGGCTTCCCAGCCCCGCTAGCTCCAATCAGCGTAACCGAGCCGTCCGAGTCCTTCTTCAACTCAACAGGCCTTCCATTCACCTCTGCCTTCGTCACCCGCGACAACACCGCCTGAGGCAATCCCACCTTGACCGTCCACGTCCCCGCCATCAACGGCGCATACCAACCCTCGTAGTTCCCCTCCGCCGACTTGATAACTCCCACCAGCTCCGATTCGAACCGGTACGATTCCACCGGCAACTCCGGCCTCACCGCGAGCCCGCTCTCGTTGAATTCCAGGCCAATAACTTTGGACGACCCATACAGTGAGCATGCATGCGAATGCAGATTCAGCACCGGAAAATCGGTCCCGTGAAAATATGGATTATTCACCGTCTCGCCCGCCGTCTTGTGCACCGTCGAGTTATAACTATCCGTGCCGCTCCATATGCCATACCACACGTCCGGATAAGTGGCGGCATGGCGCGCCAGCGAATTCTTTTTCCATTCATCCCAGCCCATCGCCGCATCCACCGTCGCCAAAGCCCAAATCAGCGTCTGGTTCAGCGATGGCCAAACCCCTCCATTCACGCATGTCCCCGCCTCAAACATGGCGCCCAGCAGCATGTCTGGGCCTTTGCTCATCTGCATCGCGCCAATCGGCGATCCCCGCCGCAGCAGCTCATCCATCGTTGCAACTAACTGCCGGCTCTGTTCCGCTGTGGTAACTCCGCCCAGAATTCCCCAGGGTTGCGGCTCAAGCCACAGCGTGCTCTCGCCCAGCCAGCCAAGCGTGGGACCAAGCCATGCGCGGCATAGCCACTTGCCTGTCCATTGCTTACGCGCAGCTTCGCGATTCACTGCGGCGCTCTGTCGTGCCTTCTCCGCCAGGCTCGCACCTTCCCCCGCATAACTCAACATCTCCGCGTAATACTCAAATACCCATGCCTGCATGGCGGAGTTCAGCACGCTTTCCCCTTTCTCCGCACATTCCTTAAACGCCTTCCCGGCCCACACCCCAAGCAGTCCGTCGTTCCAATCGTCGTTGAGCATCCGCGCCACCCCATGCTCTCCAACTCCAACCTCTTCCACCTGGTGCTTGTAACATCTCGCCAGCAAATTGCGAACGCTCTCGCTCTTTCGTGCAGCATCATTGCTCAGAACCGTCGCAACTTGCTCGTCCAGGAAAGCCCGGTCCCTCGTCGCCAGAACATATTCGCTCGCAGTCCAAAGCAGCCATAATGGCAAATCGCTGGCGTTGTCTGAAACCATGGGAGCCACCATGCCGTGGCCAACCATCCCATAAGGTATCGACCCATCCGGCCTCACTTCCTTCAGCGTGTACCGCAAAATGCCCTTCACAATATCTGGATCGCTAAACAGAAACGGCAGGCAGTGCTGCAATGGATCGCGCGCCGCCCCTTGAAATCCCATCACATATTGATAGAAGCCGTTCTGATTCAGAATGTGCTCTTGAAAGGAATCGTCATACGTCATGCTGCTCCGCAAACAGTAGTAATTCCACTCCGTCTCCCGCGCAACCCATGGCTCTTGCTTCACGCTGAATCGCATTCCACTCGTCTTCCACTTGTTGCTTGAATCCTTCCATGCCGTCGCAGCGCTTTTCGTGTAGCGCGCAACCAGCGGACCCAGCTCGAATCCGGCAGGCAAATATCCATGAAGAAAATGCAGCGTCTTCGATTCCCCAGGAGCAAGCTGAAACTTGCGCTCAAGCAGCATCGCCGCTTCCGATTCACCAGCATCGAGCTTGCCGTCAAGCGCGCGCCCCAGCCCATCCGGATGAAGCGCGCCGCCCGCCCCAAAGAACGCCTTTCCATTTGCCTGGTAACCGTCGGCCGTCCCGTCCAACGAAACAAGAAACGTCGCCGGAGGATGCAGATCCTCAAATCCAGCCTCCGCCGTCTCCTCCTGAATCGGGCCAATAAAATTGTTCGTGCCCCCCGCAAGAGCAGCCTTCATGCGCTGCCAAACCGCCTCCTCTTCCGGCGCGCGCCCCAAAAACTCCTTGCTCTCCACCAGGCCAATGTCCCCATCCGCAAGGCGGACGTGGCTCGCAAACCGCTGCCCGAACAGGCGTCGCATAGCCACAAAACTCGCCTGCCCGCTGAACGATTCGATAAACGATCGGAACGAAAACTGATAATTCCGGCACCCCCAATACTCAACCCATCGCAGCGTCGCGGCATCCTTACTCTTGTTGGTAACCGTCACCTGCGACAGCAGCACCGGGTCGTCGCCAAACGGCGCAAAAATCACTTGATCGACATCGAAACTAGCACCCGTGACCCGCTTCCGCGCATAACCCATCCCGAAAACGCGATCGAAGTTCTGCGCGCCGCCCGCATAATACGTGCTCAGCGTTTCCCCGCCGCCCGTCAGATAGCCAATTCCCCCGCCGAATTGCCCCATCTCCGGCGCAAAGTCATTCAGGAACTTCGGCCCTCCCTCGTCCTGGCGAACCCGCACATGCCCATAGTTGGAAACGATAGCCGTCACGCGGTCATTGCCCACCTGGTGCACATGTTCCCGCTCCCCCAAAATCCCCGGAGTCACCTTGGTCACAGCCTTCGCATCCGCCGTCTGGTCGCAGGTATACCGATACGCCGGCAGCCCGAATTCATCTTCGATCCACTCCCCAAAGTGTCCCGAGCCATAGGCCTTGCCGGCATCGTCCACCGCGCTTGAAGGTTCCCCTCCATCTCGTGCCGACAGCATAGGGAACAGTCCCGGCGCGGCCATTGCCGAACCCAAAGCACTCAACACAAAATCTCGACGATTGATTGCCATCAAATCCTCCACCCGCCGGCGCCCAGCGGAAACAAGCCATCAGCGGAAAGAATCATCCTACTCCAGACCCGCTGTTGGTTTCACCGCGCCCGACGCGGCCCTCGCCCACATCCTCATCTCCAAAAACAGCTTGTGCCTGGAAGCCGTCTAGCAAGCCTCCAGGCACAAGTCATGATCCGTTTGTCTTACCTCCGCTCGGCAATGCGATTCAGGCCTTCGCCTTTCGCCTCCGGCGAACCAGACCTGCAACCCCCACAAGGCCCGAACCGAGCAGCGTCAGCGTTCCAGGTTCCGGAGTTACCGGGTTGCTCGACTCCACCGGCGCATACCCCACTGCCTGCAGAATGTTATCCTCGGCTCCGCCATCGCTGGTAATGTACTGACTCGTGCCAGTGCATCCGGTGCCGTTCTGAACCATGGCGCAGCCTTCATTGTTGAAATCCGCGTAATCGTTGCCGTTCGCCACCGTGTTGTATGTTGCCCCGTCCGCCCCGTTGGTGACGCCCCCATCATAGGAAAAATACGCGCCGGGTGTCGTGTTGACCAAAACTCTATTCCCCGAGGATTGATACCGGAACAGATCCACGGCTGAGGGGCTCGTTCCCCCGCACTCGTCATGCAGGCTCCCCGTAGTTGTGGTGATGCATGACTCCGTGCCCAGAATCTCGTCCGTCTCGTGCTCCACCACACTATAGGCGCCGTAATCGTTCGCGCCCTGGCCGTTCGCCGACCCCGACCCTGTCCCGAAATAGTAGCCTTGCCCGCCGGTCAGCGAACTCAGCCCGGCCGGAGTATCCAGCCAAATGACGCCGTCATAGCAGCCGCTGGAACCGGGAATGCACGGGCTGCCAGATACGAGTGTGGTGGTGTCGCTGGGATTGGGGGCCGTGGTGCCTATGCCACCGCCGATGCCAAGAGCCCCCTCCAAAGCGCTGGTCAACTCCACCAATCCACCCCCGTAAATTCCGGGTTCGGTCGCGGGCAGGCTGGCATATGCGGCCGCATTCACTGGGCCTGCCGAAGCCTCCGTTCCTAATGCGTCGTAGTATGTGCTGTACGACACCTGATTGAAGTAGCCGGAGGTGCTGGCGCCAAGACCCGCGCCCGAGTTGAACTCAATGTAGATCGAGGCGTTCGCGTTGCTGAACAAGCTCGCGTACTGACCGGAAACGAATGAGTTGAGCGTCGCGCACATGCCTGGTGCGGTCGAATTTATGTCCGCATTGCAGGTATAACTGACGCCTGAAGCGCTCGCCACCGTCGCACACGACACCAACCCTGACGCCGCGGCAGCCAAAAGCCGACTAGACAATTTCACAAAACCTCCTGATGCCTGCATGTCTGGGAAATATTGGATTGAACACCTGAAGCAATCGATTTTCGTTCGTGTAGACAGAGATCGCAACGAAGTCGATCTCGCCTTAGAAGGGGAAACTACAGCATCCAATTCTTCGCTGCATTTCTATTGCCATTCTTCACCGCTGAATTCCCGGCGTTTCGGGCCTGTTCCGCCCCATACTCACGCTCTCCGGCTCTCCGAATCACAAAATGTCCCTCTCAAAAATGGAAATTATTTGCTCACCCGTTTGGAAAAGTATTGCACACCAAAGTGGCAACGACTTCCTCACTCGGGTGGTGATGCGTCGCCTCGTCCCGACCTCACGCCTTCCGGCAAACCAAGCCGGTTCCCGGTTCCCGCCATCTCCATCTCCCGCAGTCCCGCCAGCCTCGTCCCCTCAAGCTCCCCGCGATAAAACATGTTGAATGTATCAAACGGAATCAGCCGCTTTCCATCCGGATGCGCAATGTGTATGCAGCTCTTCTTCACGCTGCGCACGTCAAACGCCTCCGCATCGATGAACTGCACAATCAGCACGCGAAACAGATTCTTGTATCCCACTTCCTTCGGCATCAGCACCTTCGGAAGGCAGCACAGCAGTTCCTTCAGCGTCGAGGCCTGTGAGCTCGGCGAGTGGTTGGTCGCAAACAGCTTGAAGATATGATCCCTCAGCCCTGCTTCCTGCTCATACACAATCGTGTTCTTCGCCCCGTCAATCAACACCTCCGGCGGCACCATCCCCGTCAGCGGAACCGTCTTCGAGCCCATCTTCAGCGCATACGCCATCGCCAGCGCATCCGGATGGCAAGGCACCGGAATCAAATCCTCCGGACGGAACACCTCCGTCTGTTCCAATATCCGCCGCCTGACTTCAGTTAGCGTCAGCCGGTGTAACTTCGATTCAAATCCCATAACTCGCCCCGCCTGCTGCAACGGCTGAAATGTAACTCCTCTAACTGCCGGCTGCTTCAGCGCATAATCCACAATCGCGCCTAACTCACCATCGTTTACGCCGCGCTCCACCGTCACCACCAGGGTCGTAGAAATCCCCAGCCGGTTCAGCCGCTCCAGCGCCTTCTCGCGAATCCCGCGCAGGTCCGCCCCACGCAACTGCATCAGCGGTTCGCGCTGCAGCGAGTCGAATTGCAGATACACTTCAAACTGCGGCATGAACCCCGCCAGCCGCTTCGCAAACTCCTCGTCCTGCGCAATCC
>CAYWMR010000090.1:1315-13548 GCA_964458965.1 uncultured Occallatibacter sp. | reverse complement strand
GCCACACGCGCACCGCCTCGAACCCCACCGTCGCGGCCACCATGGCCATCGTCTCCGCGTAGCCCGCCTCGCTCACCAGGTCGTACCCGGCAACGTGTGTGTGGCAAGTATCCAGGCACACGCCCACCGGCGCGCAGGCCCTCAGCCGCTCCACCAGTTCGGCCACCTGGTCAAAGCTGCCGCCGAGTGAAAACTCCGCGCCCGCCGTGTTCTCAATCAGGATCTGGAACCCGCTTCCCTGCCACTTCAGCCCGTCAATCGCGCTCGTAATCGAGTCCGCAGCCAGCCGCAGCCCCTCATCCCGCGTCAACCCCTTCCACGACCCCGGATGCAGCACCAGGTACTCCGCGCCCCAGTCCAGCGCCCGCTCAATCTCCCCGCGAAACGCATCAATGCTCTTCTGCCGCACCTCGTCCGACTGGCTGCATACGTTCACCAGGTAACTCGTGTGGATCACCAGCGGCCCAACGTCCAGTTTCGAGCGCAGTTCGCGCATTCGAGCGGCCTGTGCGGGATCCACCTTGGGCGCACGCCACATTCGCGGGCTCGACGAAAAAATCTGAAAGGTATTAGCGCCAATCTCCCGCGCCCGCTCCACTGCATTCGAAGCCCCGCCCGCCGTTCCCAGATGCACCCCTATCCGCTTGGTCATGCCGATAGTCTACTGATCCCCCCCTCAACAACGAAACATCGAACAGACTATCTCCCCCCGGAAGAGACCCTTCATTCTTTGTTCAGCCGGCCGTCAAGACAAATTCCAGCCGCCCGCCCATCTGCCGGCGAGATATCTCGGAGAGATAGTTCTCGCACTTGTGATGTCAAAATATGAAATTGACATCACCAATCTTTGGGTGTAGCGTACAAACATGGCCCGAGTCCCCTTCACCTTGAGAATTGACGTCGAAGAGCGTGCCGCCCTGGAGAACCTTAGCAAGATCGAGGGCCGTCCCGTGAATCAGCTTCTCAATGAAGCCATTAGGGGTTTCCTCAGCCGCCGCGGACCGAAAGAACTTATCTTGGAAACAACCCTTTCGCGCCTTCGAGCCTACCGGGAGCGGGACCCCGGGTTTCAGAAGGCGAGAGCCGCGTTTGTTGAGTCCGAGGCAACCCTCGACGATCCACTGGAAGGCACATGGATCGAAGGGCAACTGATCAACGGACAGCTCGCCCCTGCCGGACCTGCGCAAAGCAGAATTCGTGAGCTTCTAGGTGCCTGACTCGGACACAGACAATCCCCAGTCAAGGAAGAACCTGGCGCAGGTTCTCAACGAATTCACTCGCGCGGCGCAGCACCGGGAGCATCCGGCGCTGGAAACTGCAAAGCATTGGCAAGCCATCTCCATGAGAGGCCTGAAAGTGCCAGACTCGCGCTTTGTCGGCGCATTCCGCGGTGAACCGGGTCTTGAAAATCTCCAAGTAAAGGTCGGGGCATTCTACGGTGTCGACGCTGCGGATGTCTCAGTAGCTCTGAAGATGTTTGAGAGCAGGCTTCAAGCACTTGTAGCGGAGCTGGACTCACTTATCCCGGCAGGCCAGGAGCCCGATGCGGACCAACTGGCAGCCATTTTGGACCTTTGCGCCTGGGCTCATTCCGAGTGGGTGCGAATCCATCCCTTCGCCAACGGGAACGGCCGTACGGCCCGTTTTTGGGCCAACTGGATTGCACTGCGTTATGGCTTGCCTCCGTTCATTCGCTTACGTCCCAGACCAAACGTCGGCTACGCCGAAGCCGGGGCCAAAGCGATGCAGGGAGACTGGAAGCCGACCCTAATCGTCTTTCGCCAGTTGCTCGACGCCTGTCTCGATGAACCTTAGTTACAGGGCGAGAAACCACGCGCCAATCTCCCGCGCCCGCTCCACGGCGTTCGACGCCCCGCCCGCCGTCCCCAGATGCACACCAATCCGCTTGGTCATGCGGATAGTCAATTCACCTGATCCTCACGATGACCAACCACATAAGCTCCGTGCCCCATTAATTCTGCATCATCCCGCCAGTTTGCTCTAAGCTCTCTGTATGGCAGATTGGACACCGTATACAGCAATCACACGAGGAATAGCGGTAAGCGTTTTGCCGACTTACCTTGAGGCGCAATCGTCGCCTCCCAGCTCGCAGTATTTCTGGGCTTATCGTGTGGTCATCGAGAATCAGGGACTGGAAACGGTACAGCTACTGAGCCGGCACTGGATGATTACCAACGCGCGTGGCGACTTGACCGAGGTCAAGGGGCCCGGTGTGGTTGGGGAGCAGCCGGTTCTCAAGCCCGGCGAGAGCTTTGAATATGTGAGTGGCGCACCTCTCAACACGACATCGGGGTTGATGGGCGGGGCTTACCGGATGGAGAGTGAGAGCGGTGAGCAGTTTGATATTGAGATCCCGACATTCTCCCTCGATCGCCCAAATCAGGGTGTACTGCTGAATTGAGGATTAGACGAGGCTCCGCCCGCCGTCCCCAGATGCACCCCAATCCGCTTGGCCATGCGGATAGTCTACCGGACCACAAGCAGTTCACACGGGGAACAAATCACAAGTGAGGAGCAGAAGCCGGATGTAGACTGGGTACGCTTCTTTGCGTATGTGGAGGCGGTCGCGAAAGATCGGCCCGGAAGATTGGGCCGTCGGTCCGCAGGCCGCTAGAACGACCTGCGGGCCGTGTTAACGCAGAGGAGGTGAGGACGAATGAGGGACAATTCGTCCTGAATGCGCTTAGCCATTACAATCGCCATCGATTGGCGGTTTGTAACGGTTATCGTACTCCTCGTCCTGGCGCTACTGAGCAAGTAGCCAAACTCCCGGTAGGGGTCCACTCCCTGCCGGGACGACTAAAGTATATCAGGATTCTTGTTTCCCACGCGCGGAAATTCGGAGACTCGTAAGCATTTCAGGCGCACGAAGTTACTTGCAATAATCCGGAATCGCACGAGGCTCCCATCCGGTCAGCAACTGAGCCAGGGCGGTCTGAGGCTCGTTCGGTTTCTCTTCCAAAGGCAATTCCCACCGTTTCCCCCAAGTTTCGATAATCAATCTGGATTCCAACCGGCTAATCAGCGCGTCAGTGGAGGCTTGTTGAAGACCTCCCGTCGACGGGCTAAACTTGTCCAGCATCTTGGTTGCATCGAAACTTTGCGAGTGACGCAAATCCAGAAGCTTTACGGACTCATGGTCGAAGTCGAAATGCCCCTGATCCTTTGGCGTCTGTAAATAGAGAACGCAGTGGCCGCCCACCCACCCGACCGCGCTTGAACCTGCATTGTCGCTCGATATCTTCAAGGCTCGAAGTGTTCTGCCTTGTGGATCGGTGAGAAAGGCTCCATCCTCGCAGTTGAAGAGTATCCACTTTCCATCAGGCGACCACTGGGGATCGCTCTCCGAGCAGGGCTCGTTCACCTCGACGTTGTTCGTCGACTTAAGAACGCGGAGCTTTCCTGAGTCGAAATCGAGAACGGCGAGGGGGCCGCTGTTCTCCCAGGCGTCGTTTCCATCGCCCGGCTGGTTGCCGTGGACGGCAAAGGCCAGGCTGCGGCCGTCAGGCGAGAATGTGGGACTGTCATAGACTTCGGTTTCGCCTTTATTCAGACTGCGAAAAGCAAAATGGCGTCAGTCAGCCTCCTTCTGGCGCCGGCCTTCAAATCGATCTCGATCAGTGCGCCGCCGTGCTCGGTGTCGGGCGAGACAACTACCAGTTTGTTGCGATCCGGCGAGAACGCGAAGCCCGCAACGGGTCGCTTGAGATCGGTGCGCTGGACTACGGTCCCAGCCGCATTGTAGAGAGACAATGTAGATCCCGAAGTCACCGCGACAACCGCCGAAGAAGGAACCTGACACACTGCTAGGACCGCGCTGAATGCCGAAACCACCAGGGCGCACAGATTTGTTCGGTGCATTTTCAGTTCCTTGATGAAGGAATGGCCGCGATTATACCAACCAACGCCAAAAGCCCGCGTCCCAGCGTTAATCGTCATCATCCTTAGCCGCCTTCTTGCTGCGCACCTTCAGCATCGCCGGCACCGTAGCATCCCCCATGGCATCCTTCCACAAAATTACATTCAGCTTCTGCGCATCCGCATGGTCGGCATGACGAAAGTCCATCTTCATGCTCTCCTTCGCGCCCGGCGCCTTCTTCTCGTTGGCCGTATAAATCAGCCCATTGTCGC
This sequence comes from uncultured Occallatibacter sp., assembly GCA_964458965.1. GTDB lineage: Bacteria > Acidobacteriota > Terriglobia > Terriglobales > Acidobacteriaceae > Telmatobacter. The sequence goes on along the minus strand of CAYWMR010000090.1, from coordinate 9,396 downwards.
GATTCGAGTAATCTGCCTCATACGCCGTCCCATCGCCCGGCCCCGTAAACAGCGTCGAAATCAGTGAACAGAATGCGTCGTTGTTATTCATCGGCGGCAGCCCCAGCAGCGTCTCCATGGTGCGGATCACGCTCACCGTCGAATAGAACCGGCTATCGACAAACGGCCTTCCATCTTCGGTGTGCGGCGCATACTTGCTAACTACCAGCGCAATGCTGCGATGCGCATCCACATGGTCGCCGCCATCCTGCGCATCGTCCTCCAGAATGAAGAACGCCGTATCGTCCCAGAACGGCGAATGCGAAATGGCCTCGACCGCGCGGCCTACCGCCAGGTCGTTATCGGCAACAGAAGCCTTGGGTGTAGGTCCGCCTGGCCGTGTGCCCGCAGTGTGGTCGTTGCCCAACCGCAGCAGCACAAAGTTGGGCATGGTGTCTTTCCCTTGCCCTTTGTCGGCAAGCCACCCATTCAAGTGGCGCAGAAAAATCTCCACCCGCACCTGGTCAGGAACCGACAGCTCAAAGTCCGGCGCCTCTTCGGCAAAATGACCCACCAGTTCCGGCTTGGTAGCCATGTTGGCCGCAATCCGCGGAATCGGCCACGGCCATTTGTTCACCCCGCCGCCCCATTCCGCCGGCAGCGCCTCACCCGGCGCAATGGCCTTCTGCGCGCAGTCACGGCCCTGCATCAGCGGCCCCATCCGCGGATCGGCGACCCGCTTTTCATTGCAAAAGGTCGTCGAAATAAACTCGCCAAAGTGGTAGTAACTCTTTCCATGCGCCGCTAAGTCGCCCCACAAGTAACCACTGGCCGGCTCATTCACATCCGGTATCTTCTGCAACAGCGGATAGTCTTCCGCAACCGCGCCTTCCCAATCGTAAGTTCGCTGCTCGCCGCGATAATTCTGCTGCCATGTCTTTTCCAGATAATCCGTGCCAATGGCCGCTGTAGACCACACATGCCCATCGCCCGATACTTCACCGGAGTCGAAGAAGTTATCCAGCACGCCAAACTGCAGCGCTAACTTGTGCTCGTTGGGAGTTACCGTCTCGCCATACATGGTCAGCTTCGGATCGCCATTGCCCACAGGCTTTCCACCCTTACTCAGGTCACCAAGAATCTGATCGTAAGTCCGGTTCTCCTTGATGATGTAAATCACATGCTTGATCCGGCTCTCCGCTCCGCCGGCAAATGCAATCTTCTCCTGGGCCGCCTTCATCCGGTTTGACTCCAGCACCACCTGGGTCCACTGGGCGAGATTCTTCTCAATCTCACTCTCATTCAGCGTGGCCAATGACCCATAGAGCAGCGTCGCAATGTAGGTGGTCAACCGACGGGACTTCCGTTGCATCGGATCGCCCGTCTCCCGCGGCGGAAAGTTATTGGGCCCCGTTCCCTTGCCCTTGGCGGTTGCCAAATACAGCTTTCCGCCCGCTGCGCCTCCAACAAATGCCATCGACATCGGCATCCATTCGGTGGGCACAAAGCCAATCGGTTCCACCATCCCCTGCTTGGCCGCCTTGGCCGTCAGTTTCCCTGTGTCGATCACCGCAACCGCATCGCTGATCGCATTCGCCACATACAAGCGGCTCCCGTCCGTATTCACAGCCAGCGCCTCAGGCTCAGCGCCAAAGTAGCTCTGTCCCGGCAGCCGCGTATCGAAGTAGCCTTTCACTGAAAACTGCCCCGCCCCGACATTCACAGCTGCAACAGCATCGCGGTTGGCCAGCGCAACGTACAGCGTCTTTCCATCCGGTGCAAACTCCAGCGCGCAGGGATGCGTTCCCGGAGCAATGGGGCTGGAAGGCTTCAGCAGGGCAAGCTTCCGGCCCACGGTCCCCTTGGCCAAATCAAGTTCCGCAATCTCCGAAGCATTCCACAGCGCCACAAACGCCCGCGCGCCGTCTTTCGAAACCGCCAGCGCCTCGGGATAAGTTCCCGGCACGGCATTACTCTCCGATAGATCGAAGCGCCGCTCAATCGCCCCGCTCGAGGCGTCCAGCAGCAATACATCGTCGGAGAGATTGTCAGCGACGAGCAGCTTCTCCCGCCCAGCCACGCTTACCACCACAATCGCCGCCGGAAACGGTACTCCCTTGTCGCCCGGCACATCGCCAAGAATGCTTGTCTTGCGCCCCGGAGCCAACTGCTGCAACGGCAGGTGAATCAGCCGCTCCGGCGATATCTTCCCCCCCGCGAAGCTGTAAACCACCACCCCGCTCCCGGTCTTGTCCTTTCCATCGCCCAGCGGGTCGGAAGTGGAACCCATGCTGGCGTACAAATGGCTGCCGTCGCGGGCGAACGCCAACCCCGAGTAGAGCGTTTGCTTTGCGGCCTGCGCCAGCGTGCGCGCATCCGGAAAGTCCATCAGCACGCCGGTCTGCGTATCAAGCACGGCCAGCGACTGCTCATACTTCGACTCATAGGTGCCATACCCGGCATTCACCGTCACCACGTATCTCCCATCAGGAGAAACAGCCATCGACATCGGCAAACTGTTCAACCGTTGCGGATGCCCCGGTATCTCGCCAATCAGCTGCTTGCTGGTGGGCAAATCCACCGTTTGCGCCCGCACATTCCCTGGCGAAAAAAGAAGCGTACACCCAGCAACCGTCAACAAAGCCTTGATGTTCATGGCAAAACTTTACCAAACGCGCCCTCAAGCCGCTTTACAGTGCGGTTACATGACCACGATTCCCAGTATTCTTTCTCTGGAATCGTCGCCTTCCTGGCCGCACACGGCAAGCTCTCGCCGCGCACATCAATGTGATCCAAATTGACGCAGCATAGCCGTCACCCATTACCAAAACGAGACCATCCGTAATCATGCGCAATCGCTCACTCGTGATTAATATCTGCCTATGAACGATCCGTTGTTTTCCCTCTCCCAGCTGCTTTCCGACGCAGTCCTTCCCAGCTTGAAGGCTGTCCAAGCCAGTCAGGCAGAGCAGATCGCCGCCCACAACCGGCTCGAAAAAACCATTCAGGAACTGCGTTTGCACCTCAAGTCGCAACTCGCCCATATCTCTTCCCAACTCTCGGCCTGCCGGGCCGAGCTCGCGGCCGCTCAGGCCGCTCTCAAAGCCGCGCAAATCCAGAGCGGAACGCGCGCGCCCGATCGCTCCACCTTCATCCATTGATCCCCTGATTGAATCTCCGGCCGTTTCCCAGACCGCTTGATTCTGTACAAAGGCGGGTGCCCCAGGTCTCGATTCTGAGACCTGGGATTGGACAAGTGCTCATTCAACCTCCGGCCCTTTCTCCCACAGAGCCTGCATCGGCGGCGAACGCATACAATGAACTTCGACATGCGTACGGTGCTCACAGCCCATAAGCTTTGCAACGGAACCACCCTGATGGACGACCCGGTGGTCACCATCGAAGACGGGCTCATCACGTCTATCTCTACCCGTGCGGACAGCGACTTTCCCACTCAAGCCCACATTCTGGACTATCCCACCGCAACCCTTGCCCCCGCGTTTTTCGATGTACACATTCACGGTGCAGCCGGCCACGATGTAATGGAAGCCACACCTCAGGCGCTCAGTGTCATTGGCAGCTTCCTGGCCTCGCGCGGAACAGCCAGCTATCTGGCCACTACGGTCACCGCGCCTCTCGATACGATTCTCCGCTCGCTCTCAGGCCTGGCAAAGCTGATCTCGAAGCCCCGCCAGGCTAGCGCCGACGCGCAGGCCATGCCAATCGGCATTCATCTCGAAGGGCCGTTTCTTTCGCATTCCAAGCGCGGCGTCCACCCCCCTGAATTCCTGCTCGCTCCGGATACCCAAATCTTCGACCGGCTCTTCGAGGCTGCCGAGGGCCAAGTACGTCTCATGACCCTGGCCCCCGAACTCCCCGGCGCAGCGGAATTGGCCGCCCATGCCACCGCGCGCGGCGTTCGCGTCTCCGTGGGTCACTCCAACGCAACCGCCGCTGAAACCCGCGCCGCCATTGCCGCCGGTGCTGTAAGCGCCACGCACACCTTCAACGCCATGCGCCCACTCGACCACCGCGAGCCGGGAATTCTGGGCGTCGTGCTCACCACCGACTCGCTGTTTGCCGAGCTCATCTGCGATGGCATCCACACCGCTCCCGAACTGGTAAAGCTGTGGTGGAAGGCCAAGGGGCCGGAGCGGGCGATTCTCGTTACCGACGCGATGAGCGCCACCGGCATGCCCGACGGCGAGTATCACCTAGGCGGCTTTGCCGTCCAGGTAGCAAACGGCAGGGCCACGCTTGGCGGCGTTCTCGCCGGCAGCGTGCTGACCCTCGACCGCGCCCTGCAAAACTTCCTCCGCTTCACTGGCGCCCCGCTCGAACAGGCGCTGCGTTTGCTAACGGTCAATCCAGCGGCAATGACTGGGTTCGGTGCTCAAGCCCCCAGGCTAGCCGTGGGCGAGCCCGCCAATCTCGTCGCGGTAGACGCAGTAGGCCAGCTAGTCGTTTCGTTAGTAAATGGGAAGGTCACGAAGCCCAATGACTGGTCCGCGTAGTTGACCAGCGGTCCCGTAGCCTCCGACGAATTCATGAATGGAGTTGAGGATTTGCCGGTGCAGGAGCGCTAGCAGGTGCCCCAAACCATGCGCTCTTTTCTTCTCGCATGGTTGGGTGACTACTCTACTCCGCCAGCCTCCGAGCCCGCCACAGCGCCCCTTCCAGCGAAACAACCGCCTCCGCCGCCACCGGCATCTCCGGCGCTCCAGCTCTTAGCCCAGCGAAAAAAGCCTCCTTCACCAACGGAGTCTTCTCAATCACGCTTCCCGTCCACGCCACCGGCACTTCGCCGGCAATGTTATGCTTGCGCTTCAGCTTCGAGCGCACCAGCAAAACAAACTCCACCAGGTCGACCGCCGCCTGTTTCAACACTCCCAAGGCAACCGGATCGCCAGCCTCAGCCAGCTCTGCAATTGCCGGCGCCAGTGCCGCAAAATCAGGTCCCGGAGTGCTGTCGCCCATGTTTACCAGCGCCTCCAGCGTGGCCGTTCCCCAAATCTCGCCCACCTTTTCAAGGATCTTAGTAGGCCCCTCGCGATCGAACGCATGAAGCGCCCGCCGCACGCTATTTACCCCGATCCAGTAGCCAGAACCCTCATCTCCCAGACGCGAACTGTACCCGCCCGCGCACTCCCGGCTGCCATCCGCTGCGCGCCCAATCGTGTTCGACCCGGTTCCGGCAATCTGCAAGATCCCCGCTCCCCCCTGAAACGCCGCGTCCAGCGCAATCACTTCGTCGCCCACCACCTCGGAGCGCTCAGCGTTAAAGTCATTCAGAACCGCGGTAATCCACTCCACAATCCCAGGCAGGCTGGCGCTGGCCACGCCCACTGACGCTGCGCGAACCCCTTTTATGCCGGCCTGCGCGTACACATCCTTCAGCACCGAACGCAAGTTCTCTTCCGCAGCCTCCGCGCCCACCCTCAGCCGCTTGATCGAGCCGCTCTCCGCATAAGCCAAAACCTGCCCGCCAGCCTCAAGCGAAGCGCGCGTGTGTGTCCCGCCGCCATCCACTCCCAGAATTACGTTCATCTTAAAAATCCCCCGCACCAGCTTAACCCAGCGGGCCCAGACCGCGCGCCCCATCTGTCAGACGTACACTGATTGCGTATGAAAATCACCCGCCGAGAACATCTGCGCGCATTAGGCGCAGCCGGTCTGTTTGCATTTGCGCCGCGTTGGGATTACGCCGAGCCCTCCAACACCGTCCCTATCCCCAGTCTTCGTGCGGCTGCCGCCTCAGCCGGCCTGGTCTACGGATCGGACAGCGATAATCAGTTTGCCAAAGAGCCGGACGCGTATTGGAAGCTCTTTTCCTCCCAGTGCGCTCTTTACGCCGCCGAGCTTTCCTGGGGCGGCCTCGCTCCCAGTCCCACCGAAGAGAATGACAAGCGCGACTCCAATATCGCCGTTGCGCTCGCCGGCGGCCTCAAGCTCACTGGTGCGCACCTGCTTTGGTACCTTTACACACCAAAATGGCTTGAGTCCATGCCCAAAGCTCAGGCGCAACAGGCGGCAGCGGCGCATATTCAGCGGCTGGCCGGGCATTATCGCGGCAGCGTCTTCTCGTGGAACGTCGTCAATGAAGCCATCGACCCTCGCGAACATGCAGCGGACGGCCTTCGCGTCGGCAGTCCGTTGCTTCGTGCGCTTGGTCCAGATTACTTCGAGGCAGCCTTTCGCGAGGCGCGTGCGGCCGATCCCAATGCGCTCCTCATCTACAACGAATATGACCTGGAACTCGATACACCGGACCAGGAAGATCGCCGCACAGCACTCTTCCATCTTCTTGACCGCCTGCAAAAGCAGCAGATTCCCATCGATGGCGTAGGCCTGCAATCGCATCTCAAGCTGGCGCGTTTCTCCGATTTCAAGGAAAACAAGTACAGCGCCTTCCTCGACTCTCTTGCGCAGCGCGGCCTGAAAGTCGTAATCACTGAACTCGACGTAGACGATCGCGGCGCGCCACCGGCAGTCGAGGACCGTGACCGCGCCGTGGCAGATGTCTACTCGCGGTTCCTGGCTGCTGCGCTCGACTCACCGGCCGTGGTTGCTCTGGTTACATGGGGTCTCTGCGACCCCTATAGCTGGTTAAACCACAACGTCTATTTCCCACAATTTAAGCGCCCCGACGGCCTGCCGCAACGCCCACTGATGTTCGATGCGGAGTTCCGCCCCAAGCCTGCGTTCGACGCCGTCCTGCACGCACTGCAACAGGCGCCCAAACGGGGAGCCGCAACGAAGTGAAACACGAGAGAAGCAAAATGGCTGAGAACGACAGAAGTTTTATGAATCGCCGCGATCTCACGCTGGGCGCAATGGCCGGCGGGGCTTCCCTTCTCTTCAGCACCGCAGCCCTGGCCCAGCAGGACGCGCCTGCAAATCGGAACTTCGTCGATGTCACCAAAGTCGGCGCGGTTGGCGATGGAAAGACCGACTCGACCGCCGCCCTGCAAAGTGCCATCGATGCCGCCGCGGAAACAAGCGGCGCAGTGTTTGTGCCCCCGGGAGTCTACCTGACCCACGAACTGCATATGCGGCCCGGTATCGCGCTTTTCGGAATTCCGTCATGGAACTACAGCGGCCCCGGTGGAAGTACTCTGCGCCTGGCCAGCGCCGATTCCCGCTGCCTGCTCAACCTCACCGATGGGCGCGGCTCCACAATCGACGGCCTCGCGCTCGACGGCCGCGGCCTGGGCAAGAACATTCATGGAATCTTCGTCGACAGAACGGAGTATGCAAAACACGAAGACGGCTTTCGCATCGAGCGCTGCCAAGCCCTGCGTTTCAGCGGAGACGGCGCAAGCCTGATGAAAGTCTGGGCCTTCAGTGTCCGCCACTGCATGTTCGGCTATAACCAGGGCGACGGCCTAAACCTGCGCGGCTGGGACGGCTTTCTGCTGGATAACTGGTTCTCGGGAAATCGGCGCGCGGGCTTCGCGGCCCGTTATGAGAACGCCTCAATCACCTTTACCGGCAATCGCATTGAATGGAATGGCGAAGAGAACATGCTGGTTGCGGGCGGCGACGGCTATCAAATCACCGGCAACTTCTTCGATCGCGCAGGATCATGCGCCCTGGCCCTGCGCAGAAACAATGCAAGCTGCACGCAGTTCGCCATCACCGGGAATTTCTTCAAGCGCAGCGGCAAGAATGCCGACCTTGAAACCCTCGATTCCTCGCAGGTATTTCTCGACGGAGCCAGCGGCGTTACCCTGGTGGGAAACAATATCCAGGCAGGCCGCGACGATGGAGACACCGGCAAGTTCAGTCCAGCGTATGGCATCGTCTACAAGGGCCTCCGCAACTGCGTGATCAGCAACAATGTCTTGCATTCTGGCGCTCTAAAGAAATTGTTACTGGACCAGGGTGAGCATGGCGACGGTGTGGTTGTAAAAGACAACCCCGGCAGCATCTACGAACCCAGGCGCTAGTATCCACTGAGTAGCGCCGGCCTCCCGGCCGGCTGTCGCGTGGACCTCCCGGTCCACGCCCGACACTCTACACCAACGGGAAAACGCTCTGATTTGCGCCCATGAGCGATTCTGCACAGCACATCCAATGCGAGCAGGCGGAGTCTACACACG
>CAYWMR010000090.1:0-1215 GCA_964458965.1 uncultured Occallatibacter sp. | reverse complement strand
CCCATGAGCGATTCTGCACAGCACATCCAATGCGAGCAGGCGGAGTCTACACACGGGCGTCAGGTTGCGGGAGTAACTCATCTCCGGCACTCGATTCGCCGCGGCTCAGCCTTTACGCCGACAAAAAAAGGAAGATCATGAAAACGACAAAGTTGTTGGTTGCCGTGCTGTCGGTGCTTGCCGCCAGCGCAATGGCGGGCTGCTGGAGCGCCTCTCAAAAGTCACCGGATGTTGCGGACGGCATCCGCAAATCGCTGTTTCAGGCTGGCCTGAAAGATGTCTCTGTCAGCCAGGATCGTGACAACGGTGTTGTGACGCTCGGCGGACAGGTTGTCAACGACGCGCAGAAAGCGCAGGCCGAAGCCCTGGCCAAGTCCATGGCGGGAAATCAGGTTGTCGCAGACCAGATTGCTGTAATTCCGGCGGGCGATGGAAAAGATGCTAAGGCCGTAAATGACGATCTGGACAAGGGAATCGAGAGGAATCTCGACGCTGCGCTCATTCAAAATCGAATGCATGCCAGCGTGAAGTACGCGGTCAAGAGCGCGGTTGTCACGCTCACTGGCGAAGTGGACTCCGAGCAGACGCGCGCAAACGCCGAGAAGGTGGCAACGCTGATACCGAACGTTCTGCAAGTCGTAAACGACCTGCAGATGGCCAGGAATCAGAAAGCCACCTCATCCCAATAGGGCTTCTGATCAGTCACAAATAGTACCGCCGGTCTCCTGACTGGCGGTACTGGCGGCGTCAATGCGCCCTCATCATTCTTAGAATAGAAGCATCTTCATTCCCCTTCCCTAAATTCGCCGACAGTGAATAGGATTTCATCCGGCGGAAAAATCGCATCCCGCCGCAACCCGCCAATTCGCAGAGACGGGGGGATTGGTGATATCGTGAGATTCATCTCGAATCGACAACAGCGGGATGGCGACGTCACCCAAGGCCAGCCGGCTTCAAAACGCCTTCTTTTCCGGTTCAATTGAACCGAATGTACTATTGGCATTCTTTCCAATGAGGCCTGGCACACGTGTCGATGCGCGAATCTTCTTTAAATGAATCGAGGATGAGCATATGAGCGAGTCGAGCGAAGCAATGGATGCCAGTTTGGTTCTGACCCTGGAAGAGATTACCAACCTCGCGCAGGAAGGCGGCAAGCCCGCCGAAACGCTGATGAACCTGGTGGCATTGATCGCCAAGCGGTTCCACACCGATGTC
>CAYWMR010000089.1:0-13755 GCA_964458965.1 uncultured Occallatibacter sp. | reverse complement strand
GCCCGATCTGGAAACAGTGGAGGCTTCTTATCTATACAGCGATGCCGACGGCTCCTACTTTCTGGATCAGGAAACATTTGACACGCTGACGCTGCGCGAAGAAATGATCGGCGACGCGCTGGAGTTCCTGGTGGAAGGCGCAATTGTGAAGCTGAACAAGTTCAACGGCAACCCCATCGGCCTGGAGCTGCCCGACAAGGTGGAGCTGGAAGTGACCTATACCGAGCCTGGCGCGCGCGGCGACACCAGCGGCAACGTAACCAAGCTGGGACGCCTGGAAACCGGTCTCGAAATCAAGGTTCCGCTTTACATTCAAGAGGGCGAAAAGGTAAAAGTTTACACGGAGACGCGGGAGTTTGCGGGGCGAGCGTAATCGATTTCAATGATTCCCAGGTCTCAGAATCGAGACCTGGGGCACCCAGATCTATGGATAGGACGGCAACGAAGCAACTGCAAGGAAGGCGAAAGCAAATGAAAACGTTAATCATCGCGGTTCTATTGGCCGCATTGGCGGCAAGCCCCGGATCGCAGGCGCAGACAAAGGACCACCCCATCCCGCGCATCGTCCAGAAAGATGGCCGCTACGCCCTGCTGGTAGATGGCGCGCCATTCCTCATGCTGGGCGCGCAATCCAATAACTCCAGCGACTGGCCGGCCACCCTGCCCAAAGTGTGGTCCGCCATTGAATACCTCCATGCCAACACGCTTGAGACGCCCATCTACTGGGAGCAGTTCGAGCCCAGGCCCGGCCAGTTCGACTACTCGGCTGTCGATACGATTCTTGCGCAGGCTCGCCAGCATCATGTCCGCCTGGTTCTGCTGTGGTTCGGCACCTGGAAGAACGGCAGCCAGCACTACATGCCGGAATGGATGAAGCTGAAGCCCGAACTCTATACGCACGTGACCAATAAAAACGGTGAGTTGGTCGACTCGCCATCTCCGTTTGCCCAGGCGTCCCTCGATGCGGACACGCGCGCATTCGCCGCATTCATGCGGCACCTGAAAGAGACCGACCCTGACCGAACCGTAATCATGGTGCAGGTTGAAAACGAAACCGGAACATGGGGAACGCTGCGGGATTATTCTCCGGCCGCTGAAAAGCTGTTTCAATCCGCGGTCCCGGCCGAGGTGCTGAAGGCGATGGAGAAGACCGCAGCTACTCCTGAGGCAAATTGGCGGGATGTGTTCGGTGCAGAAGCCGACGTCGACTTCCACGCCTGGGCCATAGCCAAGTATGTTGGCCAGATTGCCGCTGCAGGCAAAGCCGTTTACCCGCTGCCTCTTTATGTCAACGCCGCGCTTCGCGACCCATTCAAGGGCGCGCCCGGCACCTATGAGAGCGGAGGACCCACCGACAACGTACTTCCCATCTGGAAGGCCGAAGCGCCCGCGATCGATGTTCTTGCGCCCGATATTTATTTGCTCGATACGCCCGCGTATAGGAAGGTGATCGAACTCTATCACCGGCCCGACAACCCTTTGTTCATTCCCGAGACTGCCGGCACTACGCGCGCTGCCCGCTTCCTGTTCTCAGCGCTTGGACTTCAGGCGATTGGCTATTCGCCCTTCGGCCTCGACTACACCCGAAACCCTCCTGCGCACGCGGGAGACACCAATGCGCCGAACAGTTTTCTCGACCCCACCGCCGATAACTACAAGCTCATCGGACCCATGATGCGAGACCTTGCCCGCCTTAATTTCGAAGGCAAATTACAGGCCGTGTCGGAGGTAGAAAGCCAGCCCGTCGAGACGCTTCATTTTGGAGATTGGGACGCGGTGGTTTCCTACGGCGTTGGCGGCCGCGGAGGCCCGCCGAAAGGCAACACCGAGCCGGTAGGCCGCGCCCTGGTTGCGCAACTCAACAGCAACCAGTTTCTTGTCGCCGGCTACTCCTGCCGGGTAGACTTCAGGCCGGCCGGCACCGAGGCGCAACGCAAAGCCCAGCAAATCGTGAACGGAACAGGCCAGACTCCCTCAGCTTCGATCGACGGCAAATGGCAGCATCGCCAATTCCTGCGCGTCGAGGAGGGAACCTACGTGAATGGCGCATTCAAAGCTATTCGCATTCTCAACGGCGACCAGACCGACTATGGGCTCAACCTGAATTCGGAACCAAATGTGCTTCGCGTTTCAGTAGCGACGTACTGATGTTTTATGCAACGATTCGTCATTGCCGGATGCAATCCCGATTGCCATGAATAATCCTGCGCGCACCGACGATTTGAACCGCCGCTTCAAAATTCCGTCCATTGCCGAGGTGGTGATCGGAAACGGCGGCCTGCCAAAGGTGCGCGTCACCAGGCCTTCAGCGGCGGCGGAGATTTACCTGCACGGTGCGCAGGTAACCTCGTGGCAGCCTGCCGGCGCGGAGAAAGTTATTTTCCTAAGCGAGCATTCGCACTGGGAAGATGGGCGCGCAATTCGCGGAGGCATTCCGGTCTGCTTTCCCTGGTTTCGAAGCAAGCCCGACGATCCGCAGGCTCCGTCTCACGGGTTAGTCCGCACCAGAGAATGGCAGCTTGACTCCGTAGCGGAGCAAGACGGCAGTGTGATCGTCGAGCTTTCAACCGAAAGCGATGAGGCAACGCGCCGCTGGTGGCCGCACGGGTTTCGACTCGTGAACCGGGTCGCAGTCGGAAGCAATTTGGAATTGGAACTGACTGCGACAAATACAGGATCAACTCCTTTCAAATTTGAAGAGGCGCTGCATACCTATTTTCGAGTCGGCGCATCGCAACATGTGCGCGTGCGCGGCCTCGATCAAGTCAGGTATCTCGATAACACCGATCAAAATCGCGAGAAGGTTCAGTCCGGAGATGTGACCTTCTCCTCAGCCACCGACAATGCCTATCTCGATACTAATGGCGCGCTGGATCTGATCGATCCGACTCTCAGCCGTATCATCCGCACGGAGAAGCGGAACTCCGCAACGACTGTCGTCTGGAATCCATGGCAGCAGGGAGCCGCCTCTCTCGCCGATCTTGGAAGCGAAGAATGGCAGCGGATGACGTGCGTGGAAGCCAGCAACATCCGCAACTCTGCAGTCTTGCTAGCGCCCGGCGAACAGCACACCATGCGGGCAACGATCAGCGTCCATCCGGACTAGAGTTGCGCCTACTCCACTGTGACCGACTTGGCCAGATTTCGCGGCTGATCCACATCGCATCCGCGTCGCACGGCTATGTAATAAGCCAGCAGTTGCAGCGGCACAATCTCAATCAGCGGCGACAGCAGCTCGATGGCCGGCGGAATGAAAATCACTTGCTCCACCAGGCTGCCGATGGTCGAGTCGCCCTCGGTGGCTACGGCGATCACGCGGCCGCTGCGCGCGGTCACCTCCTGAATATTCGAGAGCGTCTTCTCATAGCGCAGCTTCGAAGCGGGGTCCGCTTCGTCCCTGGTCACAATCACCACCACGGGCAGCGTCTCGTCAATCAACGCGTTGGGCCCGTGCTTCATTTCGCCGGCCGGGTAGCCTTCCGCGTGGATGTAGGAGATTTCCTTCAGCTTCAGCGCGCCTTCCAGAGCGATGGGAAAATGGATTCCGCGGCCCAGGTAAAGAAAATCGCGCGCGGTCGAGAAGTCCCTGGCCAGTTGCTCGCATTGGGCCGTGCGCTTGCGCAGCACTTCCTCGATCTTGGTTGGTATGCGGCTAAGTTCCTCGATGAGCGCAACCGACTGGTCCGGATCGATGCGTCCACGCAATTGCCCAAGCTTCAGCGCCAAAAGAAATAGCGCGGTCAGTTGCGCCGTGAAGGCCTTGGTTGAAGCGACGCCGATCTCGGGCCCTGCATGCGTATATATCGCACCATGCGCCTCGCGCGCCACCATGGCGTCGACCACGTTGCAAATCGCCACGGTCTTCGATCCCAGCGCGATCATCTCGCGCTGCGCGGCCAGCGTGTCGGCGGTCTCGCCCGATTGCGTAATTAAGAGGCCCAGCGCGTTGCGGTCGGGTATGGGATTGCGATAGCGGTACTCGCTGGCGTAATCCACGTCCACAGGCAGCCGCGCCAGGCGCTCGATCATGTACTTGCCGGCCTGGGCGGAATGCCAACTGGTGCCGCATGCGGCAATATTAATGCTGGACGCCGAAGCAAGTTCATCGTCGGGAATCTTCATCTCGCCAAGGAAGACCTTGCCCGAGTCAAGCGAAACCCGGCCCAGCGTGGTGTCGGTGATCGCCCGCGGCTGCTCCCAAATCTCCTTCAGCATGAAGTGCTTGTAGCCGCCCTTTTCCGCCTGGATGGGGTCCCATTGAATGCGTGTGATGGCGCGCTGGATGGGGTTGCCGTCGAAGTCGGTCAGCTCCACTCCGCCCAGCGTCAGGATGGCCATATCGCCGTCGGCCAGGAAGTAGATGTTGCGCGTGTGATGCAGAATGCCGGGAACGTCGGAGGCCACAAATGACTCGCCTTCGCCTACGCCGATCACTACCGGCGGCCCCAGCCGAGCCGCAACAATCTTGTCCGGCTCCCGAGCCGACAGAACACCCAGTGCAAAGGCTCCCGTGAGGCGCTTCACCGCGCGCCGCACGGCCACTTCCAGCGCAATCGGCTCGCCTGCTGCTTCCGAGTCCTGCTGCACTTGCTCAATGAGGTGGGCAATGATTTCGGTATCCGTCTCCGTGACGAATTTGTGCCCCTGGGCAATGAGTTCGCGCTTCAGGTCGAGGTAGTTCTCCACAATGCCGTTGTGTACCACCACAATGCGGCCGGTGCAGTCGCGGTGCGGGTGGGCATTCTCTTCGGTGGGACGTCCATGCGTCGCCCAGCGTGTATGGCCGATTCCAAACGTCCCCTCCAGCGGGTGCTCGCGCAGCACTTCTTCCAGGTTCACAAGCTTGCCCTTGGCGCGGCGAACATCAAGAGTTGGGCTCGATGGGCTGCCCACGGCGATGCCGGCCGAGTCGTAGCCGCGGTATTCGAGACGCCGCAGCCCCTCGATGATGACTGGAACCACTTTCTTTGGACCAACGTAACCAACGATTCCGCACATGGAATGATTTTAAGCGAGCAAAACGAGGCGCTGGATGTGACGACACCATGGAGCGCCGGACAGCCTCGCCCCATTTCCGCATCGCTATCGATTGTCGACAGGCCATTTTCCGCGATCGATTTCTGTGCCGGTCATGCTTTCGACTCTGCTTCGCGCCTTCTGGCGGCGGCTTCCGGGTCGGTTATGATATCGACCCACTTAACATTGGGCGAGGCCTCCGCGCCATAGTTATCGTGCCAGTTCCACCATTTGTATGGCGGGGTCTGGGGGTAACCCTCCGGCGAGTCCTCCCAGGTCTCCTGGCGGCCCAGCGGCGTCATGTCGAGGTAGCTCCAGGTGCTCCCCATCGCCTCGTCGCCGCGGTTGTTGGTGAAGTATGTCCGGTACACCTTGTCGCCGTCGCGGAAGAACACATTGTGGCCGTGCCATTGATCCACGCCGAAGTCGGTATCGAAGCTATCGGTGATGGTGTACCAGGGCATCTCCCAGCCCATCCGCGCCTTCAGCCGCACAATGTCCTCCTGGGGTGCGCGCGATGCGTACGCGAGCGTGGTGTCGCGGGCATTCAGATGGGAAAGATGAGCCACCTGATCGGCGCCCAGCGAGCAACCGCGGCAGGCGTGCTCGGGCCAGCCGAACACTCCGGGCTCGAAGAAGGCGCGATAGACAATCAATTGCCTGCGGCCTTCGAACAGGTCTAGTAAGCTGACCCGGCCCTTGGGCCCGTCGAACTCATATTTCTTGTCGACCTCCATCCACGGCATACGCCTGCGTTCGGCGGCCAGCGCATCTCGGGATCGAGTGAAGGCCTTCTCCTTCACCAGAAGCTGTTGTCGCGCAGCCTCCCACTCATGTTGCGACACTACAGGGGGTGTGCTCATGGTGAGATGCGCATTGGTTTCAGTTCCGTGCATTGTCTGAGTCGTCATCGCCTTCCCTCCTTCGTCAAATGTCATCGATTGTTCGGTCCTCGATAGGACCCCATGGTTGATGGGTACGAGAAAACATGGCGCGGAATACAGCCGCGGCGTGACTGTCAAGCGCGGCGGAATCCCGATCTATTCGCAGATCACTGCTGCGTCGCGTTCGCTTCTTCTTTCGGCGATCCTTCGTCCCGACGATTGTCGCGGGCGTTCAACATCCCGAATTTCACGATTGCGATTGCCGCCAGTCCGCCCGAAGAGGCGACGCTGCCGGCAATCAGCAAGGTAGATGCAAGGCATACAGGGCACATGAACTTCTCCTCAATTAGGCATTCGTTGATTGCAATGCGGGTTGTTTTCAGCCGGACTCGGCAAACCTGCGCACGCGTTGGTTCATCGAAGTCCAGCCGTTGTTCATACCCGCTTTGTGTTCGTCTGAAACAAAGCCCAGCGCGGTGTGCTTGAAGGTGATCAAGGTTCCGCCTTCCACTTCGCTCAGCCGGTATTGCACGTTGGAAACAAACGGGAAAGAGGCGAACAAGGGACCGGCGAATTCAAGCAGCGTGGGCTTCTTGATGGCCTGGACCACGGCCCAGAAATGTCCATTACCGTCGCCCAGGTCCCGGTACCACCTGCCACCAGGCCATGGTTCAATCTTCATGTTCAGCGATTTGCCGTCCGGCGTCTCGTTGCCGGGCCCCAATTGCTCAAGCAGCGCGGCAAAGGTTACATCCAGGGTTGCCTGGACGTGGATTTCCTGGTTGATTGTCAGAGTCAGATTTTCGAGTGTCTGTTCAGTGGGAATCATCCTATCTCCTTTTTGTTCGGGTCTGGGGACTTCATGTCCTGTGGGCTTTGGCGCGTCATCTGTTCCGCGCGTTCCTTCACCTTGTTTAACTGGTGCTGCCAGTAACGCTCGAAGGTTCCGGCCCACTCATGCAGCGGGCGTATCGCTTCGGCGTTGGTCCGGTACAGCTTCTGGCGGCCCTGGCAGCGCATCCTCACCAGCCCCACGTCGCGCAGCACTCGCAGGTGCTTTGAGACGGAAGGCTGTTCCAGGTTCAGCGCTGTCACAATCTCCCCGACGGGCCGCTCGGCCCCGGCAAGATAGATCAAAATCTCCCGCCGGCGAGGCTCGGCAACCGCGTTGAATGCATCAGAAGTGGTACTAGCTCTTGCCATGACGAAACAATACATTCCCATATAGGAATATGTCAAGCTTTTTTTTGAGCCCCCGGAGGCCGTGTGCGAAGGCGGACCCTTTGCTTTCCTGGGCTTTTTCATATTGATTTCCTGGATGGGGATAGCGGGCTCGAAATTGCAGATGTGTTTAAAGCGCTATAGCAACGCAGGTCCCCTTCGACTTCGCTCAGGGCAGGCCTTCGGCTTAGCTCAGGATGGCTGATAGGAGTAAAGAGCTAAATAAAAGAATCTATAGAGTCTGCAGGAACGCGAATCCTTCAGCTTCGCTCAGAAGACTCGGAGGAAGTTGTTGCGCGGGAACCTCCACGTCACTGACGCGAAATCCCCATCGACTGCCTATTCCTCTATGCGGTAAGTGAACTCTTCGATTACCGGGTTGGTCAGGACCTCGCGGGCTATGCGCTCCACTTGCGTGCGAGCGGCATCGGCGTCGAGCCCATCGGCCAGTGTAAGCGCAAAATACTTGCCCTGGCGCACGGCGCTCACATCCGCGAATCCGATCTTGTGGAGCGCGTTCTGGATGGTTTGGCCCTGAGGATCGAGGACCGTGGTCTTCAGCGTGACATAGACATGCGCCTTCATGATCCCTGATTATAGAAGGTGCGGCAGTTGGCGGCGAACTTCATTCCTCATCCATAGATGGTCTAATTGCGCGCCGGAGTCGAGCTCCCAACCCCCAAGGAGAAGCAGGAAGAATGGTTAACTATCTGGAACTACCCATCGGCGATCGTTCGCCCGAGGTCTTTCGCACAGTTATCGAGATCCCCAAGGACGGGACACAGAAGTTCGAATACGACAAGCAGTTGCACGTTTTCAAGCTGGACCGCAATCTGCACTCGCCCGTGCATTATCCGGGAGATTACGGATTCATTCCATCAACGTTGAGCGACGATGGCGATCCGCTGGACGTGCTGGTGCTGGTGCCGGGGCCAAGCTTTGCCGGCTGCGTGCAGGAGGTGCGTCCGATCGGCCTGCTGGAGATGCTTGACCAGGGCGTGCTGGACGAAAAGGTGCTGGCGGTGGGCAAGAACAATCCCCGCTATAACAACGTGTGGAACTACACCGATATTTACCCTCACATGCTGAAGGAGATTACACACTTCTTTTCCATCTATAAAGACTTGGAAGGCAAGCGGGTGGAGATCAAGGGATGGCACGATGCGGCCTATGCCCGGGATCAGGTAATCCACTGCGCGAAGCAGTTCCTCGACAACAAGGCAAAAAAGGCAGAGGAACAGTAGCAAGGCGGTGACAGTGAGGTTGAAGTCCGGCGTTGCAGGGGCCGTCGAATCGGGACACCGCCTCACTCCTGGTTCGGGGACAGATTTCGTTCGGGGGCGGAATTGGCCCTGAGCCGGCGTCGCGCCAGTGGCGCAGCCGTCAGCCAGTAAAGCAATGGCCCCAGCAGGCCAACCGCAACCGAGAAGAGCAGCGCGGAGACAGAGCCGATGATCTTTTCGTCTCGCGAAGCATACAGCGCATACCCGATCAGCGCCGCGGGACCTGCTCCCAGCAGACAGGTGAAGGGCAGGCTGCCGGCTCTGAATGGCCGTGGCATTTCGGGCTCGCGGATGCGCAGAACTACCAGGGCGACGAACTCCAGCAGGAGGCTGGTTCCGTAGAGGACGAGGTCGATGGAGATGAGGCGCTCGAAGGGCAGATTGAGCGCGAGAGCCCATGCCAGTCCACACAACAGCACACTGACCCACGGCACGCCACGGCTATTGCGCTTTGCTACAAATTGCGGAAACATGCCGTCCTCGGCCATGGCCATGGGCAGGCGCGTGTAGCTCATAACCAGCGCGTTGAACATTCCGATTCCGGTAATGCAGCCGCCGGCAACTATGGCGATTCCGAGGGCTGGGCCGCCGAGGGCTGTGGCAGCGGCTGTCCAGTCGCCAGTGGCAAAGCTGGCGGCGGATAGACCCGCGAACGCCATGGCAGCCAGCGGGAGAATATAAGTGACGGCTACCAGAATGGTTGCGGCAATCATGGCGCGGGGGTAATTGCGCTGCGGATTCTGAACCTCTTGCGCCACGGTTGAGGCGTTGTCCCAGCCCATGTAGTTCCACATCGCAACCAGGATTGCCGTCGAAAGCGCGGACCCGGCGGCGGTGCCGGTGGCCGGCACGGAGACGCTCCATTGCACCTGCGGATGCAGCGTCAATCCATGCCACAGGCCGAGGACAACGAAGACTGCAAAGGGAACCAGCAACAGCGCGAACATCCACACTGAGCCGTCACCCACGGCCGGCGCTCCGCGAAGGTTCCAGGCGCAGCAAAGCACCACCACCGCAAGCGGCCAGGCATATCCATACCAGCCCGAAGTAAGCGACGGGCTGAACTTGCCGAGATAGAGCACGAAGATGGCCGGATAAAGGGCCATGTCAAAGACACTGGCCGACAGCGAGAGCCATCCTTCCTGATAGCCCCAGAAGGGACCCATGGCGCGGCGCACCCAAACGTAAAAGCCTCCTTCGGCGGGAATTGCGCTGGCCAGCTCGCCAATCATCAGCGCGGTGGGCAGGCTCCAAATCAGCGGCAGGATCAACAGGATGAGGATGGCCTTCGCGAATCCGGCGCCGCCAAGAATGTCTTCAATGCCGTAGGGACCGCCCGACACCATGAAGTAAGTGGCGGCAATCAGAGGCAGAAGTCGCATCTTTTGGCGGGCCGGCTTGAAGGGGTGAGGCATCAATGCGAATCTAACCACATTCGGCCTTCGACAGAAAGGAAAATATGGAGCTGGAGGGCACGGCGGCGAGGGGGCTGAGACGTGAGGTATCTGAGGAGGAAAACACGGAACGCGTGACATCCGGTATAATCCCGATGAGACGCGGAGAGATGGCCGAGTGGCTGAAGGCGGCGGTTTGCTAAACCGTTGTACGGTCAAAAGCTGTACCGGGGGTTCGAATCCCCCTCTCTCCGCCATAGACTTAAACTATTGAGTTTAATGAACTTACTATTCTAGTTGCTATATTCCTGTTACTGATTTCGCCCAAGTCGCGGACTTCTCAGATTTCCGACCCCGGAGATGAGAAGATGGCGAACCATACCGCAGCACTTTATATCCGCACAAAGTCTGGCTACACGAAGCACGGCAAGCGTCTTATCGACCTTCCTGAAGGACAAACCTACCAACTCTTCTGGTACGAGGGCACCCGCTGGAAGGCCAAGGCTGTAGGCCGGTTTGCTGATGCGGCTCAAGCTGCCCTCATCGACAAGGAGGCAGAACATCGCAAAGCGGCCCTCGCGTCGTCCACCGCTGAGTCTGTAGAAGTCCGGGGGCCGGGATTTTCATCAGGCCGTCCAGCAGCATCTGAGTGAAGTCAAGACCGGCAAGGCTCGCAAGACTTACCTCGCCTACAGCATCACCCTTCATGGGTTCTCCGAGGCTTGTGGGGCTCATACACTTGAGGAACTGAAGCGCGAACACGTCTTGGCGTACACAGGGATGCTCCGTGATGGGAGCCTCACACCTCGCACAATTGCAAACCGACTCAGTTTCTTGAAGACCTTCTTCCGGCACTTTGAAGTTGCATGACCTCCCACAGTTCGCAAGAACGAAGGCGCAGAAATGGGCACCCTCGTAGCTGGCGAACAGAGAGGTGAGCCACATGCCGCTTACAATCACTGTCCGGTGCCGCTCAATGCAATGCTCTGTGGTGATCCGGAAGCGTTGTCGGTGATAGTGATGGCCGCCGTTGACGCGCCTGTAGCCGTAGGCGTGAAGTGTCCATGAATCGTGCAGCTTGCCGCGACAGCCAGGCTCGATCCGCAATTGTTGGCGAACACGAACGAGGATGCGTCCGTGCCAGTCACAGCGATACTGGTGATGGCCAGTATCGCGCTCCCGGTGTTGGTCAAAATCACACTCTGCGAGGCGCTCGCTGTGCTCACCACCTGATCGCCGTACGAGAGGCTGATAGACGACAAAGACACTGTTGTCGGGTTAACCCCTGTGCCGCTCAGAGAAATGATTTGCGGGGAGCCGGAAGCGTTGTCGGTGATAGTGATGGCCGCCGTTGACGCGCCTGTAGCCGTAGGCGTGAAGTGTCCATGAATCGTGCAGCTTGCCGCGACAGCCAGGCTCGATCCGCAATTGTTGGCGAACACGAACGAGGATGCGTCCGTGCCAGTCACAGCGATACTGGTGATGGCCAGTATCGCGCTCCCGGTGTTGGTCAAAATCACACTCTGCGAGGCGCTCGCTGTGCTCACCACCTGATCGCCGTACGAGAGGCTGATAGACGACAAAGACACAGTTGTCGGGTTAACCCCTGTGCCGCTCAGAGAAATGATTTGCGGAGAGCCGGGAGCGTTGGCGGTGATCATAGTGATGGCCGCCGTCAGCGCGCCTGTAGTCGTAGGCGTGAAGTGTCCATGAATCGTGCAGCTTGCGTCGACAGCCAGGCTCGATCCGCAATTGTTGGCGAACACGAACGAGGATGCGCCCGTGCCGGTCACAGCGATACTGGTGATTTCCAGTGTCGCGCTCCCGGTATCGGTTAAGGTCACGCTCTGCGAGGCGCTCGTTGTGCTCACCTGCTGATCGCCGAATGAGAGGCTGGTAGACGACAAAGACACTGTTGTCGGGTTAACCCCTGTGCCGCTCAATGCAATGTTCTGCGGTGAACCGGTGGCGGTGTCGGTGATAGTGATGGCCGCCGTCAGCGCGCCTGTAGTCGTAGGCGTGAAGTGTCCATGAATCGTGCAGCTTGCGTCGACAGCCAGGCTCGATCCGCAATTGTTGGCGAACACGAACGAGGATGCGCCCGTGCCGGCCGCAGCGATACTGGTGATCGCCAGGATTGAGCTGCCGGTATTGGTTAAGGTCACGCTCTGCGAGGCGCTCGTTGTGCTCACCTCCTGATAACCGAAAGAGAGGCTGGTAGACGACAAAGACACTGTTGTCGGGCTAACCCCTGTGCCGCTCAGAGAAATCGATTGTGGCGAACCGGAAGCGTTGTCGGTGATGGTGACAGCCGCCGTCAGCGCGCCTGTAGTCGTAGGCGTGAAGTGTCCATGAATCGTGCAGCTTGCCCCCACAGCCAGGCTCGACCCGCAATTGTTGGCGAAAACGAACGAGGATGCGTCCGTGCCAGTCACAGCGATACTGCTGATGGCTAGCTTCGCGCTCCCGGTGTTGGTCAAAGTCACACTCTGCGAGGCGCTCGTCGTGCTCACATCCTGATCGCCGTACGAGAGGCTCGTGGCTGACAGCGATATAGGCGGAGTTCCGGCGCCCATGGCCGAAGCCCAATTGTTGACCAGATTGGTGGCGTCTACTGAGCCGAGGCCGGTGGCCAGGTCATAGCCGGTCGTGGTTGGGTAGCCGGTAAGGAAGTAGTCGCCGCTACTCACCTCTGCGCAGTTGGGTGTACCGGACGTGCAGACAACGGAGTTGTTGCCCTGGGTGATGTCGTGGAAGACAGCCGAGCCATTGGAGCCGTTGAAGAGCTGGTAAAGCGTCTGGTTGGCATCCATGCCCAGCCTGCCGCCCACCGCCTGCTCCACAAGCGCGAGCATGCCGGCAAAAGCCGGGGCCGAGGTCGATGTACCACCGTAGCCAACGAAATAGAAATATCCATTCGATTGGTCTTCGCAGTTGGCGCTGACAGTGACGCCGCTTACTGTGCCGGTGTCGTCCGTGCAGATGAGCCACGTGGCGTCGTAATAGCCGTTGCCGGCCATCAGTGAAAGGTCGGGAACGTCGCGTGCGCCGTCATTGGGAACGCCGGTGCCGGCTTGCCAGGATGGCTTGGGGTAACCGCTGATGCAGGTGCCAGGCATGTCCCCGGTGGTATTTACCGAGCAGGCGCTCATGCCGCCGCCGCCGCTGACGATGTTCGTGCTTCCGGCACTCCCATTTTCAACGTTTGCGTTGATGCCAGCGTTGTTGGTGGTCGAGTCGTTCCAGGGGGACTCGGGAATATAGCTGAGGGCAGAGCGATAGTTGTTGGCAGCGTTGCCGCCGTTGCCGACGTAGGTGCTGAAGCTGGAGAGAAGGCCGTAGAAGTCGCTCCCACCTACCGAAATGTTGTACGGAGTCGACGACAAGCCGCTGACCTGGAGGCCATCGATCGCCGAGTTCTCCGTGTTGGGGTTATCGCAGCCGGCCGAGCCGCTGTCGCCTGATGAAACTGTCACAGTGATGCCGGCGGTGGCTGCCTGCTGCCACCAGCCGTTGATGAGCTGGTTGTTCGAGGTGCCCAGATCGAGCTCGCAGGCGCCAAAGCTGAGCGAGAAGATGTCGACGGTGTTATCCGTGAGCATCTGCTCGATGGCTGTTTGAATGCCACCGTCGGAATCGCTCGCAGTGTAGAAATGGATGGTGGCCCCGGGCGCCAGGCCGCCGGAAAGCTCGGTATCGATGTATGCTTCGTCGCTGTTGTTGCCCTCGACTGCCGAGCCGTCGACATTGGTAATCGTGGGCTGGGTGGTGTCGCCGCTGAGGAAGCGGCTGCGGTAAGCGGCAACTGTGCTGCCCAGGATCAGGGCGTCGCCGCCTATGCCGATGGTCACGCCGGCCCCGGTGTAACTCGTTCCGGAGCTGAAGTTGGCGTTGTAGCTATTGGGCGTGTCATTGATCGGAAGAGCACACGTCTGAACTCCAGTCACCGCTTACCAT
>CAYWMR010000088.1:0-13941 GCA_964458965.1 uncultured Occallatibacter sp. | reverse complement strand
TTCTTCTCCAAGGTAACGGCAGTCTGCGCGAACAGTCGGCCGTTCGCCGATGCGCCGGTCTTGACGGCGATCATTGTCTTGGCCAGGACCACGCCCTCGAAGTGAGCAGTCGTTCCAATGGACACGACGCCGGCAGCCTGCCAGAATATGTTCTTGGCTAGCGCGCCACCCTCCAGAATAACGCTGGTAGCGCTCGCCTGTTTCAGAGTCCCCGCTACCTGGAAGATCCAAACATCGTTGGGTCCGCCCGCGAGCGTAACATTGGTCGAGATGGAAACTCCGCTGCCCCATTTGTAAAGGCCGGGCACCAGTGTCAGTCCGCCGATCTCTCCAGCCCCCAGTTCCGTAGAATCGGGAATCAATCGCCCCGCCGCATCGGTGTATGCAAATCCCATGTCGCCTACAGCCGTAGTTAGTAATTTAGGGCTGGTTGTGCGGCATGGGAGCGGGCCAGCCGCATCGACTGTGTACACCATGCCTGCCACTTCCGTGCACTGCAACAGAAGAGCTGCGCCGGAGATAGGGCTGGTTCCGACATCCCCAACAACAGAGGATGCATATACGTCCGTGATTCCCGTTTTTGTCAGAATCGCAAAAGTCTCAGCCGTACCCAGATTTACAGGCGCCTGTCCGGTAAACGGCTTCTCGCCGGTGGTGAAGCGCCATTCAATGGGATCGGGAATTGCGATGCCGCCCGCGCTTTGGGCCTCGGTCGTAACCGTGGCGATATAGCTTTCACCCGTTTTCAAAGCGGATTCCGCCGGAGTAAACGTTGCCACTGTGTTTGTCGAATTCATGGCCACGGTGCCTTCTACTTCATTTCCGCCCGAATCCTTGAGTGTGAAGGTGAGCAGCGTTCCTGCGGGCGAGGAATCGATGGTTGCCGGATTCATAGCATCGCTGAAGGTTGCCGAGATTGCCGTGCCGGTCACGACGTTATTGCTGCCATTGGTGCTGGTTGGTGTATTCGTTGCGCCATTGCTCGGGCTCGTCGAACGCACGGTAACCGCATGCGCAACGCTGGTAAATGCCAAACCGGCCAGAACGGCGGCCAGCGGTAGTGCAACAAGCCAGGATTGCGGCTTCAATGAGCTTCCATAACTCTTCATTTTTCTTCTCTTCCATGCAACTGTAGCGGCAGTTTCCCTTGACTCAAGGGAGTTATTCCCAGTTACGAATTCGACGCCGAAAGTTTCAAGCGGTTGAAGAAGCGAATCCACAATTTGACTGGCCCGGCGTGACCATGCGTCCCCAAACATAGCGCCGGATACCAGAAAGCGATGCGAACTACATCGAGCTTCTTTCAATGAACAATCGCCAAAGGCCACTTGCCGCGCGGCTGTGTCGGCGGTTGTAGTGCTGGCACTTGTACATGAAAGGTCACCTGCGTTGATAGCAATGCGAGCGCCAAAGTGATAGCTGCCGAATGGAATTATCTATCCACTTGATACTGCGCGACTTACAGAAAGCAAGCACGATGCGGCATGACCGGCGCAGGTTATTCGCGGGACACCCAGGGGTGTAATTAGTTGCTGCGCAGGTAATTTCTATACGGGAAAGATGGAGCGGAGATAGCTATCCCGTCCTGGCGCGGCCCAGGCTAGTGAACCGCAAGGCTTACCATATGGCAGCCGGCCATTCACTTACCCGCACCGCAAGGGCATGTGTAGATCTCTGTTGTTATGTCGTGTTCGGTTGACGAATCGACTTTCGGTTTATCAGGACATTTTTGGTTGTCAATGCATTTTCCGACACAGAAAACCTGAACATCGATGATTCTCACTTGTTTGGTCACCCAATGATCGAGGTCATACTCCTTGCCAACTTCCCAGACCACCGTCATCTCCAGGTGGCAGTCTTCCGGTGCGGACGGGGAATACCCCTCCGGGCTGTCGCCGTCGGGGTCGGCGTCGTCGTCGGACTCACAGGAGCAGAATTTATGCTCGTACTGCAGATTTCCCAGGGTGTGTCTGATGATCACCGGCTTGCATTTACATTCATCGTCGGCTTTGCCCTCGGGGCAATTGATCCTCGCCCTTGTAATTTTCCCTTTGCTCGTCGTAATGGTGGCCTCTGCCGAACAATTTGCCATGCGGAAACCTCGCTGGTGTGATTTTATGGCCCGGTGCGTCGATCGAAGCTTGAGATCCTACTGGGGGGCCTTTGCCGCGCAGTTGCAGTTGTACACCTCGGTGATGGTAGTGCCGTCTTCGCTTTTGTTAACCGTCGGGGTAGGCTTTGCAGGGCATTTATCCCCATCCTTCGGGCAACTGCCCCCGCAATACGCATCGGCGCGGATGAGCGTCGACACCCCGTCCGTTATCCTGTAAACATTCTTCAGTTGCAGGGCGCAATCACTCGGGAAAGAGATGCCGCCCGGATCTGTTGCTGCCTTTTCAGCCTCTTCCTTGGTGAGGCAAGCGCAGAATAGAATCTCGGTTTCGAGGTGATCCTTATTCTTCGGTCCGGCCGCGAATGTGGATTTCACTTGGACGCAACTCCGCTTTCCTTCAGGACCGGCATCAGGCGGACAGCCGTCAGCCGCAGGGCATTGCAAAGTCGAGGAGATGGGATCCCCATTCGCCTTGCGTACGATCGTTGCGGTTCCGGAACATGTTGGCATAAGTCAACCTTTTTGCGGAAGTGTATCATGCTTTCCAAAGCTCGCAACACGCTCTGCATAAAAATGCGTTCGCATCAAAATGGATACGCCGATGCGGATGTGGTCGGCGTATGAAACGACGCGGAAGCGGAAGCGGGAGAAGCTGATTCAAGCGCGGCACCTTGACAAGTGTAAGGCTACGGGCTACAGTTGGGACGATGAAGATACGGAACTTCGTTCATAAGGGCCTGGAGAGGCTTTATGAGGAAGACAACGCGAAGGGAGTTCCGGCTGAATCCGCGGGAAAGCTGCGAAAAATGCTTGCTTTTCTTGACGGGATGGACGACGAGGAGGAGCTATCTCTGCTTCCCACCTGGAAGGCGCACAAACTGACCGGTGACCGCAAGGGCGCTTGGAGCTTGAGCGTAACCGCGAATCTTCGCCTCACTTTTCGGATCGACGCGGTTGAGCGTGAAATCTACATCTTGAATCTCGAGGATTACCACTAGGAAGCAAGGAGAAGGAATATGCCCATGAAGAACCCTCCCCATCCCGGCGATTTCATCAAGACTGAACTTGTTGAGGCGTATGGCCTGACGGTGACGGCGGCAGCGGCGGCGCTGGGTGTTTCCCGGCCCACGTTGTCGAGCTTGCTGAACGGTAAGGCCGGGCTATCGGGAGATATGGCGCTGAGGATCGAGAAGGCCTTCGGCGTGAAGATGGATACGCTGATGCGTATGCAGTCCGCGTATGAGATTGCGCAGACGCGCAAGCGGGAGAAGCTGATTCGGGTGCGGCGGGTATCGCAGGCGGCTTGAAAGAGGACGATCACAGCCCTGGTGCACGCAGTTTTCATGGTAATCTGGATTGCAACCTATAGGAGGTGAGCCGTGAAACACGAAGACGAAATCGCCTGCCAATCCTCCTTTCAAGCGGACCAGTAAGCGCCGCAGAGGATGCCCCTCGGAAACCCACGTCAAGAAGGGTCACCGCGTTGTCCATGGTGACAAGGAACTCAGCGAGAAGCTGGGGCGCAACGACCTGTGCCCATGCGGGTCCGGTCAGCGCTTTCAAAATATGCTGCATGCACTCTGGTTTGTTCGATGGCAGCCGCCGGCACTACTTTTTTCCGCGAATAGCGCTCGAGTTATCCCAGGTCTCAAGGGCGAGACCTGGGGCACCCGGCACCCGGCGTTTATCTCAACCGTCTCCGCACCATATCCAGCGCCTGCTGCGAGGCGAACTGCCGCACTCTTTCCCGGCTCCCGCGGAATGTCTTCTCAATGCACTCGGTCTTTTGCGCGTCGCTAACCGCAATGTAGACCAGCCCCACCGGCTTGCTCTCAGTCCCTCCGGCAGGCCCTGCTATGCCCGTTATTCCCAACCCCAAACTAGCCCCAGTACGGAAACGAATCCCCGAGGCCAGCGCCTCAGCAACCTGCGCGCTGACCGCCCCGTGCTGTGCGATCAGCTCCGGCGGCACGCTGGCGAAAGCAGTCTTTAGCTGGTCACTGTAGACGACCGCCCCGCCCAGAAAACTGCGCGAACTCCCCGGCACCGCGGTGATGCGCTGGGCCACCATCCCGCCCGTGCAGCTTTCCGCAACCGCCAGCGTGGCCTGGCGCAGCCCGAGGTAGTAGAGCACAATCTGCTCCAGCGAATCCGATGACTCGCCGCCGGAAGAGTATAGCCAGTCTTCGAGCGCCTCTTCCATGCGCCCCGCCAGCTCGTCCACACGCTGCTGCGCCTGCGCTGCGTTGGCCTTGGAGCAGAGCAGCGTGAGCTGGATGTCACCGCCATGGGCCAGGATAGTAGTCTCGACGTCCTTGTAAGGGGTGTAGATGGGGGCCAGCAGCTTGTCGGCCTGCGACTCGGCGATCATGGCGGCGCGGAGAGTTCTTTTTGCGATATGCCGCATCGGGACGACGGCGCGCAGCCGCGGCAGGCAGGCCGAGTCAAACATTGGCTTGCACTCTGAGGGCGGGCCGGGCACCAGCATGATCAGCTTGCGATAGCCGGCGAACGGCACGTCGAGCCACTGGCCGGGCGCGCTGCCATTGGCGTTGGGCAGGATGACTGCGCCCTGCAGCACGTCGGCCTGCTTCAGGTTGTTCTCCGGCATGGAGAGGCGCATGGCGGCGGCGCGTGTGTGCAGAGCGGCTAGCTGATCGTTGTCGCGGCGCAGGGTGATCGATAGCGCTTCCGCAACCGCCTCGCGGGTCAGGTCGTCTTCGGTGGGGCCCAGGCCGCCCATCAGGATGAGAATGTCAGTGCGGGCAAGCGCAGTGCGGATGGCGCCGACAAGGTCTTTGCGGCGGTCGCCAACGATCGTTTTGAAGTTGACGGAGACGCCGATTTCGTTGAGTTTTTCGGTCAGATAGAGGGAGTTGGTGTCCTGACGCCATGGAGTTAGCATCTCGGAGCCGACGGCGATGATCTCAGATTTCATAAAGGCAGTGGACAGTGTGCAGTGGACAGTGAACAGTGGGCACTGCGTGCTGTTGGCTGAACACGGGCTCGTACTAGATTACAGGTTACCAATCCCAGTTGGGACGCAGGAGCATTCGCTGACAGCCGATAACTGTTCACTGCACACTGTCCACTGATCGCTGCTTCTAAAACAGCGTCAGCCCTTCAACCCCCAGGTCCACATCGAAAACGGCATCTCTCGTGGCCAGAATTGCCGTGCCCAGAGGGGAAAATGCGATTCCCACCAGGTTTGGACCAGAGAGCACCAGCGAAGCATCGCCCGCGGGCGTGACGCGAACCAGCCCGCACCGGCCATGCAGGCAGGCGGCCAGGTAGACGTCTCCATCCTTTGCGAGCGCCAGCCCCTGCGGCCGGCCCAGGCCGCGATACCAGGCGCGTGTGTCTCCGTTGGGCTCAATGGCCCAGATCGTGTCGTTGGAGGTTAGCGCGGGGGCGGTTACAAACAGCGTGCCCCGTGCGTTCACGGCCAGGTGGTAGGCGGCTACGCTGGGCTCCAGCGTGGCGTGAACAAAGATGCGGCGCTGGGTATCAATCTTGAAGATGGTCCCGCTCCGGTCGCCGACAAACAGGTTCCCCTCAGCATCGAACGCCGCCCCGGTGGCCACGCCCATGCCCTCGGCGTATACGGTGGATTCGCCAGCGGCATCGACTCGGTATACGTTGCCCTCGGCGCGCGACGTCACAAACAGGTCGCCGTCGGGATTGAAGGCAAGTCCCGTGGCGTTCAGTATGCCGGTAACGAATGGGGTTCCGCGGCCGTCCGGGCTCACGCGGACGACGGAGACGGGGGTCATTTTGCCGCGCGGGCCGGAGATGGTTGCGTACACCATACCGGAGCGGCTCACGGCGGGGCTTGTAACCGGATGCAAACCCTCGCTGAGTTGGTGCGCGATGCGGAGAGGAACGGCATTGCTGGCGCCGGAGAGGCTGCGGACTTCAACCAGCCCTGTCGTAGCCTCATCGGGCACGCGCAGCGTCAGGCGGTTCCCTCGG
This sequence comes from uncultured Occallatibacter sp., assembly GCA_964458965.1. Taxonomy (GTDB): domain Bacteria; phylum Acidobacteriota; class Terriglobia; order Terriglobales; family Acidobacteriaceae; genus Telmatobacter. The sequence goes on along the minus strand of CAYWMR010000088.1, from coordinate 7,856 downwards.
CTCATCAGCACGTGCGCCGGGTGGCCGTCCACCAGCACAGCCGGCGGGCCGAACGCCAGCGGACCCAGATGCGCGCCAATCAGGTCGACTTCGCCATGAGGAAGAGCGGCGGCGGGAACAATGTCGTCGATGCGCGGATCGGGAACAATTTCGGCGGCGGATTGGGTGCGAATGCGAGACATGATGGCGACCTATATCCAGATGCGAAGCAGAGAAGCTATACCCAAAGCATACAGCCCCGCGGCCACATCGTCGAAGACAATGCCCCAGCCCTCAGGCAGGCTCTCAAGCTGACGGGCGGGAAACGGCTTGGTGATATCGAAGAGTCGGAAGAGCACCAGGGCGATGAGCGCGTGGCGCCAGTCGACGGGGCTGAAGAGCAGTGCGATCCACTGGCCTGCGACCTCGTCGATGACCACGAATTGCGGGTCGTGGCGGCCGGATTCGCGGGCGGCGACGGTCGCGGCCGGCACTCCCAGAGCGATGGAGAGGACGATGCCGGCGAACAGCACGAATAGCAGCGTGTGAGGCGAGGGGTGAGCGAGCCAGCCATAAGCGGCCCACACCAGCACAGCGGCGACGGAGCCCCATGTGCCCGGCCCCGGCTTGCCCAGGCCTGCGCCGAAGAAGGTGGCGATAGTCCACGCCCAGAGAGTTTTCCTGGCAGCTGGGACTGAGGTTTCGACCGGGCTACTCGTCATAGGAGTCGCCGCCCTCGCTGTGGCCGCCACCAAAGGCCCCCAGGTCTTCCAGCACTTCCGGGTCGAGCACGGGCGAGCTGATTTTGTAAACGCCCATGGCCCACTTGCCGAGATCGATCTTGCGGCACCTGTCGCTGCAGAATGGAAAGTCCTCGTCATTGAAGCGCACCAACATGCCGCAGGTGGGGCAGCGGAGCAGCTTTACGGATTTTTTCCTGGCGGGCATGGGGTTGGTGCGACGAGTCTCCTTGTAGATATTTTCTCATTTCGGACGCCGGTGCGGCACGCGGGGCTTAAGAGGCCAGCGCATTGGCAACGGGCGAAGGCTTCCATGTGGCGGGCTCGCCGCGCGGCAGCCGCTATACTTACGATTGGGCCTGAACGGCCCCACCAAGAAGGAATCCTCGTGTTCGATTCAGAGTTTGAGCAGAATCTCTTCGAGCTGCGGCAGGCAAAGCTCAAAGAGATAGAAAAGCTGGGCCAGGCGGCCTACCCCAACCAGTTCCCTGCCTCGCATACCGTGCCTGAAGTGCGCGCCAAATGGGGCGAGGCTACGGGCGAAGAGCTTGAGGCCACGCGCGTCACGGTAGCCGTGGCCGGGCGCATCATGGCCATCCGCGCGCAGGGCAAGGCCGGCTTCGCCACGCTCCAGCAGGGCGGCCAGCGCTTGCAGATCTACGTCCGCCTCGACGCGGTGGGCGAGCAGGGCTTTGCGCTCTACAAGCTGCTCGACCTGGGCGACCACATCGGCGCTGCGGGCTACCTGTTTCGCACGCGGACCGGGGAGTTGACGGTTCATGTCGAGCGGCTGACCTTCCTGGCCAAGGCCATGCTGGCGCTGCCTGAAAAATTCCACGGCCTGGCTGACGTCGAGCTGCGTTACCGCCAGCGCTATGTGGACCTGTTCGCCAACCTCGATGCTCGGGAAGTTTTTGTGAAGCGCGCCAAGGTGCTTCGCGCGCTGCGAACGTTTTTTGACGAACGCGGGTACATGGAAGTCGAAACGCCCATGATGCAGCAGATCGCCGGCGGCGCGGCGGCGCGGCCATTCAAGACGCACCACAACGCGCTGGATATGGACCTCTTCCTGCGCATCGCGCCCGAGCTTTATCTGAAGCGACTGGTGGTTGGCGGCTTCGATCGCGTCTACGAGATCAACCGCAACTTCCGCAACGAGGGCGTAAGCACGCAGCATAACCCCGAGTTCACCATGCTGGAGTTCTATCAGGCGTACGCGAACTACCACGACCTGATGACACTGACCGAGGAGTTAGTGGAGTTTGTGGCTCGGGAGGTGAACGGAACGACGATCACCAATTTCAATGGCGTCGAAATTGATCTGAGCAAGTGGACTCGGTTGACGATGCAGGAAGCGATTATCGACCTCTGGCCCTATGGAATTTCACAACGCTTTACGCATCAAGGAATCGACGCTAGGCCCTCTCTTTTCCAACTTAACGTTGCTGCAGAATTGCAGTCGCTTCTAAGTTCGACGGTTAGCGCGCTTGAATGCGAAGTGTCTGACGCTAGTGCAAACGTGTACGCGTCCGAGGTCGGCAGTACTTCCTTCGAAGAGCGTTCCAGTTATCACAGCAAGCTGCAATCGACGCTTCGCGAAGTTCAGGCGATCTTGCGCCGATCAATTTCCGGTGAATCGACGGGCAAGACGATTTACAACCTCTTCGAGGCCCTGATCGAACCCAACCTAATTCAGCCCACCATCATCTACGATTACCCAACCGCAGTCTCGCCGCTCTCCAAGCAGAAGCCCGACGATCCCGACCACGTAGAGCGCTTCGAGTTCTTCGCCGGCGGCTTCGAGCTGGGCAACGCATTCAGCGAGTTGAACGATCCCGTAGAACAGCACAAGCGCTTTGCCGACCAGCTTGCGCAGCGCGCCGCGGGCGACGATGAAGCCCACCAGATGGACGAAGATTACGTCCGCGCCCTCGCATACGGCCTGCCTCCAACCGGAGGCGAAGGCCTCGGCGTAGACCGCCTGGTAATGCTGCTAACCGGCTCGAAGTCGATTCGCGATGTGATTCTATTCCCGTTGATGAGGAACAAAGAACAAGAGAGAGAGCCGCCAAATTAGCCGTGAAAACGCAGGTCCTTCGACTCCGTTTGGCGCAAAGAACGCGCCAAACTCCGCTCAGGATGACAGCTTTGTTTTTATCGAAGCGACAAGACAATAAACTAGAAGGTAAAAGCTAGAGGCTAGAAGCTAGGAGCTTGCACTTGAACCTACTTTTTGTTGGCGACATATTCGGCAGCGCGGGACGCAAGATCGTGCAGGCGCACATCGGCCATATTCGCGAGGCGCATTCCGTTGACCTCGTCGTCGTCAACGCCGAGAACGCCGCGGGCGGCTTTGGCGTCACCCCCCAAATCGCCGACGATATCTTCGATCTGGGCGCGGACGTGCTAACCACCGGTAACCACGTATGGGACAAGAAGGAGCTCATCGACTACATGAACTCCGTGCCCGCCGCCAGCCAGGAGCGCCCGCGCCGCGTACTGCGGCCGGCCAATCTGCTGCCCGGCCTTCCCGGCTACGGCGTGTTTGAAGGAACCACATCCAGCGGCGTGGACTATGCGGTCATCAATCTCATGGGCCGCGTCTTTATGAACCACACCAACGACCCCTTCCACGCCGTGAACGACCTGCTGAAAGGCATCAAAGCCAAGGTCATCCTGGTCGATTTTCACGCGGAGGCAACCAGCGAGAAGGTGGCCATGGGCTGGCATCTGGATGGCCGCGTAACCGCCGTTCTGGGCACCCACACCCACGTACCCACCGCCGATGCAAGGGTGCTTCCCGGCGGAACCGCCTACCAGACCGACGTGGGCATGAGCGGCCCCTACGACAGCATCATCGGCGTGGAAAAAGAGCTTGTGCTGCACCGGTTTTTGACCGGCATGCCGGGCAAGTTCGAAGCCGCCAAGGGTGACCCCAGGATGTGCGCCACGCTCATCGCCTGCGATCCGGCCACCGGCCGCGCTTCTGCTATTCAGCACATGATGTTGGGTGAGTGAGCGGCTTCGCCGCACTTAGAGCAGAAATCCGGCAGTCAGGTCTCTGACCGGGCGAATCCGTATCAGCCGTGTGTCCAATTCATTCGTTTCTTTCCAGGGCGCGAACGAAAAGGGCAGCCCGTTGGAGGCTGCCCTTCTTGGAATCCCAGGATAAACGCTACGAATCGGGCTGGAGGATCAATGCGCCGCGGCAGCCTTATGTCCGGGCACCGGTTTGTGCACTACGGGTTTCTTCTTTTCAGGCTGGATGAACCCATCGCGCAGCACAATCTCCGCGCTTTGCGCAGTAGCGGCAACCGCGGGGGTGGTGGCGGTTGCAGGAACTGCGTCCTTGGCAGGAATCTGCGTGTAGCTGTCGTAGGTGCCGTCCAGCTCGGCTGCCGGTTGCAGCTTGAACTCGAAACCAACGGCCGGAATGTCCTTGTCGGCCAACGGCGTCTTCATGTTGACAATGAAGTCGGGAGTCTTGGCGGCTTTTGAATCGTCGGTTACGGCAACCTTGATGACCGAGGCCGTTGCCTCAATGACAATTCCCGGGACTGGTGTGGCCTGATCTTTCATGACCGCCCAGATCGATTCGGCGTCGTCTTTGGTGCCGAAGGCGAGAATGGTCTCCTTGTCGGAAAGGGCCAGTTGATCCTTCTTGATCGTGGGATCGGTGAGCATCTTATGGATTTGCTGAGCCGGGGTCAAGGCCGGGTCGGGATGATAAGTTCCCGGTGGGAACGTCGTGGTGGCTGCCTGGGTTTTGATGTCGTCCAGCCCGTCGAGCCCGCCGTGATACTTTTTGTAGACCTGTTCCAACTGAGGTTCGATCTTCACCTTGTATGCAGGGGGTGCGAAGTCTACCACCCGGGAATAGAACCAAACGGCATTCACATAATCCTTCACATCCGGATTTGTGTACGCTTGCGCCAGCAGCAGCGTGTCGTTCAACCCGACGGACTTGCTCTCGTCGTCGGAATAGAGCATCAACTCCGCCCTGTATTCCTGGACGGCAGCTTTGAAGTCCTTCTTTGAAATTTGGTCGTCGGCCGCCAGAGCAGAGTGAAACAGCGGATAGGCCGCGTGAGTGAGGGTCTTCCAGTCGGCATCGGCTATGGCGGCGGGCTTGGGAGCTATGAGTCCCTTCTGAGCATCGGCCGCGGCATTGTCGCAGGTCTGCACATCCTGGGTCCTGGCACACTGCCCCTTCTCCACGTATACCGCGAGGAAGATGGCCCTCAGGTTGTTTGGATCGAGCTGCCGAATGCGGGTAGCTGTCAATAGGGTTTTATCGTTGTCGCCGACACCGTTGGGCGGGGGCGTGGAATAGAGCCCCAGGAGCAGATCCAGGACCGCACCTTTTACGATGCTCTGCGGATACGATGTGAGAAAGCCCTCCAGAGCCGCAGCCTTGGCTTTTGGATCGCTCTGCGTGGTGGCATTTTGATAGGCGTTATACTCGGCCGGATCCTTGATGGAAAGATCCTGCGCTTTCAGCGTGGGCGCGGTAACGAGGCAAAGGCTTGCCAGCACCATCACGGACGCAAAGACAAACTTCTTCATTCAGTGCTCCTGGGAATTTCCAAAGTGGCGTTCAATATTCAAGCATCCGCTGGCAGTATCCGCAACCGTTTTCTTAGGCGGCTGTTTACCGGGGCTACGGGTATACCCTACCACGGATTCCAATGCGGTGATGGATGGATTATAGAAACCTGTGCCCTCCCTGACAAGCAAAGATGTGCGGGAGGAAAAGAATTCGTCTAGCGGCGATCTCCCGAGCATCTCTGGCGCCTGCCCAGTATGGCTGATTTTGAGACAAAAACTCCGCAGGCGGAACGAGGAGCGAACCTGGTTCCGCGATGGTGACCCGTCGACCCCGCCGCGCCACGCATTGCTGTACATAACGGGTTAGACACCACAAATTGAAAAACAGTTCCCGTCCGGTTCGTGGGCGCTTTATTGCAGCAGTCGGATCAGTTCCGCCTGTTCGGCCAGAAATGCATCGTGCCCGTGGTTAGTGGTCATTTCACGATAGTCGGCCTGCACGCCCGCGCTCCGGACAGTGTACGCGAAATGCCGTACCTCTTCGGGCGGAAAAAGCCAATCCGAGCTGATCCCCACAAAGCTGATCCGGGCGCGGATGCCGCTGAAGGCCTCGGTGGCCGAGGCACAACCGCGCAGCGGATCCCATGTATCCATGGTGCGTAGAATGGCAAGATAGGCGTTGGCGTCGAAGCGATCGACAAAACGCTGGCCCTGGTAATCAAGATAGCCGCCAATATCGAACCGTCCGCCAACCAGCCCGCCGCCCAGCTCGTCCAGGCTCCATGGATCCTCCAGAATGCGGCCTGTCCCTTTGCGATTCGGATTGCGCCCAAAGCGCTCGTCGAATAGTCCGGCAGACTTGTAGCTGAGCATGGCGATCTGCCGTGCCAGCGCCAACCCACGGCGCGGCTGCCGCTGGGTAAGATAGTTTCCGCCGGCCCACTCCGGGTCTTGCAGAATCGCCTGGCGCTGCAGGTGGTTCAGCGCCAGGCCCATTGCCGAAACCGGCGCCACGCCAATGATGAGCGCCCGCACCACGCGTTCGGGATTGAGAATCGCCCAATCCAGAGCCTGCATTCCGCCGATGGAGCCGCCCAGAACGAGGCGCAGCCGCTTGATTCCCAGCGAGTCCAGTAGGCAAGTCTGCGCGCGAACATTGTCGCGGATGGATACCAGCGGAAAGCGAGACCCGTACACCTGGCCGGTTTCCGGGTCTACCGAGCTGGGCCCCGTGGACCCGTAACAGGAGCCCAGCAGGTTGACGCAGACCACGCAGTCGCGCTGAAGTGAAAGCAGCGCGCCGGGGGCGAACAGCTCAGGCCACCACGCGCCCACCTGTGCCGACCCCGACAGCGCGTGGCACACCAGCACCGCGTTGTCACGCTTGGCATTGAGCCGTCCGTATACCGCGTAATGAAGCGTGGGCCGAACCAGCGCACAGCCGCAATCCAGCATCAGATTCCGGTCAAGTACGAAGTCGCCTTCGTACGTTGGAACCGGAATCTGCGTGCCGGACGCCGGCGCTTGCGGGCTGGCGCCTGCCGCGTTGCGAGTTTCGGTCATTACTCTCTATTGTGCAGCAAGGTCCGCGGTTGCCGCTGCGCCAATTGAAGTGCGACCGCTGGCGGCTTCGATTGCCTGGTCGAGATCGGCCAGAATATCGCGGATATCTTCGATGCCCACCGAGAGGCGCACCAGCTCGGGAGTGACGCCGGTTGCGGCCTGCTCCTCTACGGATAACTGCTGGTGCGTGGTGGATGCTGGGTGAATCACCAGCGACTTGGCATCGCCAATGTTGGCCACCAGCGAAAACAGCCCCAGGGCGTCGATCAGCTTCTTCCCTGCCTCATAGCCGCCCTTGATCCCAAAAGTGACAAGTGCGCCCCTCCCATCGGGAAGGTACTTCAGCGCCCGTGCGTGATAGGGGCTGGATTCGAGGCCGGGATAGTTGACCCACTCAACACCGGGATGCTGCTCCAGGTGCCGGGCCACGGCCAGCGCATTCTCCGAGTGCCGCTGCAAGCGCAGGTGCAGCGTCTCGATCCCTTGCAGAATAAGGAACGCATTAAATGGCGAAAGGGCCGCACCGGTGTCGCGCAGGCCTTGAATACGGGCCTTGAGGATAAACGCCAGCGGGCCAAATGCCTCAGTGTAGGAAAGGCCGTGGTAGGAGGGGTCGGGGTCGGTGAACTCCTTGAATCGGCCGGAAGCGGCCCAGTCAAACTTGCCGGCGTCGACGATAACGCCGCCGATCGAGTTTCCGTGGCCGCCGAGAAACTTGGTGGCCGAATTCACCACGATGTCCGCGCCCCACTCGATGGGCCGCACCAGTGCCGGCGATGGTGTAGTGTTGTCGATCACCAGCGGCAGGCCGTGTTCGTGCGCGATGGCAGCAATCTTCTCAATGTCCACCACATCGAGCTTGGGGTTGCCCAGCGACTCCGTGTAGATGGCCCGCGTCTTATCGTTGATGGCCGCGCGCAGGCCGGCGAAGTCGTCCGCGTCGACAAACCGCACCGTGATTCCAAGCCGCGGAAAGGTGTAGTGGAAGAGATGGTAGGTGCCGCCGTAGAGCGAAGTGGTGGAGAT
>CAYWMR010000087.1:0-14125 GCA_964458965.1 uncultured Occallatibacter sp. | reverse complement strand
CCTGGGCCTGCTGGCGGTGTGGCGGCTGGCCATGCGGCTGGTGGGGGTGGGCTCGGTGGCCTTCTGGACGGTGGTTCTTACCGCGCTTTATCCCATCTGGTTTGCGCAAAGCACGCTGGCTCATGCGGATATCTTTGCCGCCGCCTGCACGCTGTGGGGGCTGGTGTACGCGCTGCCCGACAGGGATCGCAAGCCCTGGGCAGCGGCGCTGTGGTTTGCCGCCGCAGCCTTGTGCAAGGAGACGGCGATTGCGATTCCGCTCTCCCTGGCCGCGCTGAGCCTCGTCGAGGGCTTTCGGGCGCTCGGGCCGGCCAGGGGTAAGCGATGGCGCGAGGCGGCGTGGCTGGCAAGCTGCGAGCTGCCGCTGGCCGGCTGGTACCTTTGGCACTATGCGCACACCGGCTTCCTGTTTGGAAACCCCGAATTCCTGCGCTATAACGCGCAGGCAACAATGGATCCGCTACGAATTGCAGCCGCTTTTGTTCACCGGATTCTGCACCTGACCGCGCATATGAATCTGTTTGTCCCGGTACTGATGACCTATGCGGCCCTGCTGCTGAAGCCAAGGCTGGACGCCGAGGGGCACGAACGGGCAACGATCTCGAAAGCGGTGCTGTGGCGGATTCTCATTCTGCTGCTGGTGAATGCAATGCTGTTCAGCGTGCTGGGCGGCGCGCTGCTGACGCGCTATCTGCTGCCCATGTATCCGCTGGTACTGCTGGTGGCGGTTGCCACGTTTTACCGGCGGGTGCCGTATTGGCAGGGGCTGGCTGTGTTTTCAGCGGCGGCGTTTGTGGCGGGGCTGTTTGTGAATCCGCCTTATGGGTTTGCGCCGGAAGATAACCTGGCATACGCGCACGTTGTCAGGCTGCATCTGGCTGGGATTGCGCAGCTTAACAAGTGGTACCCGGGCTCGACAGTGCTATCGGCGTGGCCGGTAACTGACGAGCTGACGCGCCCGGAGCTTGGCTATCTGAAGCAGCCTTACGATGTTTACCCGCTGGAGGATTTTACCCCCGCGCAGATTAACAAGGCGGCAGCCGAGCCCTGGAAGTACTCGACGGCGCTGGTGTTCAGCACCAAGGACGACCCGCCATCTCTGTTGCGGAGTTTTGGCTTGGATAACGAGGCAATGGAGGAGCGCTTCTTTGGTCTGCATCACGACCTTGGGCCGGAGGCGATTGCGCATGAACTGGGCGGTACGCTGGAGTGGAAGGGCGAAGACCAGGGAATGTGGGTTGCCTTGATTCGGTTCAACAGGCAGTTTGAAGCGCGCCTGGACGGCGGAGCCGGGGTTCAGATAGCAGCAAACACGATATCGGGGAACCACGGCAGATGAGTGCGGTGGGAGCCGGGCGAACCGCCGTCCGCCGGGGCCGGCTCGCTGCTGAACCATCCACCAGGCGCCTGGCTGCGAATGTGGTGTTATATGCGCACGCCGCGCGCAGCGCTGCATGTGCTAATGTGTTCAGGCAAAACGGTGACAAGTTAGTGCATTTTGGTGCATCCTAAGGCCGTTTAAGCGCGAAACCAGCGCAAAAAACATGCGTTTTCGATGCGTTCTCGCGCACAAAACTGCCTCTGTGGGGTGAGAAAGTGCTAGCACTGCTGGCAATGTTGCGTTTTCACAGTGCAATGTGACGATCATGATCCGCAATCCAGGCACCGAGGCACAACTTGTGCTGTTTGAAGCGCTTTTTGCGCACCACTTCTCAGCAAGGACGCGGGACTGCGGCGTGCCGTCTCAAAACAGTCCTGACAGTCACAGGTCTGAATAGGACCTTAGTCGAATGCAGATCCGGATCCGATTGCTGCGCGAATCGTCCGAATGTCCAGAAACATCCTCTGCGGTCCTGTGTCCGCTCCGCCTTCAATCGGAATGAATCCAAACTTCGCGTACCAGCCAACCATGTTTCGATAGGCATCGGCAACTATGCACCTGCAGCCGACTTCACCAGCCACACGCAAAGCAATCCCGAATGCCTCGGAGAGCAGCACCCGCCCTAAGCCATGCCCCGCGAAGCGCTTGTCCACGGCAAGACGTGCAAGCAAGATAAGCGGAAGATCATAGGGTGGGAGGCCACGCACATGCTTTTTCGACAGGCGGTCGCGCGGAATGCTGGACGTTGCCAACGTGAAGTAGCCGAGAACAGTTCGCGGCGCAGTTTCGTCCACGGCCACGTAGGTCACGCCGATGGAACACTTCTGCTGATTGATCCACGCGTGCTTCGACAGGTAGTTATTTAGCGGTTCGTTGCCGCAATCGAAGCCAAGTGTGCCATCGAGTTCTTCGAGCCGGCGAATGGTTATAGCCAACTCATCGCCTCATGGCTCGAATGAGCGCTTCGGTTGGCTCGGCCGGTTGCCCTTGGGATAATTCCAGGAGACTCTCGATCTCGCGGGCGCTCCAATCCATCTGCACACGGGGCAGATCCAGTTCGGGAGCCACGCGCTCCAGGCGCGGGAATACCAGAATCCTCCGCTCGCCGCTTGAGCTTTCGCTTACGATGCGGTGTCCGCGCTTGCGCTCGGAGACAGCCCAGCGGAAAAGAGTCAGCGCATCGGAGAGGAAGTCCGAATTGCTGGTCAGTTGCAATTCGGCCTTGAGCGCACGCACCATGGTATCTTCCGCTGGAGCAAGATCAGCTTGGAACTTCGACTTGCGTATTTGCCGCGCAGCTGCCTTGGGGTTGGATTTGGCCGTAAGCGTCATTCGAGACCTCTGCGTAGAGATTACACTCCATCTTGACTCGACATGCAAGTGGTTTGAGAGTACAACGCCACTTCCACACCCAGCATCGCAAGGCAGGCGTACTCGGCGCGCTCGTGGTAATGTGGCTTAAAGATCGATAGGAAGAGGAGGTCCGATGGCTGATTCGGTGGTCGATTACCCTTATGAAACCCGGTTGAACATTCTTCATGCGCCGCTGGAGATTATCGATGTGAAGGCTCTTGCTGATGGCTGCGAGTATAAGTGGTTCAACCAGACGCTGTGCAAGGTGAATGAGTCGGTTGTGCGGGTGGGAATTATCGAAGGCGAATACCACTGGCACAAGCACGATGAGGACGACGAGTTCTTTTATGTTGTGGAGGGCAAGCTGCTGATCGACCTGGAAGACCGGGTGGTTGAGCTTTCGCCGCGGCAGGGGTTTGTGGTGCCGAAAGGATCGGTTCATCGAACGCGCGCGCCAGAGCGAACGGTGATTCTGATGGTGGAGAACGCGGGGATTATTCCGACGGGGAATTGAGGCTTGGCGGGGCGAGATGCGGGACACCTGGCAACTCAGGGCTGGCTGGACGCAGACTTGGCCATTGCAAAGCCGGCGATCCAATGATTCAAGTTCACCGCCAGCAGGAGCAGAAAGACTACATACAACAGGCTGAGATTGCGTATCTCGCCTGGCCAGCAGAACAGAAGATAGAGTGGGATGTTGATGGCCGCCGCTATGATCGCGTGGCGCTGGACGACGCCTGGAAGATAGCGCCATGCGCGCCAGAGAGTCCATGCGAGCAGGGTCATAGGGACCACTGAGAATGCTTTGACCGCCAGGAGACCGTAGGTCATCTCGATTCCGAAGAGATGGTTAAGCGGATGCGCGTAGTAACTGAGTTGATCGCGCCAATGCAACTCCAGCGCACCGCCGGGATTGTGCGCGAACCGCAGGCGGATGGGGTAGTAAACCGCGACGCAGACCAGGCAAAGAACAGCGACCCCCAGGCAGGCGACAGGACGGGAACAGCGTCGCCGGATGAAGGGATAAAGGGTGGGGATGACCAGCACAAAGGACTCCTTGTTCCATGCTCCCAGCGCGGCGATGGGGAGGATCGACCACCAGGGAAACCTGAGCGCGACCCAGACGGCGAGCGCCAGGAACGCCAGCTCTGGATAGTCGTAGAAGAAGCCGCCTTCGCTCTCGATGTAAGGGAAGAGAAGAATGACGATGGCAGGCGCGAAAACCGCGGCGGGAGGAGGTATCTCGAGCTCCCTGCACACCAGGTACATGGCGTAGACCGCCAGCAAAGTGAACAGGAAGGTGATGATGTAGACGATCAGGTATCGGAAAAAGTAGTCGGGGTTCTCGGCCGTTTGGGTATCGAAAAACTGGTCCATATGCGCGTTAGGACCATTCTGCCAGGAGTATAGCCAGGTTTCAAAGGAGCGAGGCACTGCACTGTCGATCCAGTTGGCGGCGGCGGGCAACAGTTGCCGTTGAACGTATGGCCGGTATGCGGTTCCGTCCATCATCATTTCAAAGTGGTATCTGAGATCGTCGCCTGGCGCATCCAGCTCAGCGAAATGCCATTTGTGGTAATAGCCATTGAACGACGCGGCCGCGACCACAAAGTAAAAAACAAAGCAACAGGCCTTGTAATAGATGCTCGATGCGAGGGCTTTGCGGAGCATGTGCCTGACCGGCCTTTCCGTACAATGGGATTCCCGCTGGCTTGCCTCGCGGCCAGGACGCCAGCGGTGGTTTTGAGCGCCGCGAAGCCGAGAGTTGCCTTCAATCAGCGAGACTTTTCAGAGCTTTTCGGAAAATGGAAATCGAGGAAATGGTATCAGAGCCACGGAGACATGGCAGCAAGCCAAATTGAGCCGACGCCGCCGCGGGCTGCGGCTTTGCGCAGGCTGAACGCCGCAGCGCCTATAATCAGCCTGTTGTGGCTACCTTTTTCTCATCCCGCTTCTTTGCGATCCGGCGAATTGCTTTCGCCGCTGCGATGCTGCCGATGCTCGCCCCGGCGCTTCAAATTTGCGCGCGAGGCCAGGCGGAGGCCGATATGGGCTCGACCGGCGGCCGCGGGCGCATCCTGCTGGTGCTCCCGTTTGACAACCGCAGCGGGCAGCCGAGCCTGGAGTGGGTTCGCGAAGCTGCGCCGGAGGTTCTGGGCAGCCGGTTTGCCGCAGTGGGATTTGCGCCGATGAACCGCGCGGACAGGATGTATGCGCTGGACCATCTGGGGCTGCCGCAGGGGTTTAAGCCCTCGCGGGCCAGTTCGCTGAAGCTGGCCGAGACGCTGGATGCCGATTCGATTGTTGTGGGCAGCTTCGTAACCGATGGCACGGGGATTGTGGCCGAGGCGCAAGTGGTGGACGTACCGCACCTGCGGATGAGCGAGCCAGTATCCGCACGCGGCGAAATGAAGGACCTGATCGGCGTTTTCGACTCCCTCGCGTGGAAGCTGACAAAGCAGTTGGACCCCGGCTTCAACGGCTCGGAAGACACCTTTGTGGCGGCCGGCGCGGGAGTGCAGTTGGAAGCCTTCGAGCAGTACATACGCGGGATAACCGAGCCCGACCACGATGAGCGGTTGCGCCACCTGAACGGGGCAGTGGCGTTGAATCCCGCGTTCAGCCCGGCGTGGATGGCACTGGGCCGGGAGGACTACAACGCGCAGCAGTACGAAGAAGCCGCAAAGGCCTTCGGCAAGGTGGAGCGCAACGATCCGGACGCTCTGGAGGCGGGTTTCTTTCGCGGGCTTTCGCTGGTGTTCAGTGGCAACTACCCCAGGGCCGAAGCGGCGTTTGCAGATGTGGCGCGCGTGCTTCCGCTGGCCGAAGTGGTGAACAACCAGGCGGTTGCGGTGAGCCGTCAGGGTCACGACGGCATTGCGCTGTTTCGCCAGGCGGTGGAAGCCGATCCGAGCGCCGCGGACTACCATTTCAATCTGGCGGTGAGCCTGAAGCGCCGCGGGGACACTACGGAGGCATTGACTGAGTTGGCGCAGTGCCTGCGTTTGCGGCCCAACGACAGCGAAGCCCTGGCGCTCCAGAAGAATGCGTGGAACGAGCCGGAGGCCCAGTCCCCCGCTGGACAGAACACCGGCGCTGCGACGGAGCGAGCGACCGATCCGCTGGAACGGGTGGCGCGCAACTTCGATGCTGTCGCTTTCCGGCAGGCGGCGATGATGCTGGACATGGTGGGCGCTACCAGGCTGGCGGCGCTGACGCCGCAGAAGCGGGCCTTGACGCTGGCGAGCCAGGCGCGGGACTACCTGAACCGCGGATTGCTGCTGGAGGCGGAGCGGCTTTATCAGACTGCTTTGGAAATCGACAACACGGTTGCCGAGGCTCATACCGGGCTGGCCGAGGTGCGCGAACGGACCGGCGATGCCGAGGCTGCGCGGAAGGAAGCGCGCGAATCGTTGAAACTGACGCCGTCGGTGGATGCGTATTTGGTGCTGGGACGGCTCGAACTGGCGAGTGGAAAGCTTGAAGAGGCGGACAAAGAAGCCGGCGAAGCCTTGAAGCTGGCTCCCACGGGCCGGGCGGCTGGGGAGTTGCGCCGACAGATTGAGGCTCGGGAAGCGGAGAAGAAGTAAGGCCGGTTAGCTGGATTTGCGGGACGGCCTTGAAGGGAGCAAGCCATGGTTCATCACATATGGAGGTTCGCGGTTCTCATCGGGTTGGTTGCGGCTTTTCTCGGAGCCCTGGGATTGGGGTCCCTAAACGTGGCGGCACAGGGGGCGGCACCGCAGCCGAGGGTAGACAAGCTGGTGCTGCAAGACACCATTCAGCCGGTAAGCGCAGGGGAACTGGACCGGGCGATAACGCGGGCCAATTCCGATGGAGCGCAGGCGCTGCTGGTGGAACTGGACACGCCGGGAGGGCTGCTGGACTCGATGTACGGCATGGCGGGCGCCATTTTGAATTCGCGCGTTCCGGTGATTGTGTTTGTATCGCCGATGGGGGCGCGGGCGGGGTCAGCGGGCTTTTACCTGATGGAATCGGCCGATGTGGCTGCGATGGCTCCGGGGACCAATGCCGGCGCGGCCCATGTGGTGTCAGAGCTGGGCAAGATGGACGACACCATGAGCCAGAAGGTGGAGAACGACGCTGAGGCTCATCTGCGCTCCTATGTGACCAAGCGCAACCGCAACCTTGAGGCTGCTTTGGCCGCCGCATCAACGTCGCACTCGTATACCGCCGAGGAGGCGCTTGACAAGCACTTGATCGACGTGATTTCCAACAACGATGCGCAACTGCTGGCAACGCTTGACGGGCGCGAGATTACGCGCATGGATGGAGCCAGGCTGACACTGCATTTGAGCAACGCGCGGATTGAAGTGCTGGAGCCTACGTTGCGCGAGCGGCTGCTGGGCTGGCTGGTGAACCCGAATATCGCTTTGCTGCTGCTGGTGGGCGGAGCGCTGCTGATTTATCTGGAATTCAATGTGCCGGGGACCATCGTTCCAGGGGCGTTGGGCACGCTGATGGTGCTGCTGGCGATTTTTGCGCTGGATCTGCTGCCGATTCGCTATACCGCGGTGCTGCTGCTGGTGGCGGCGTTGGTATTGATGCTGCTGGAGGCCAAGTTCGGCGGGCACGGGGTGCTGGCGATTGCGGGGATTGTGTGCCTGACGTTTGGAATGCTGACGCTGGTTGCCGCGCCTGTCCCGGAGATGGGGATCACGAAGTCTGTCGCTTTTTCAGTGAGCGCGGCCTTCGGGTTGATTACTGTGTTTCTGGTGCGGCTGGCGGTGCGGGCGCGCCGCATGAAGAGCTTGTTGGGCGCGGATGCACTAGTGGGTCGAAACGCCAAGGCAATGGAGCCGCTGGCGCCCGAGGGACACGTGCTCGTCGAAGGGGAAATCTGGGAGGCGGTGGCCAGCGAGCCGGTGGCTGCGGGGGTTCAGCTTCGGGTGGTGGGCCATGAACAATATCTGCTGCGAGTGACACCCGCGGAGCCGAACCGGCCAGCCGCGTAAATGCTGCCTTTTGACCTCCACGTGAAATGCCGGCAGGAGTACAATCCGTGCTGAGTGAGGAATCCAAATGTATCCAGTCCTGATTGTTGTTGCCATCGTCGCCCTGTACGTTTTGAACTCGATCAAGATCCTGCGCGACTACGAACGCGCGGTAATTTTCCGGCTCGGCCGCGCATTGCCGGTGCCAAAAGGGCCTGGAATTATTCTGGTCTTCCGTCCATTCGACCAGATCGTTCGCATTTCGCTGCGGCAAGACGTGCTTGAGGTTCCGCCACAAGACGTGATTACGCGCGACAACGTAACCCTGAAAGTGAATGCAGTGGTCACGCTCTACGTGGTGAACCCCAACGACGCCGCCATCAAGGTGGCGAACTATGTTTACCAGACCTCGCAGTTTGCGCAGACCACGCTGCGTTCGGTGCTGGGCGAAGTGGAACTGGACGAACTGCTCAGCCATCGCGACAAGCTGAATCTGCGCATACAGACCATCATCGACCAGCGAACAGAACCGTTTGGGGTAAAGGTTGTTTCAGTGGAAGTGAAGCAGGTGGATTTGCCCGAGACGATGCTGCGCGCCATGGCCAAGCAGGCTGAAGCGGAGCGCGAGCGCCGGTCGAAGATCATCCACGCGGAGGGCGAGTTCAACGCCGCGCAAAAGCTGGTAGATGCGGCCACGCTGATGGCCACACAGCCCATGACGCTGCAGTTGCGCTACCTGCAAACGCTGACTGAGATTGGCGTGGAAAAGAACACCACCATTGTGTTCCCGCTGCCGATGGAGTTGCTTACGCTGTTAAATAAAATCGGGTCGTTGGGAACGCCGCCTCCGGAAAAGCCGTAGAATTCGTCTAACTCCCTAAGACGAATTGGATTGGGGTGGGCTCTGGAGTCGGGGAAGGCTCAGGAGTTCGGGGGCATGGTATGAGGGGACTGTTCGACGCCGAGGCGGTTGAGCCGGCAACGGATGTGCGCGAGACGGAACTGACGTTGAGCGCCACTGTGCTGGTGGGCGTCGCTTTCGGGCTGGTTCTGCTCTGCGGGGTCTGCTTCGGATTGGGCTATTGGGTGGGCCATCGCGGGGCTCCGGCGACCGTGCAGCAGGCGGTGGCCGGGGTACCGTCTTCTCTGCAGGCAGACACTTCGAGGTCCAAGCCATCGGCGACAACGGCAAACAACCGGCCACAGTCTGCCGCGCTCGATTCTTCCGATCCAACTGCCCCGCTGGATGCGGGCAGCACTCCGAATTCAGCCTCGCAGCCTTCAGAAGCTACGGGCGGGGCGACACCTGTGGCACCGGCTCAGGAACCTTCTCCGCAGTCGGGTGCGGCAAGCGGGCCGCAGATTCGGCCCGCACTCTCCCAGCATTCCTACGCGCCTGCTGCGCCACTGCCTGGAGGGGTAGCGCCAGCGATTGTGCAGCCTATGCCTTCAGGCGGCGCGCTGATGGTGCAAATTGCGGCTGTTGCGAACCCTGAAGACGCGGTTGTTTTGGGAACTGCCTTGCGCAAGCGCGGCTATGCGGTTACAGCCCAGCGCGACGCGACGGATGGACTGATCCATGTGCGGATTGGGCCGTTCACGAGCAGGGACGAGGCCAACGGCTGGCGCCTGAAGTTGATGAACGATGGGTATAACGCGATTGTGCAGCCGTAGGGAGTTCGGTCGTTTATCCTCGCATCCACTCCGGCAGGCCGGAGGCGATTGAGGCGCGTACCGCTTCCAGCAGGTCCTCGCGGGAGGCGAAGTTGGATGGGTGCAACGGCGCGTGGAAGACGATGTGCACCGTGCCGGGGCGGATGCGCACGCTCCCCTTGGCCATCAGGCCTTCCGTGCCCCACAGCGAAACGGGAATGCACGGCGCGCCGGTCTGCATCGCGAGATAGAACGGGCCTTTCTTGAAGGGCAGCAAGCGGCCGTCTTTGGAGCGCGTGCCCTCAACGAACGTTGTGATGTGAATGCCCTGCTCCAGTACTTTGCGTGCGGCGGCTACGCTCTCCTGCGCGCCCTGCACGCTGCCGTCGCGGCTCACGGGCACAAACCCAGCCAGCCGCATGGCGTAACCCAGCGCAGGGATTTTCATCAGCGAGCGCTTGAAGAACGCCGCGGTGCGCCCAGGAATCTGCGGCAGCAGCGCGGGCGGATCGAGGTTGGAAAGATGATTCGACATGAAGATGCAGGCGGTGTTCGCGGGCACGTTATCCCGCCCTTCGCTCACTACCTGAATCCCGGCCAATGAGTAAGCGGTGCGCACAATCCAGATGGAGGTGCGATAGAGCGGTATCACATTGCCGGTGAGAACCGTGAACGGAATCAGAACGAGCGCCACCGGGATACTGAGAAACAGGATCACTGCGAGCAATGTAAAGGATGCGATCATCGAGGGGCTTTCCGCGGCGGTTTTCGGCGCTTGTCTTTGAATCTAAGAGACACGATGTTCAGGTTTGGATGGCCTTGAGGCGCGCGGGCAGTTTCTCATAGATGCCGTTGAAGCCGCCGTTGGAGAGGATTGCGACGACGTCTCCAGATTGCAGGCGTGGCGCTATGCTGTCGACGATTGCTTCGACATTGGGAAAGAGCTCGGCCCGTGTGGAGCCCTCTTCATTGAGAGCGCGCACCACATCTTCAGGGTGCAGGCGCTCGGCTTCAGGGATGCGTTGCTGCTGATAAACACCGGCCAGGACCACGTGGTCGGCGAGGCGCAGACTGGCAACAAGGTCGGCTTGAAGAACCTTGCGGCGAAGGGTGTTTGAGCGCGGCTCCAGGACCGCCCAGAGCTGCGATTGTGGATAGACGGAGCGCAGCGCGCGGAGGGTTTCACGGATAGCGGTTGGGTGGTGGGCAAAGTCGTCGATGATGGTGATGCCGCCGATTTCGGCGCGCACTTCAAGGCGGCGCTTGACGCTCTTGAAGCTGGCCAGCGCGGAGTGGATGGCTGAAGATGGAATGCCTTGCCCGCTGGCGAGCGCGGCGGCGGCGGTAGCGTTGAGGGCATTGTGCTCGCCGGCCAGATTCATTTCGAACTCCGCCCACAGCACGCCGCCGCGGCAAACTTCCCAGCGGGTGAGGCCGTCTCCGTGGCGCAGATTCTGGATGCGCCAGTGGGAGCCTTCGTTGAAGCCATAGCGCTCGACGGGAGAAAACGCATGGGCGATGCATTCGGTCACGTTTTCGCTGCCGTCATAGGCCACGATGAGGCCGCGCCGAGGCACCAGGTTGACAAGGCGCTTGAAGGCGGTTTTGACGGCATCGAGATCGGCGTAGATGTCGGCGTGATCGAATTCGACATGGGTGAGGATGAGGGCGTCGGGAAAGTAGTGGAGGAACTTTGGGCCCTTGTCGAAGAATGCGGTGTCGTACTCATCGCCCTCAACGATGAAGGTGCGCGTGGGTCGAAGCTGGAAGCTGGTGTCAAAATTCTCCGCCACTCCGCCGATGAGGAAGGATGGTTCCAACGCGGGATTCTCGCGGGCTGCGGTCTGATAGATCCAGGCCAGCATGCTGGTGGTGGTGGTTTTGCCGTGCGTGCCGGCGATGACCAGGGAGTCGCGGCCAGTGAGGAACTCCTCGTGCAGCAGAGCGGCAATGGAGGTGAAGGGAATGCGCTGGTCGAGAACGCACTCGACCTCAGGGTTACCGCGGGAGAGCGCGTTGCCGATCACGACGAGATCCGGGGCGGGCGAGAGATTGGACTCGGCATAGGGCTCGAGGATGGGAATTCCGAGCGAACGGAGCAGGTCGCTCATGGGCGGGTAGGCTGCACTGTCAGAGCCGGTGATGCGGTGGCCTCGCAACTGCAACAGGCCGGCGAGCGAAGCCATTGCCGTGCCGCAGATTCCGCTGAGGTGAATGTGCTTACTCATTGTCCCACCGCCGACAGCTTTGTCTTACGCATAGCGAGTCCCTTAGTCCCTGGTCCCTGGTCCCTATTTTTTCACTGCCGGTTCGAGGAGGCGCAATTCAGGTTCGCCGGATGCATGAAGCTCGGCTTCCACGCCAAAGGTGAGCGTAACATTCTGGCGGGATACATGACCGCTTCGAAGACCGATGGCGATGGGAATGTCGCAGTCTTCGAGCGCATGCAGGATCGCCTGTTCGAGCAGTTCCGGGTCCGCTCCGGGAGATGCGCAGTCGAGCATTTCGCCGAAGACGATGGCGCTCACTCCGTCCAGCTTGCCGGCGTGGAGAAGTTGCCACAACATGCGGTCGATCTGGTAGGGCTTTGCGCCCGTGTCTTCAAGGAACAGCAGCTTGCCTTCGGTATCCGGCTCCCATGGCGTGCCGAGCAGCGCGACCAGAATGCTGAGGCAGCCTCCGTAGAGGATGCCGCGTGCGGGGATGGGTGTGGGGCTGGGCTTCAAAACACGAAGGCCCTCGGCTGCTCCCAAGGTGTAAGTGTCGCCGGCAAGCGCCGAGTGAAAGCTGGGTATATGGACACCATCTTCGAGGTAGAAATCGGCTGCCAGCATGGGGCCGTGAAACGCTGGAAGCCCAAGTTGATCGAGCAGGTGGAGTTGAATTCCAGTCAGGTCGCTGTAGGCAAAGAAGGGCTTGGGGTGCGCGCGGACCAGGTCCAGATCGAGGCCGGTTAGAAGATAATTTGAGCCGTAACCGCCGCGCACGCACATAATCGCGCTCGAGCCGGGGTCCGCGAAAGCCTGCTGCAAATCGTCCAGCCGCTGCACGGGGCTGCCGGCAAAGAAGAGCGGGCCGCGCTCAAGTGCGTATTTGCCGGGATGAGGCGTGAAGCCCTGCAGACGTAACTGAGCCAAGCCTTGATCGACGCGCTCCGGTTTGGCAAAGGAAGCGGAAGCAACAATGCCGATGGTTGCGCCGGGCGAGACGGCTGGCGGTCTGAGCAGATTCGTCACGTTACCAGGCCTCGCCACGGGCAATCAAAGCCGCCGGCCCGGTCAGGGTCAATTCCGTGCCGGACTCGTCCCAGGCTACGGTCTGTGCGCCTCCTGGTGCGGTTACGGTGAGGGGCGACTTGCACCCCCAGAGGGCCAGCGCCGCGGTGGCCGATGCGGAACTGCCGGTGCCGGAGGATGTGGTTGGACCAACGCCACGCTCGAAGATGCGAATCTCGATTTCGGCTGGATTGACGATGCGAACGAATTCAACATTGGTGTGCCGGGGAAAATCGGGGTGCATGCAGATTTCCTCGCCGATGGACTGCCACGGCTGACCGGCTACGGCAAATTCTGGATTGTCGACGGCGATGACGAAGTGTGGGTTGCCGGTTGAGACCGCGACACCATAGATCTTCGCTCCATCCCCAAGGGAGACGGCCTTGGGCGCAAAGGTGGGAACGCCCATGCCGGTGGTGACCTCGACCGAGAACGGACCGGACTCGACCGGGGCGCTTACCGAGTTCACCTTGCACACGCGGAGGCCGGCATCGGTTGCAATGTGGAGCTCATTGCCGGGCACGGAGCCGAGCATGGCCGCCATCCACGCAGCCACGCAGCGGGTGCCATTGCCGCTGATTTCGGCGATGGAGCCGTCGGCGTTGTGCAGGCGAATGCGGCCCGACTCCGGGCCCGTCCAGGCAAAAAACTCGATGCCGTCGGCGCCGATGCCCGTCGTGCGGGCACAAAGGCGGCGGGTAAGGGCGGGCCAGTCCAAACCTTCGGCGACGCTTTCCGTAACGATCAGAAAGTCGTTGCCACAGGCGTGAGCCTTGGTGAAGGGAATCAATCTTCCTCCGGGTCGCGGAAAGTCAGCAACTTGTCGATGGCGGGCTCGGCGATTAGTTTCAAGTGCAGCTGTTTGTGCTGGCGATTGGTGGCGTTGAGTGAAAAGGTCACCCGCTGCAGATCGCCGATGGCGTCGGATTCAACACCGGTGAGACGTTGGCCCGCCTTGTCCATGGCGTCGAGAATCGACCTCATCATGCCGGTCTGGTCTTGACCCCGAGCCTCGTAGGTAAGCGGGTACATTTTGAGATTTCCGCGTCTCTCGAGGATGCCGACCACTTCCAGCGCCACGATGATAACGATGGTGGCCATGATGGCCGTCGCATAAAGACCTGCGCCGCAGGCCATTCCGATGGAGGCTACGACCCAGATGCTGGCAGCGCTGGTGAGTCCGCTGATGCGGCTGCGGTTATGGATGATGAGACCCGCGCCAAGGAAGCCTATGCCCTGGACAATGTTGGAGGCCACCTGTCCCTTGTTGGGGCTTCCGTCGCCGGCCAGCACCGCGGAAAGAAGCGTAAAAAATGCAGCGCCCATGGAGATGAGCAGGTTAGTGCGGACACCGGCGGCCTTGCGGCTAAACTCGCGCTCAAGACCCACGAGCCCTCCCAGCGCGCAGGCAACGAGCAGCCGGCCGATTGCGCTGCGGACCACGACGGTCTGCTGCAACTGGTCGAAGTTGAAAGGTTGCGCGAGCTGTGGCTGAATCAGACTCATCG
>CAYWMR010000086.1:0-14136 GCA_964458965.1 uncultured Occallatibacter sp. | reverse complement strand
GTGGAATACGCCGAATCCGGTAGTGAGTTTTGCGAAGACCGCACAGGGGCTGGAGGTGAAGCAGAAGGATGGGGTGCTGCGCCTGGAGGTGAACGCAGAAGATGTGCTGCATGTGACGTATTCGCCGCTTGCGGACAATGCTCCGGCGCGCGCTTCAGACTGGGTGGTGGTGAAGAAAGACTGGCCGGGGGCGGCGTTCGAAGTGAGTTCGGACGACCGGGCGATTACTCTGTCGACGGCCAAGCTGAGGGTGATGATTGAGCGGGGAAGTGGGGCGGTGCACTATGTAGTTCCGGAAGGGGCGACGGGGGCCGCTGCTACCGGGCCGGGATCGACCGGGCGCAGAATGCCCGGGAGGCCGCTGACCACGGATGGGTATCGCAGCCTGAGGCCGGTGGAGGTGAATGGGGAGAAGACGTTTCATGCCGAAGTGGTATTCCCGATCTATGGGTCGCATGAGGGGTTCTATGGGCTGGGACAGCATCAGGCGGGAGTGTGGAACTATCGCGGGGAGACGGTGGACTTGTCGCAGGAGAACACCAATATTGCGATTCCGCTGCTGATTTCTACCAACGGTTATGGGATCTTCTGGAACAACGCTTCGCGGAGCGTGATGAACAACCGGTTCATCCATGCGATGTACTTGAGCGCGGAGGTTGCCGACCGGGTGGACTACTACTTTATCTATGGGCCGGAGCCGGATGCGATTATCGGGCGCTATCGGGAACTGACGGGCGAGGTGCCGCTGTTTGGCCGGTGGGCTTATGGGTTCTGGCAATGCAAGAACAAGTACGAGTCGCAGGCGGAGATTGAGGGAGTGGCGGCGAAGTATCGCGCGCTGCATATCCCGGTGGACAACATTGTGCAGGACTGGTTCTGGTGGGTGACGATGGGGGAGATGAAGTGGAACCCGCACTATCCCGACCCGCAGGGACTGATCGACACGCTGCACGGGGAGCACTTTCATCTGATGGTATCGATATGGCCTTACTTCAGGCCGGGGAGCGACACCTACAAGGAGTGGGACAAGAACGGCTGGTTTATTTCGAAGATGGTGCAGCCGAGTTTCCATCCGGTGGGGCAGGCGCTTTATGACCCGACCAACCCGGCGGCGCGGAAGCAGTATTGGGCAAACGCGAACACGGCGCTGTTTGCCAAGGGCGTGGACGCGTGGTGGCTGGATACCGATGAGCCGGAGACGGAGGGACGCGAAGACAACATACTTACCAACAACAAATTGTATGTGGGATCGGGGGCGCGGTATGCGAATGCTTATCCGCTGTTTCACGTGGGCGGCGTGAGCGAGGGACAGCAGGCAGCGTCGCTGGACAAGCGGGTGTTTATCCTGTCGCGGTCGGCATATGCGGGCGCGCAGAGGTTTGGGGTTACGGCCTGGTCGGGGGACGTGCTGAGCGATTGGGTTACGTTTCAACGGCAGATACCGGCGGGGTTGAACTACTCGATTTCGGGGATGCCGTATTGGACAACGGATATTGGAGGGTTTATTTCGGGGGGAGATCTGGCGAACCCGAAGTTCCGCGAATTGTTTGTTAGGTGGTTTCAGTTTGGGACGTTTTCGCCGATTTTCAGAGTGCACGGGACGCGAAATCCCAGCGAGAACGAGTTATGGAGTTATGGGGTGGATGCGCAGAAGATTCTGGTGGACTACGACAACTTGAGATACAGGTTGATGCCGTATATCTACTCGGAGGCGTGGCAGGTGACCAGAAAGCATGGGACGCTGATGCGGCCTCTGGTGATGGACTGGCGGGAGGATGTGGAGGCGCAGAATACCGGGGACGAGTATCTGTTCGGGCCGGCGATTTTGGTTGCGCCGGTTTATACGCAGGGGGCGACATCGCGGACGGTGTATTTGCCGCAGGCTGGGTGGTACGACTTCTGGACCGGCGACAAGGTGGATGGGGGAAAACGGATACAGGCGGATGCGCCGCTGGAAAAGCTGCCACTGTATGTGCGGGCTGGATCGATTGTGCCGTTGGGGCCCAAGATGGAGTGGTCGACAGAGAAGGCAGAGGACCCGATCGAACTGCGGATTTATCCGGGAGCGGATGGGGATTTTGTGCTGTACGAGGACCAGAACGACGGGTATGCGTATGAGAAGGGCGCGCATGCAACGATTCCGCTGCATTGGGACGATGGGGCGAAGACGCTGACGATCGGGGCGCGGCAGGGGACGTTCCCTGGGTTGCTGACGGAGCGGACATTCCGCGTTGTGGTGGTGGGAAGCGGGCATGGCATTGGAATTGGGGAGACGGAGAAGGCGGAGGCGGAGGTTAGGTACAAGGGGGAGAAGATAGGTACCAGCTTCTAGTTGTCAGTTTTAAGTTGTCAGTTTTAAGTCTTAAGTTTTCAGTTTTAAGTCTTAAGTTCAATGCTTGTGGTTTGGAGGAGGGTGGAGACTAGCGAAATGGGGAGGCCTACTACGTTGAAGTAGTCGCCTGTTATTCGGGGGATCCAGCGGGCGGCTCGGCCCTGGATGGCGTAGGCGCCGGCTTTGTCCATGGGCTCGCCGGTGGCGATGTAGGCGGCTATGTCTTCGTCGGAGAGGGTAAGGAATTGGACGGCGGTGACTTCGGCGGCTACTTCGGTTCGGGCGGGGGTTACAAGGGCTACGCCGGTGATAACGCGGTGGGTGCGGCCGGAGAGAAGACGGAGGATTCGGGCGGCGTCGGCTGGGTTTTCGGGCTTGCCTAGGATTTGGTTGTCGAGGACTACGGTGGTGTCGGCGCCTAAGACGGTGAGGGATTGGGGGTCGAGGTTGTTGCCCTCCCCGGTCCCCAATTGCGAGGGACCGGGGGCACCATCTTTTGTGATTTCAGCAAAGACGGCTTCGGCTTTTTCGCGGGCTAAGCGGGTGACGTAGACTATGGGGTCTTCGTTGAGGTGGGGGTCTTCTGGGATGTGGGCGGGATGGACGTGGAAGGTGAAGCCGACCTGGGTCAGGAGTTCGCGGCGGCGGGGGGATGCTGAGGCCAGGACGAGCATAGTCAGATCACACTGTCAGGCCGGTTTGGAGGCCGCTGGGGGTGGCTACGCCCCAGGCCATTGCCGGGGTGTTGTGGGCCAGGCCGAAGCGGCCGTCGGGGCCTAACAGGATTATGCCGCCGTGACCGCCCAGGCGGTTGTATAGGTACGAGATGGCTTCGCGGGCGGCGATTTCTGGAGCTGAGCCGGCGGCTACACGGTCGGTGGCCCACTTGCCTAAAACCAATTTCATAATGGGCTCGCCCCAGCCGGTTAAGGAGACCGCCGCGGCCAGATTGTCGGCGTAGCAGCCACAACCAATTAAGGATGAATCGCCGACGCGGCCGGGGGTTTTGTTTAGGGTGCCTCCGGTGGAGGTTGCGGCGGCAAGGTTGCCGCGGGCGTCGAGGGCGACTGCGCCGACGGTGTCGTGGCTGTCCTTTGTTGGATCCCAAGTTCCAAAATCGGGACCCGGGGCACCCGGCGTGTCGTAAGTGTCCCAACCGGGTTGGGCGGACTTTTTTTGCCACCAATGTTTGCCGGGATTTGGTTCGGTGGAATTGCCTTCGTCGGGTGCTGACGCTTGTTGGGTGGTGATGGGAAAGTCGGAATCTAAATTACCTTTGAATTCGGTTTCGGGGTCCTTGTCGTCGAGGAGGATTTCGCCGGAGAAGGTCTCGTCCCGGAAGCCGGCGGCCTGGCGGGCCTGGGCGTGGGCGAGGCGTTCGCGCTCGCGGGGGAGAACGAGTTCGGCGTTGTCGATGAGGATCATGCCGTGCGCGGCGGCAAACTGCTCAGCACCTGCGCCGACGAAGTAGACGTGGGGGCTTTGCTCGAGGACGAGGCGGGCGGCCTGAATGGGATTGCGAAGGCGCTCGACGCAGGCTACTCCGCCGGCCTTCATACGGCCGCCGTCCATGAGCAGGGCATCGAGCTGAACTCGACCGTCGGAGGTGAGAAAGCTGCCGCGGCCGGCGTCGAAGGTGGGGTCGTCTTCAAGGACGGTGACAGCGGCTTCGACGGCGTCGAGGGCGGAGCCGCCAAGGGCAAGGACTTTATAACCGGTTTCGAGAGCTTCGCGGACACCTTGCCGATGGGCTGCAGCGGCTTCGGCAGGGATGGCCCAGGCACCGCCGTGGACGAGGAGGGTGGGATCGTGGGTGGCTGGGGCGGTCACTTGGATATGGTAGCGCAAAGACAGTGGTCAGTGGTCAGTTGTCAGTTGTTAGTTGTTAGTTGTCAGTGGTTAGTGGTCGACAATTCTGGGGTTCGAAGTGGAGTTGAAATGGCTTGTCAACGATGGGGGCTATTAAATAGTTGATTAAGTTATTGAAAGCAAGGTCGAAAGCTTGGTTTTGGACCGTTGCATATGATATCGGCGGGTTCAGTTAACCTTAGATCATTCCGGGCGTAATGACTGTGAATGGGGAGAGCTGACGAGGCTCTCCCTAACTTTTTCTGGCCATCTGGGCGCATACGATTGCCGGCGATTTGCAATCGACCCGTTCGGTTATGGGCCTTGCGGCCGGGACGTGGGGTGCTGATGGCATTCCACGACAGTTCGGTTACTTGTCAAAGCAGCTTAAGGGCAATTTGGATGAAGGGCCGGGGACTTGGACAGCTGCGGCAAAGGGACGCTGCAAGATGGAAGCCCGGTTCGGGTGACGGGCTGGACTACGCGGTGTGAGCGGCAGAGATTGGAGTCTACTTTTGCGGCTCTTACCGGGAATGAGGATGACATTCGAATGAAGCTAGAGCGAGACAAAAATGCAGGTTCAACAAGACAGGACGCCGTGATGTTCCGCGGACTCCCACTCATCGGACAAAATCGTCCGATGAAAGGGGCACAGCTTCATCCTTCGCGGGTCGGCGAATCCGGTGGACGACACACAAGAGACGCGTGGTTTGAAGCCGGAAGACGGATGGGACTGAAACTAGGACACGGGCTGGGAATGGTGTTGGGATTCTGCCTGATGGCGGTGGTATCAGGTGGTGTTGGCGGCGCGCAGGCGGTAAGCACGACGACGGTTCAGGGGACGGTGTATCTGGCGAACGGGCAGGCTGGCGCGGGGACAGTGAGCGTGAGCTGGCCTGCATTTACTACGGCTACGGGGCTATCGATCACGGCTGGCCACATGATGGTGACGATATTGCCGGATGGATTTCTGAGCGTGAATCTGGCTGCGAATGTTGGGGCCACGCCGGCGGGGCTTTATTACACGGCAGTCTTCCAGATGAGCGACGGGACGACGAGCACGCAGTATTGGGTTGTTCCGACAGCGGCGGAGGCGAGTCTGGGGTCAGTGCAGGCGCAGGTAATGCCGGCGGCGCAGGCGGTGCAGGCGGTGAGCCAGGCGTATGTGAACCAGGCGATATCAGCGGCGTCGTTGAATCAATTGACGGCGTTGGGCGGGACGCTGAGCGGGACTCTCTTTCTCAATGGGGATCCAACGCAACCGATGCAGGCGGCCGACAAGCATTACGTGGATTCAACGTTTGCGCAGGCGGTGCCACTGGCGGGCGGGACTATGACAGGGGCGCTGGTAACGCCGGCAGTGAACGGGTTGCAGGCTCCGGCGGCGGGAAGCCCACAAGCAACGATACAGGCTGCGGTGAGCGCGGCGGGGACGAATGGAGCGGTGGAGATTCCGCCGACCTACGCAGGGACGGATAGCTTCACGAATCCGAACGGCGTGTATGTGAGGGATTTGCGGCAGAAGAGCGCGCAGCAGTTTGAGCGCAGCGTGAAGGAATTCGGCGCGGTGTGCGATGGGTTAACGGACGACACGAGCGCGTTGCAATCGGCGATCAATTACGCCGAGACGCATGGAGTGTCGTTGACGATTCCGCAAGGGACATGCAAGACGCGGACGCTGATTTGGCATGGGGAGTCGATTGGCGGTTTTGGGAAGCAGGTATCGGCGCTGATGGGATTTCCGGGGATGGATGTGCTGGCGTCGGCACCGGATAGTGTGAATCTGCTGAGTTATACGCGGCTTCACGATTTAACGATCTATGTAGATCAGAGCGTGGATGTTTCCTGTTCATCGGCGGTGGGAAGGATGCCGGCTGGAAATTGCTCGGTGAGCCGGCCGATGGAGGGCAATTCCATTTTCTCTCGTGGCGGGAACGGGCTTTCCGGGACGACGGGGACTGGCGCCGCGTGGGCGGTGGGCAACTGCGCGATTGCGATGCCGGCGGTGACGGGAGCGGGCGGAAACGGATTGCAGGTGGCGGAGCTTGAGAACCTGGAGATTGTGGTGACGGGTGTGGACCCGATGGCGGCGCAGTATCCGGGAGCGCACTCGACGCATACGTGCGGGCTTTATCTTGCGCAGTGGCCGCAGTGGAGCGAGTTCCGGAATATCGACATTAACGGATTGAATACGGGAATTGCGATTCCGGCGCTGCCGGGGAGCACACCAGCGGGGCTGAATTCGGACTCGAACCGCTGGGAAGACATTACGGTTCATGGGACACATGGGTTCACGGCGGCAGCGGGCTCGCATAACGTGCTGGATAACGTGGTGGCGGTGTCTGGGAACTCGGCTGCAACGGGCGAACCGCCGACGGGGCTGGTGCTGGACTTTGCGGGAACGCAGCAGGGCTGGATAGTGCGCACTCCGATGGTGAATCCGTTGTGGACCGTGGTGCAGCCGCAACTGACGGTGGCGGCGGCGGGCGGGGCGTTGAGCGGGGTTACGGTGGGCGTGGAGCATGGACTGGGATTCGATCCCTATGGAACGCAGGTTCCGATTTTGTTCAGCGGGAGCTGCACGGCACAGGCAACGGCGACGGTGAACAGCAATGGGTCGATTGGAACTGTTGCAGTGACACAGGGCGGATTTGGGTGCTCGGGAACGACGACGGCCAGTGTGAATGTAATGGGGAGCTGGGATACGGCGGCGCCGGTGAACCTGATCTCGGGTCAGAACATGTCGTTATTCGGCGGAAACCTGCTGAGAGGGACCGGTGGTTACACGGTGTGGAATGCGGCGGGATCGCAGAGCTATGGGACGCAGTTGGCCGGAGGCGGCGGAACGTTGCCGGGCGGCGGAAGCTATTCAGGGCTGTTGGCAAATAGCGGACTGGGAAGTTCGTATCCGGTGGATCAGTTTCCCGGGGTTGACTTCGGGGCGAAGCTGCAGGCGTGCCTGGGCACGGTGAACGCGGCCTATGGGGGAACGTGCGATGGGCGGAATTTTTCCGGAACGCTTTTGATGGGATCGAGCGTTCGGATATCGACGGCGAATGCAACGGTGCTGCTGCCGTGCGCTACGATTTCGACGGCAAACCAGCTAATTGTGACTGCGGGGACAAGGAATGTAACTCTGCGCGGATGTGCGTCGCGGGGCGCCAGCACGGCGAGCGGGAGCCAGGGCGGCACAGTGTTTCTGTACACGGGTACGGGCGCGATGGTTCAGGTGGGTGACCCGACGTATGGGGTGGATACGAACGGTTTCCACATGGACAGTGCGGTGATCAACACGACGGGCGCGACGAGCGCAACCGCGCAGGGTCTGGCTGCTTACAGGACACAGGAGCTGAATGTCGAGAGCCTTTATTTTCTGGGAAACCAGAACCAGACGGGGATGACGCTGGACGGCACCGGCAATTATACGGGGGGGAGCTTTTTGGGCGATCAGTTCGACGGGTTCCAAACGGCGGTGAATGCGATCGGGCACAAGATAGCAAATCCGGCGACAACCGATTGGGTGAACGCGAGTACATTTGTGCGGCTGCATATCGATTGCCCGACCAGCGGCGGGAGCCCGATTGCCGGGACGTTTGGGATCAACCTGCAACAGGGGGATGGAAATACGTTTACGGGAGGAGATGTTGAGGGATGCTCGACAGCGCTGCACCTGGGGGCAAATGCGCAGAACAATACGATCGTGGGATTGCGCAACGAGAACTCGACCAGCCAGGTTGTGGCGGACGCGGGAAGCTCTTACAACAACTGGATGACGGGCGGAACGATGTTCACCGGGCAATTAACGGACAACGGCACGCGCAACAGCTTCCTCGATACATTTCACCGGAGTTTCAACGGCTTGAATGGTGATTGGTACGGAAGCCAGAAGGACGCTACAGTTACGAACCACATCAGGTTGGGGACGGGCGTAGGGAACGAGCGCGGGCTGCTGAACGAGATTCAGACAGATTATGGATACCGCTGGACGGAAGGGTACACGGACGCGACGGCGGGGGAGCAGTTTTACCAGGTGCAGGATCTGCTGAACAACGTGAACCGATTTTCGATTGGGCAGTATAACAACGGTCAATCGAGCGCCAACAACCAGACGGTTCTGAATGCGGCTGGGACGGGAGCAGTGGTACTGAACGGCTCAAACAACTCGGGAACCGGCGGGGTGGTGATTGGATCGGGTGGGCCGGTCGAAACAACCGTAGCAACCATCGACAAGTCAGGGGATGCGCAGTTCACCGGGACGCTGCAGGTGAGTGGAGTATCGACGTTTATCAACACGCCTACGGTAAAGAACCAGGTGGATGCGGAGATCGACTCGGTTCTGTGGGCGGGATTGACGCAGAGCCAGAAGGAATCGCTGATCTACAAGGACTGGAATGGGAACAGCCAGTGGTACATGGAGAAGGACGCGAGCAATAACTGGGAACTGAATTCGGCGACGGGGGGCCTGGACAGCTTCAAGGCTTACCAGAGCTCGAACAGCGGCGATACGTATATCAACGCTTCGAATAGTTCCGGCGCAGTGCGGGTGAACTACGAGACCGGAGCGGGAACGGCGTTCAAGGTTTACGGAGGCGGCAGCGGGACGTTGTACGCGAGTTTTACAGCACCGAACGCAATCGAGTTTCCGGGCCTTGCAGCAACGAGCGGCACAAACTGCCTGCAGGTGGATAGCTCGGGCTACATAAGCAATATTGGAGCTCCCTGCGGGACGGGGAGCGGCAATGGGACGGTAGGTTCGGGCAATGCCGGGCAGATTGCTTACTACACCGCAAGCGGCACATCGGTGGGCGGTGTGAGTGCGGTTCCGATTACGGCGGGAGGAACAGGCGCAGCGAACGGGTCGGCAGCGCTTCAGAATCTGGGTGGGGTTCCGCTTGCGGGCGGAACGATGACCGGCGCATTGACGGCTACGCAGTTCAACGGGGCGTTGACGGGTACCGTGACGGGGAATGTTGCGGGCAATGTTTCGGGGACATCGGCTAATGTGACTGGGACTGTGCTGCTGGCGAATGGTGGGACTGGGGCTGCGACAGCCGCGGCGGCGTTAGCAAACCTGGGAGGCGCGGCGCTGGCGGGGGCGACATTTACCGGACCTGTAAATTCCCCCACAGTAAACGTCACCGGCACCGTCGCAGCTGGCGCTTTAGTTGCAAATATTTTCCGTGGAGGGCAGGACGTTACAACCTTTAGCGGGGCGGATATGTGCGCCAAAATCAATTCTTGCCTGGCTATGGGGGCCGGGGTAACATGCGATGCGCGCGGCTTTACCGGGGCTCAAGGCGTATCCTCTCCGCTTTGCTCCGCTAACGTAGCCGCGTCCGCCAACAACCAGACCATCCTGCTAAATGGAAACCTTCAATGGAATATGGGTGCTCACAACATTTTCAAATCGTCCACCTTTGGGGGTTTTCGCGTTATAGGCGGCGGGCGGGCTTCGGGCGGGCTTGGTCAAACCCCCGGCTGTGCTCTCAGTACCCCGGTGGGGGCCGGGACTTGTATCTTTTCATCAAATGCTACGGCAGTGATTCAGTTAGGCGATGGCACCGTCAACTATTCTGGAAGCATCGGCTATCCAGCCATACACAGCGTCATTGCCGACCTCACTCTTGTAAGCACGAGCACAACCGCCGATGCAATGCTTTTAATATCGGAGTGGGAAGATCAAATTAACAGCGTACAAACGTGGGATATGGGCGGCTCAACGGGGGCATCCTTCCACGAGCAAGGCGTTGCCGCGTATCCGGCGTGCTCATGGGGATGGGGAACTAAGGTTCATGATCCAGACTTTGCCGGTTTCAAGCGCGGATGGTTTGCCGATGCTGCCAGCTCCACGGGGTCTTGCACCGCTATTATGGGCACATCGGATCTTGGCGCGTCACAGTTTTATGGGGGTTACGTCTCCACTAACACCACCAATGGCATTGGAATAGATTGGAGTGGCAACGCATCGACTAACGCGGCGTTTGGCACGGACTTTGAGAACAATAGCATATGTATGCACATTCAAGGCGCTGAAAATATGTTCTATGCGCGTTGCGAAGGCGGCAGCAACCCCATTACGGTACAACTAGACGGGGCTATTGGTGAGGCTCAGTCAAATGATCTGGGTGGTACATATAACGTGGGGAGTAAGATCAGCGTTATCAACGGGGGAAACCCGGACAATAATAGTTTTCATGCTTTAGAGGGTCCAGTAACACACGGCCCTACCGGCAACGAGAGTATTAACACTCAGCTTAATGTGCCGCTCTATATCAAGTGGGGAGCCGGTGCTATCAGCGGCACATCTCAAAGCATCTTTCAGCAATTCGGCACGGACATCAGCGGTAGTTTTGCGCCGCAATTCCATTGGATGTATCAACCGTCCAATAACACCTTTAACCTTTATGACTCGGTAAATAGTCAAGAGCATTTCAGCATCGGGCAGAACGGAGCAACACTCCTGAACGCCTTTGGGACGCAGGCAATCGCATTCAACTACAACACCGGCATGTCCGGCAGCTATTCAATGGAGAATTATTGCGGTGGAACCTCAGCATGTTGGCACATAGACCTGAGCGGGAATGAGGTTGCGGCCAGCTTTGCGGGGGCGGGCACCGGCTTGACCGGCACGGGTTCAAGTTTCACGGCGGGCACCGCGAACGCCGCACCATACTCCGGCCTAACGGGCACCCCCCCAACGTGGAACCAGAACACAACCGGCAACGCGGCTACCGCATCGGCGGCCAGTGCCGTGCCATTAAGCGGAATATCCGGACTAGGTTCAGGAGTGGCTACGGCACTGGGAACCGCGCCCAACGTAGCTGGAGGATTCAATCTTTGGTCTTCTAATCTGAATGCCGCGTACGCGCAGAATACGAGCAATACGGCAAACAACACGTTCTTTACCTATAACGCGAACCTGGGGAGTATCACAGGTACCCACAATTCGATCTTCGGTTATCAGGCCGGTTATTCTCTTACGTCGGATACCGACACTACTTTAGTTGGCTGGGAGGCCGGTTATCGACAAAATGGTGGCAGCAACAACACGTTCGTTGGCCATGCGGCTGGACAATATACGACAGCAGGCACAGGTCAAGTTTGCATCGGTTATAGCGGCTGCAACGGCTCTGGGACCTACCCGACAGGAAATTATGTCGTAGGTATCGGGACTTCGTCTGCCGCAGGATCGGGGATGGACAATACAGCCGTCGGCACTTATTCTCAAACCGCGCAGACTACCGGGTACGAGAATACCTCGATTGGCTACGATGCCGGCGACCAGCTTACATCTGGATATAACAACGTAACGGTTGGCTATAAGAGTGGCGGCACAACTGTGGCTACCGGAAACGGCGATACGCTACTTGGCGGAAGCACAGACGTATCCGCTGCTGGAGACACCAATGAAACTGCAATCGGCAACGGCGTAACTGGCAACGGAAGCAATACAGTTACGCTGGGAAATAGCTCGGTCACGGGAGTGTACTACTCCGGTGCGCTACACGGCCCATCGGCGCGGAAGGGAACTTTTGTCTGCACGGCGGCAGGAACCATCCCCATCTCTAACACGAATGAACTTGCAACCTCGGACGTGCTCATCAGCATGAACGCGCAGGGAGGCACAATCACCACCTCTCCGGCGATGAAGACCGTGACCGCCGGAACTGGCTTCACTGTGCTTTGCGGGGCGACCGACACCAGCACGTATAACTACAACATTCTGAACTAAGGATTGCAGGCGGGACATGGGAGCACAGCCGGACCAGTAATAGGGCTGGGGCGCACAGAGGCCGGACCGTGGTGGGCGGCGATGAAGGGCGCCCAGGACAGCGACCGTGTGGGTCAGTTAACAACCAGGTCTCAAGGGCGAGACCCTTCGACGGCGCTCGGGGCGGGCTTTGGGCACCCGCAATTCGAGGTTGAATTGGAGATTGGGACTGTCCCGGTGGCAGGGGGCAACCGTTCCGCATGGGCCGGTTGCTGCGCTTGCAGGACTTTGACGGACTTAAACTGGCAGCCTGACGCAAATGGCCTGGGGAGCGAAACCGTCTTCGAGGCAACGTGCGGAACCGGGCATGTGCCGGGAGGATCGAAATGGGGTATTCGTGACAGGGACCGGGGTGAGTGATTCGGCTGCAGAGTGGGAGTGGAGTTCGCGCATCGAGGAGTTGGACAGAGAGGAACTGGAGCGGTTGGGAAAGATTCTGGACCATCGGCCGGCGAAACTTCATGGACGGACAGTAGGGATGGCGCTGGCGGAGAAGCTGTTGCCGGTAAGGAGCAGGAATGGGAAGCCGGCCATGCTGAGGGCGAATGCAGTCCAGCAGGCGTTTGAACTGCGGCGCGGCAAGCGGAACATTGTTCTGAAGGCGCGTCAGATGGGGTTGACAACGTGGGCGGCGGCGCGGATGTTCCTGAGGACGATTACTGCGCCGGGAACGTTGACACTGGAGGTGGCGCACACGCAGGAGGCAGCCGAGGAGATATTCCGGATCGTGCACCGCTTTGTGGACTGGCTTCCGGAGGAGTTGCGGCAAGGGCCATTGCGAACGTCGCGGGCCAATGTGCGGCAGATTGTTTTTCCTGAGATAGATGCCCAGTTCAGGGTGGTGAGTGCGGGGGACCGGAACGCCGGGCGGGGTTTGACGGTGCAGGGCCTGCACTGCTCGGAGCTGGCACGCTGGCCGGGAGATCCGGAGGAGACACTTGCGGGGCTGCGGGCGTCGATGACGCCGGGGGCGGAGCTGATTCTGGAGTCGACGCCGGAAGGTGTGGGTGGATGCTTTTACGAGGAATGGCGGAGGGCCGGCGAGACCGGGATGGTGCGTCATTTTTTCCCCTGGTGGATGGAGCGTCGTTACCGGGCGGCGGCGGTGAATGGGGGGAGCCTGAGCGCGGAAGAACGGATGCTGGTGGAGAAGCACGGGCTGGATGCTGAGCAGATTGGATTCCGGCGGAAGATAAGGGCGGACTTTCGGGGACTGGCTTGTCAGGAGTTCGCCGAAGACGAAGAGAGCTGTTTTCTGGCGAGCGGGGATTCAGTGTTTGAGCTGGCGGCTATTGATGAGCGCCTGAAAACGATGCCGCAGCCTGTGGAAACCCGGCGGAACGGGGAACTGGAAGTGTGGCTGCCGCCGGTGCAGGGCAAACACTACCTGGTGGCGGTGGACCCGGCCGGGGGTGGGAGCGAAGGAGACTACTCGGCTGCCCAGGTTGTGGAGATGGAGACCGGGTTGCAGTGTGCGGAGTTTGCGGGACATATGGGCGGGTTGGAGTTGGCGCGGCTGATTACGGCGCTGGGGGATGAATACAACCAGGCCTGGCTGGTGGTGGAGAGGAACAACCACGGGACGGGAGTGCTGGCGATGGCGGAGACGGTGTGCGGGTATCGGCGCATATACCGGCAGGGTGGGCAGCCGGGATGGTTGACGACAACGCTGAGCCGGCCGGCAGTTCTGGGGCAGCTTGGCGCGGGACTGGTTGAACAGCCGGAGCGGTTTCAGAGCCGAAAGCTGTTTGGGGAGTGCAGGAATTTTGTGCGGCTGGCAAACGGGAGCACGGGAGCTCGAGCCGGGACGCACGACGACCGGGTGATGGCGATGGCAATTGGACTGGGAGCGCGGGCGGAGATGCTGGGGAAAAGCAGGGAATAGGGAATAGTTGTCAGTTGTCAGTTGTCAGTTGTCAGTGAAGTATTCATAGATTTGCAGGGCAAATGCAAGGAGCCGACTGAAGCTATATACCAATCCAGGCCATCTGTAGCTTAGTGTAGATCGACGCTCAATAACTTATAACTGACAACTTACAACTGGTCCTTTTCCGCTTTTGCGATGAATTCCGGCTGAAGCGCATAGAATTCGATTGAGAACAGGAAAAGTGCAGGAGACCGGGATTGGCAGTTCTGGCGGTGCAGCAAATCCGGCGGATGCGGGGCGGTGCGCAGGGCC
Source organism: uncultured Occallatibacter sp. (assembly GCA_964458965.1). Lineage (GTDB taxonomy): Bacteria > Acidobacteriota > Terriglobia > Terriglobales > Acidobacteriaceae > Telmatobacter. The sequence goes on along the minus strand of CAYWMR010000086.1, from coordinate 6 downwards.
AGTTGA
>CAYWMR010000085.1:0-14168 GCA_964458965.1 uncultured Occallatibacter sp. | reverse complement strand
ACTCCGACGACGCCTTCATGTTCTATGGTCTGGCCACCAACAAGATCCGTGTCCCCGGCTATCGCTTCACCCACACCCTCACCGACATTGAGACCCTCAACCGCCGCGCCCGGGACGAAGCCTTCTATGACGTCACCGCCATCAGCTTTCACGCCTACCCCTACCTGCAGCAGAACTATGCGCTCATGGGCTGCGGCGGCAGCGTGGGCGAGGGATACGGCCCCATGGTCGTTTCCAGTCGCCCCATCACGCCAGCCGATCTGGGCCGCATCAAGATAGCCGTTCCCGGCACCCTTACAACCGCCTATCTCGCCCTGAAAATCTTCAATCCGGCGCTCCAGACTGTATCTGTTCCCTTCGATCGCATTATTCCGGAGATACTCGCCGGCAACTACGACGCCGGCCTCATCATCCACGAGGGCCAGCTCACCTACTCCTCCAGCGGACTTTACAAAGTTCTGGACCTCGGCATCTGGTGGCGCGAGACCACCGGCCTCGTGCTGCCCCTGGGCGGCAACGCCATCCGCCGCTCTCTCGGCGCAAAATCCATGCGCATCATCACCAAGGCCGTCCACGACAGCATTCAGCATGCCCTCGACCACCGCGAAGCCGCCCTCGAATACGCGATGCAGTTCGCGCGCGACCTCGATGCCCGGCTGGCCAGCCGTTTCGTCAGCATGTACGTAAACGACCGCACCCTGGACTATGGCCCCGACGGCCGCCAGGCCATTCGCACCCTCCTCGAGCTGGGGCACGAGCGCGGCATCATCCCCATTGCCCCGCAGATAGACTTTATCGACTAGAGCCGTTCCCGAGCCTTAGAGCATTTTTCCTATGGGTGTAGAGTGCAGCGTGGACCGGGAGGTCCACGCGACAGCCGGCCAGGAGGCCAGCGCTACCTGTACTTGTATCGACCGGCAACCTTGAGCCGAGCGGGAGATCCGCTCTATACCAATGCGCAAAATGCTCTAGTTGCGGGAACAAAACTCGGCGATCCGGTCGGCTTCCATGCCCCCGGCGGCCTCCAGCCATCGCTCTCCGGCGACCACCGGCGTACAAGGGCCAAAGCAGCACAGTCGAATCTCGCGCCGCGCCGCTTCCCGCCGCAGCAAGTCCAGAACCGCGCGCAGCATCCCCCCGACAAAAGGCGTGTAGAGATAAAACACCGTTCCGAGGGACAAATCCGCCTCCCGCACGTCCTGCCGTATAAATGCAGCGTTGCCCAGGTTCAACGCTTCGGCGATCCTTCGCGCACAGTCCACGTAGCCCGCATTCACCTCAATGCCAACACACCGCGCCCGCGTGCAAATCGCCGTAAGCAACGTAACGTGCCCCAGCCCGGAACCAAGATCCATCACCACATCCCGATCCTGGAGCGTCCCTCGTCCAAGCCAATCGAACAGGCGCCTCGCAGGTGTTGGCTGGTACGCCACCATCTCCGCTTCCAATGCGGCTTCCCCCGAGGCCGGTTCAATCAGGTTCAACACGCCGCCCAATAAATCATCCAGGTAGTCATATTCTTCCGGCTTTCTCAAGCCGCCGGAACCGCGACCCTGGCCCCGGTCCACTGCAAAACGCAGCAAGGCATCCCGTCCCGCGCCCCGCTGAATCTCGCCGCGGATAGCCTGGTAGAGTTCGCAATTCGCGGCCTCCAGCCTGCGGTGAATTGTCCTTGCCCGGAGATGGATTTCTGTCTCCGGGCCCGCAACTGCACCGCCCGCCAACTCGCCATCCGGAAAATGCGCATCCAGCCGGTCGAGGGCCTCAATGCGCGCGCGCAGCCGGTTGGGCTCATACAGTGTGCCATCGCACTCCAGCTCACTCAGGATCCTCTCGCGCTCATCCATCATCCGCTTTCAGCTCCAGTTGTTGTCAGAGTGTGTCTCATAAACCTGCTCTGTATCAGGGCACGACTTCAGTCGGGCCGAAAAGAGACAGAAGGACGTGGGGTTTTAACCCCCGAGGGACGACACGCCGCTTATGGCTGCTTAGCCGGAACGCCTGATTGCGGGTTATCCGATGCCTGTTTCGAGTCAAAGGGAAGAATACGCATCTCCGCCTGGAACTTGTGGTAGTGGTCAAAAATCACATCGTTGATCGACGTAACCTTGAGCTGGTCCTTGCCACCATAGTTCGATTGCCAGGTCGGCTCCGCTTCGACGTAGATCCCCATTCCGGGCGTGAACAGCACCATGGCCGTCGAAATCGCAATGCTCTTAAGTGGGCAGATATAAGTCCTGCCGCCTATCTCCACCGGGCCATACTCCACCACCACATCCGCGCGATACATCGGGACATCCGTCTTCAAGTCGGTCTTCATCACCAGCCGCAGCACATCGCCCGTTTCCGGATTCACAGCGATCTCCCCGTGATACTGCGGCACTGTTTCATACTGACGCATCATGTGATCGCTCGACAGAAAGCAGCAGTAGCGCACGGTATAGTTCGACCGCTCTTCGGGAACCGCATAGCGAAAGACTGCGACCGGTCCCGACGGCCCCTGTTCCCAGTGCCCCCAGCCCATCTTGCCGTGCAGAATATCCGAGATCACAATTTCCAGCATGGGCCCAAAAACGCCCCAATCAATCAGCCCGGTGCTCGAGGAAACGTAATGCCCTGGAGCGGGCTGTCCCACTGGCTCCTCCACCTCGCGCCCGTTGCGGTATTGGACCGTCATGCTGGTTCTGTCCAGCAGACTCTGATAGTTCTCCAGGAGCGGCTCCGCGCTCAGCCGGTTGAATTTCAGATTCTCAAAGCGCGCCCTGGTACGCGTGGCCAGAAAATCGGGCATCCTGGTCACGGTAGCCTGAACAAAGTCCGCCGCGCGCGACAGGATCCGTCCCTGCGCAGCGGCGTCGGGCGCAGGCAGCTGAAGCTCATCTGTCTTAGGCAGATCGAGAAAAGCCGAGGTATCCGCCAGCGCCAACAGGGCCCGCTTCGGCAAAATGCCGGTCAGTTGCAACTCCATCCGGTCAAGCCGCGGTGTGGTCAGCCGTTCGGTGAGCTGCATCTCCTCAAGCTGCCTGGTAATGTCCTTGTCCGATTTGCTTTGCGCCGTAGCCACAAACTGCTCCAATTGCGCCACAGTGACGGGAGTGGCTGCGCAACAAGGCGCGGCGGCCAGTGCCAACAGAAGTAAGAATGCAGACCTTCGCATTGAGAGCCATCCTCCGAGTCGGCGGGAATCGGTTCGCCCGGAGACGCCAAACTAAAAAGGAAGAACGCACCACTCTAGTTCAGGCCGAACCCGGTGTCAATCGACAGGTTTAGGCGGCAGGACTTCGCCGGCTCAGTACCTTAGACACTCGTATCCTGCTCCAAGGTTATTGCAATCTTCCAATATTCCTCTCTCGTTCCCTAAATAATCTCTAACCTTCGCCGATGAATCCACCATCGAGGATTTCACTCATGATCGACATTGGCCCCACCGCTTTTCTGCTGGCTTCTCCCGACCCTGCCTTGCTCTCCGCCATCGAACCGGTGCTGCTTGCCTCCGGCGTAAAGGTCGAAATCGCTTTCACCGCCGAGGCGGCAATGGCCTCGATCACGGCCCCCAACCCACCGACACTGGCTCTGGTCGACGTCGATCTTTACGGCGGGGTTTCCGGCAGCGGTCTCGGCATGGAGATCGGCCAGTTTCTTGCTTCCGTGAGCGCCGACGGCGCCTCCGCCTGTCTTCCCATTGTCCTGATTGCCGACACCGTCACCGAGGAATGGAACGACCGCCTGGCCGAGGGCGTAATCGACGACATCGTTCCGCGTTCCGCCGACCCGCGCTACTGGCGGCTGCGGCTCGATATGGTGTTGCGCAACATTCAAAAGACCAGCGAGCTCGAGGCTCTTCGCGAGTCCGCAATGCTGAACGCGCAGATGGACCGCCTCACCGGCCTCTACAACCGCGAGACCCTGCTCGCCATCCTGTTTCGCGAGACGGATCGTGTGCAGCGGATGAAGTCCTCGTTGTGCATGATCCTGTTCGATATCGACGACTTCGGCCACTGGAACTCGCGGCTCGGCGAGCAAGCCTGCGACGATTTGCTGCGCCAGGTTGCAGGCCGCGCCACACACCTGCTGCGCAGCTACGACGTGCTGGGCCGCACCGGCAAAGACGAATTTCTGATGGCGCTGCCCGGTTGCACCCCGGTAAACGCCATGCTGCTGGCCGAGCGGCTCCGTCTTGAAGTCTTCTCCCAGCCCTATCGTGTGGCAGGCGAGTCCATCCGGCTTTCGGCTTGCTTTGGCCTGGCCACCAGCCTGGGCCGCTCCCCGGTAGTAGTGCTGCGCGAAGCCGAGCAGGCCCTGCTCTCGGCCAAAGCCGCAGGCCCCGAGACCATCCAATATTTCGCCGATTCGCAGTTCCCGCAGGCAGCGCCGGTAACCTATCTCTCGCCCTCCACCGGCGACGAGCTGCTGGCCTGGTAGCGGCAAGCGGGTACCTGTCATCGTGTCCGAACGCAACGACAGGTACCCGCGCCCTATTCCCTAATCCCTAGTCCCTGCCTTGTCACTCTTCCCGCATCAGGATCGTCGGGTTTACCGCGAGCGCCCGTTGCGCTGGAATCCACGCCGCCGCCAGCCCCAGCGCCAGCATGGTCAGAACCACGCCACCCAGCACCACTGGATCCCTGGGAGCAGCCTGGTACACGATGTAAGAGAGCACCTTGGACGCCAGAATGCCCAGCACAATCCCAGCAACCGAGCCCACCGAAAGCAACACGAACGCCCGTCCCAAAGCCGACTGCAGCACCTGTTTGCGCCGTGCGCCCAGAGCGATGCGAATCCCGATTTCGCGCAGCCGCTTGCTTACGGTATACGACGACATGCCGAAGATTCCCGTCACCGCCAGCATTGCGCCCAGCATTCCCAGCACGCCCAGAGCCACGGTTGCAACGCGCGCGGCAAACAGCGCCGAGCTCATCTCCTGATTCCACGTCCTCACCGTAAAAGGCAACCCCGCATCCAGCCCATGCAGCCGCTTTTGCAGCGCGCTCGAAATCTCCTGCGGATCGCGGCTCGACCGCACCACCAGCCACGTGCCGCTGGCCTGATGCTGCAGAAACGAAAAGAACATCGCCGGCTGCTGATCCTCTGTAAGCGTGCGGTACCTGCCGTCTTCCACCACACCCACCACTTCCGCGCGGTTTCCGCCCCAAAACTTGAAATGTCCGCCCACCGCTTTGTCGACCGATCCAAAAACCTTCACTGCAAATTGCCGATTGATCAGCGCGACCGTGGGCGCCTTTTTGTCGTCGTTCAGGGTCAGGTTTCTTCCCGCCAGCAGCTTGGTGCCCGCAGCTTCAAGGTAGCCCGGTGAGATGTTGTAGTTCATGGCGTCCGCAGCCTCTTTGGTAGGCCGGAAATCGGTGGTGCTGTCGGTAAAGACATACGAGTCGCCGCCGCCCAGGCTCAGCGGCAGGTTGTCGTTAAAGCCCGCCGCAGTTACCCCGGGAATGGCCGCTGCCTCATCCAGCATGCGCTGCTGCATCTGCGGTATGCGATCGCCGGCGTAGCCCGCCATCTGCAGGTCGCTGCTCACCAGAACCACGTTTTGCGGCTCAAAACCGAAGTTGCTTTGCATGGATCGAGCCAACCCGCGCACTGCCACCAGAGACGACGTCACTAACACTGCGCAAATCGCGATCTGGACTACCAGTAAGAAGTCCCGAACCGTAAGCCGCCGCAGCCCGCCCAGATTTGCCGCACCGGTGCGGATCACCTGCCACGGATCGGAACGAAGCACCTGGCGCACCGGCACGATGCCGAACAGCAATCCGCTGGCCACCGACAACGCAAGGGCCACAACAAATGTTCCCGCATCCGGATTCACAGGCACGTTGATGGGAACGTCGGGAATCGGCTGCCACGCGCTCAGCACATGCAGGATGCCCACGCCTCCGGCGAGTCCCAGCGCTCCTCCCACCAGCGAAACCAGCACTGCCTCCGTGAGCATTTGCCTCAGGATCGACCAGCGCCGCGATCCCAGCGCCAGCCGCAACGCCGTTTCCTTCGCACGATCTGCCGTCCGCGCCGCAAACAGGCTCCCCAGGTTCGCGCATGCAGCCAGCAGAATGAGCCCCGCCAGCATCATCAGTCCCGCCATGAACGCCCGCGCAGGTCCGCCGAGCATGTCACCCACCAGCCCTGGGCGAGCCAACGTGAACTTCACGCCCTCGTCGTCTCCCGGATAGGTCTTCGCCAGCCATCCGGCAATGCCATTCAGATCCTGCATCGCTTGTACCGGCGTCACACCCGGTTTCAACCTCCCAACGACGAAGCCTGAGTGGTTGCCCCGATATTTCATCGAGTCGTCGCCTTCGATTGTGGGCAGCTCGACCACCGGAATCCACATTGCCGGCGCAAAGAAAAGCTCCGTGCCACGAAATGTCGCCGGCGCCACTCCGATAATTGTGAGCAGATGCTTGTTGATCCTTATCGTCCGCCCCACCACCCCCGCATCGTCGTGAAAATGGCCATGCCAGTACGCATAGCTCAGCACCACATAGGGAGCGCTTCCCATCCCGTGCTCATCCGCGGCGTGATAAAACCGCCCCAGGTAGGGCTGAATCCCCAGCGCGTCAAAGTAATTTCCGCTTGCAAGGTAGGGCCATGCGGTCGACGGATTTCCGTCGCTATCCACGCCCACCGGCCCAATGATGTTGAAGAGCATCATGCTTTCAAAGGTCCGGTTCCGGTCGCGCAGATCCAGATAATCCGGATACGAGTGCGAGGGATACTGGAAGCGTTGCACCATGTAGAGGTTCTGCGAGTTCGGCACTTTCACGGGGTGCAGGACTACAGCGTTCAGCACGCTGAACACCACTGCGTTCGCCCCAATCCCCAGCGCCAGTGTCAGGATCGCCGTCACCGCGAACCCTGGGGACTTCTTCAATTGCCGTGCCGCAATTCTCAGATTGTTTGACATTGTTGGCAGCTCCTTCAGGCCAATACGACTGCGCGTTGCGCATGGTTCCACATGAATTGCAGGTGCGGCTCTGGATTTTTGCTTTCGTCGTCGGTGTGAGAGCGTCCGATGATTTACAGGTGACCGCCACGTCGCCGCTACAGAGGCGTCTGTTCAAGCCGGGGATGCGGAGTATTCTGGAGTTCATTTCCGAGCGGGGTAGATTTCAGCGATGAACCGGCATGCCGTTTCTAGGTTGAAGTTGGGTGTCAGCACTCTGTTGCTTGCGGCTGGGTGGCTGGCCTTTGCTGTGCCTTCTGGCCTGGGGCAAGCAGGCGCGCCGGCTGCACCAGCATCGTCAGTGCCCCCAGATGCCCCGTATGTGGCGACGATGACGTTCGATGTGGCTTCGGTGCGGGAGAACAAGGATATCGATATCAGCGCCGGCTTCACGATGACTCCGGGGCTTTTTGTGCCGCATACGACAACGTTTCATGCGTCCAACTCCATGATCGAGAACCTGATCAGCATGGCGTATGGGGTGTGGGATTATCAGATTGTGAACGACCCGAAGTGGCCGTACCCGACATTTTTTATGATTGAGGCAAAAAGCGATAGCCAGGCGGATGCGAAGCTGGCGGCGCTGACCAATAAGCAGCAATGGGCGGAGCAGCAGCACATGGTGCAGGCGCTGTTGGAGGAGCGTTTCAAGCTGAAGACGCACTGGGAAACGAGGGAAGGCGACGTATACAACCTGGTGGTGGCCAAGGGTGGGCCAAAAATGGGCGCGGCAGGGTCGATGCCGCCGTCGGCGGAGGAGAAGAAGAGGTTCGGGGATTATCCGATCCCGGCGCTCGACCAGCTGGGGTGCGATGAGCATGGGTGCACCTATTTTGCGCATAGCTGCTCGATGGGCGTGCTTGTGAGTGATCTCGCGGTGCAGTTTGGGCGGCCGGTGATCGATAAGACGGAGTTGACGGCCAAGTACGATTTTGTGCTGAAGGCCAATGGCCGGTCATACCGGGACCGTGCGCCCGACGATATGGACCCTACGCCGCCGATGGATCGTGCGCTGCAGGAGCAGCTTGGGCTGAAGGTTGAGCCGGCAAAGGGCCCGGTGAAGGTGCTGGTCATCGATCACATCGAGAAGCCATCTGAGAACTAGCGGCAACGGGTCCGGGCCTGAAGGCCTTCCCGATTTGCCGCGTTTTCAGGGGGTTGAAACCCCCTGCTCCCTCCGTTACGCGGAATCCTTCTAAAAGTTATTCCAAAGCGACTGGTTATAGACCTCGTGGTGATATTGCACCTCGGACCCCTTGACATAAGTCCCCAACAGGCGCGGCGAACGATCGGCGGCGGCCTGCTTCAGGTCGGCGAAGCGGCCCTGCACATCTGCGCCCAGAATCTCGGTGATCCAGGGTGAGGACTTGAAGTCCAGGATGGCCTCTTGAATGTTGTCCGGCAGGTAACGGTGCGCCTGTCGAAGGTTGTCGATCTCTGCCGTGGTTCCATCGATGCCGGTCTTGAAGATGGAGTAAAGGGCCAGGTAAGGGTTGGCGTCCGGCGCAACGGCACGCACCTCGACGCGCATGGATCTGGAGTTGCCGATGGGCACGCGCACCATGGAGCCGCGGTCGGTGGCCGAGGCTTTGATCTGGTTGGGCGCCTCGAAATGTGGGTCGAGGCGGCGATAGGAGTTCACGCTCGGATTCATGATGAGACACAGATCGAGTGCGTAAGTGAGAACGCGGTCAATAAACTCCCAGCCGAAAGCGGAAAGCTTCTCAAGGCCGTTCTCGTCCCAGAACAAATTGGTTTTGCCCTGCGAAATGGACATGTTGGTGTGCATGCCGTTGCCGTTGATGCCAACCACTGGCTTGGGCAGGTAGCATGCGGTGCAGCCCATGCTGTTGGCCACCTGGCGGGTGAGCAGTTTGTAGAGCTGAATCTGGTCGGCGGCGGCCACCACCTCGCCATAGCCGTAATTGATCTCGAACTGGCTGGGCGCAACTTCGGGGTGATCCTTCTCGTTCTGGAAGCCCATGGCGCGCTCGACCTCGGCCGACCTGTCGATGAACTGGCGCAGGGGATCGAGGGGGAGAGCGTGATAATAGCCACCGGTATTGACGAATTCGAACTTGCCTGTCTCGGGGTATTTCTGCTCCGCGTCGACGCCGGCGAACAGGAAGCCCTCAATCTCGTTGGCGGCGTTGAGGGTGTAGCCTTTCTCCTTGTAAAGCTTCTCGGAGTAGTGCTTGAGCACGCCGCGCAGGTCGCCGAGAAATGGCGAGCCGTCCTTGTCGAGAATGGTCCCGAAGACCAGCACCTTGCCCGCGCCAAACACGTCCGCGGGAATCCAGTAGAAGGAGCTCCAGTCGATGCCCAGGCGCAGATCGCTTTCCTTCTGCTCGGTAAATCCGCGGATCGACGAGCCGTCGAAGGTCATGTTCTCCCACGAGCCGAGCAGGAATTTCTTATCGTAGTCGAGCAGGTGCTGGCGGCCTTCCAGATCGGAGAACATCACGATCACGGACTTGATGCGCTTCTCGCTCCGCAGATACTCAATCCTTTTTTCGCGGATCTCGTCGGCTGAAACACGGTTCACGCGATCTGCCTTGGCGGCCAGGTTAAGTTCTTCGAGTTCTTCATACGACAGAGCCAGAAAATTGCGGTACTCAGACGACATGGATCTCCTTTGGGCGGGAAAACGTGGGGCAATCAGCTAAGCCCGACTCCGGAATGAGAGGAGCGGACGCCCGAAATTAAAGCGGGGCGTGAAGAAGTGGAGAGCACGTTCGCTTCCCACTTCCCCACACCCCCTGTGCTGCAAGCCAGTCTTAGACGGTTGTATTTCCTGCCGATCATGGGAGAGGCACAAGGCCCGGGCCTGAAGGCCTTGGCGAATTGTCCCGTTTTCAGGGGGTTGAAACCCCCTGCTCCCTCCAAACCATCCAACCGATGAAGCAGGCTGGATTACGGTTTGGGGACGGTGTTGATGGTCTTGAGAATCCGCGAGACGATCTGGTAGGGATCGGCTTCGGAGTTGGGACGGCGGTCTTCCAGATAGCCCTTGTAACCGTTTTTGATGAAGTTGACAGGCAGGCGGACGGAGGCGCCGCGATCGGAGAGTCCGTAGCTGAACTTGTCGATGGCTTGCGTTTCGTGCAGGCCGGTCAAGCGCAGATGGTTGTCCGGGCCATACACATCGATGTGCGCCCTGATGTTGTCTTCGAAAGCCTTCATGAGGGCCTCCAGATACTCCTTGCCGCCTACTTCGCGAAGGTACTGTGTGGAGAAGTTGCAATGCATGCCGGACCCGTTCCAGTCGCCCTTGATGGGTTTGCAATACAACACCATATCCACTTCGTACTTCTCGCATAGGCGCATCATGAGGTAGCGAGCCATCCAAACGTCATCCGCGGCCTTGGCTGAGCCTTTGGCGAATATCTGAAATTCCCACTGGCCTTTGGCAACTTCGGCATTGATGCCTTCGTGGTTGATGCCGGCGGCAAGACACAGTTCCCAGTGTGTATCGACGATCTCACGGGCGATGTTGCCCATGTGCTTGTAACCGACACCGCAGTAGTATGGCCCTTGCGGAATATTCGGGTGGCCGTCTTTCGGGAAGCCAAGAGGGCGGCCATCCTTATAGAGGAAGTACTCCTGCTCAAGACCAACCCACAGGTCGGGATCGTTTTCGATGGTGGCGCGCATATTGGTGGAGTGCGGGGTGCCATCGGGATGCATGACTTCGCTGAGGACCAGATAGGCGTTGGTGCGGGTTGGATCGGGATAAAGAGCCACAGGCTTCAGCACGCAGTCGGACTTGCTGCCCTCGGCCTGCTGGGTGGAACTGCCGTCAAAACCCCAAAGCGGCAAATCTTCGAGGGTGGGTGGCTTCTCAAATGCCTTGAGCAGACTTTTGCCGCGCAGCCCGGGAACGGGTTTGTAGCCGTCGAGCCAGATGTATTCGAGCTTGTACTTGGTGGTCATGGATCTCCTTTTGGCGGAAAATCTTGGGTGGGTATTCAACAAAATGCTAGGGCTTGACGCATAAAGATCTCATTAAGATCTGAAAGACGGCCATGAGGAAAAAATCTGTCAGCGGCGATGCGCGACGATGACCATGAGAAGCAGGATGGCGACCGGGAGGAGCGCCAGGCCGAAATAATAGAATATCTTCCGCCCACGGACGGATTTTCGTTTCTCCCAGTCGCGCAGTTCAGGCCGGTCCTCGATGCCCACCTGGTCCAGGTGCGCCAGATCCCCGGCAAAGTCGTGCGCCTTGGCGTACCGGTTGCGCGGATCGCGTTCCATAGCGCGGTACAGAACCTCCTGCAACTGGGGCGAGATGGAAGGATCGGCGACGCGGGGCGGGACGGGGTGGTTCAGCAGCCGCTGGTTCATGTTTTCAAGCGGCGAAGAGCCGGCAAAGGGCAGCTTGCCAGTTAACATTTCGTAGAGAATCACACCCAGGGAATAGATGTCGGACCGGCCGTCTCCGCGCTTGCCTTTTACCTGCTCGGGAGAGATGTAGTCCGGGGTGCCCAGCGCGGCGGTGAAGTTGGCGTAGGTGAGGCGGCGCGCGGCGGCGTCGCCGGCAATGCCGAAGTCGATCAGCTTGATGTTGTCCTGGTCATCGACCATGATGTTTTCCGGTTTCAGGTCGCGGTGGACTACGCCGTTGGCGTGGATGTACTCCAGAGCCTCAAGAACGCCAATGGCGATGCGGATGGCGCGGTCCTGCGGGATTCTGCCCTGGGCCAGGATATTGCGCAGCAGTTCGCCGTCGACCCACTCCATGACCATGTAAACACGGGAGTGGTGATCGCCGCCGTACACGCGCATCACCTTGGGATGGTTGAGCTTTTCGCCGATGTCCGCTTCGCGCTTGAAGCGATCGAAGAGAATGGGATCGGCTTCGAGGTCGGGATGTGGAACTTTGAGGGCGACAATGCGGTTGTTGCGCAGGTCGGTAGCGCGGTAGACCGAGGCCATCCCGCTGCGTGCAACCGGCGCGTCGATACGGTAAGAGTCGAGCTGCGAGCCGGTTTCCAAGCCGTTGTAAAAGCCCATCGCGCGGGGAACTCCATCCGGGGGTCTGGCTTAACTGTAGCGGGAATTGACGAGAGGTAAATAAGGGTTTTGTAAGGCTGGCGGGATTTTGCGGCAGGCGGGAGATGAAGCGAACGGCCGATGGCAGAGGTTGCGTCCAGTTTGTCGCCAATCCAGACAGAACCCCTCAAATTTCGAGTTATGCGCTGAATTGGTATGGGAGGGCTGCGGCTGGGTTCCTCCCATCTTTGACCCGTCACGCGTCGTTTCTCGTCCTTCGACCCGTGCAGCAGGGGCGCGATCGCGTGGGGGACCAAATCCATTCTACCCACGGAATCGAATTCGCTCCCCGCTTCTTCGCCTAAACCCAAACCGGATGGCGATTGGATTTATTAGTGTCCAATAACTGGACATAAGGCCTCCTGCCTTTTAGGATGGTTGCCATGAAATCCAGACTTTTGGTAGCACTCCTTTCCGCGTCGCTTCTAGCGGCGTTGCAAGCTCGTGCCAAGACAATCCTCCCGGATGCCTGCGGCGACGACAGCGTCAAATTCGACGTCTCTACGCAAAAAAGTCAGCCACCGCCCGCCCCTCCTGTGGACGGCAAGGCGCAGATCGTGTTCATTGAGACTCTTGACGGATGCTTTGGCTGCGGTACCCCTACAAGCCGTTTCGGTATGGATGGAGCGTGGGTTGGGGCGAACAAAGGCAGTTCGTATTTCACTATGGACATAGCTCCGGGCGAACATCATCTTTGCACTGACTGGCAGTCTGTTTTCGGCAAGCTGAAACAGAAGGTCGGCCTGACCTCCTTCACGGCCGAGGCGGGCAAGGTTTACTACTACGAAGCCAAGGTTACAATGATCGCTCATCAATACGGATTTGGGCCGAATTCCAGTCGTGAAGTGGATAAGGATCTTGTCTTCGGTCAATTGAGCGACGATGAGGGGAAATACCGGGTTAAAGCTTCTGCGGTCGCCGCATCAAAACCGAGCAAGTAGACACTAAATGTGATAAGAAAATAGGTGTGGCGCTCGGTGAACGCAGGTGTGGGCGGGCTGGCCCAGGGGCTGCTCCGCCGCGTGAACCGGACCGACTTTAGATCAACGGAGCGTGCGCAGTGGCGATCTCCACGTTGCCCCAGCCCGTAGCGGACTCGACCTCACGAGGTGTTACCGCCGCGCCCGCGCTAGGCGTCATCGTCCGCCAGCCCGCTCTGAGAAAGAAAATCGACAACACCATCCTGATCGGCGTCCCTTTCGCCGGTTCCGTGGCCGGCATCTTCTGGCTCCGCTCCCATCCCCTCCATTGGGTTGAGGTCGTCACCTTCATCGTCGGATATTTCGTTATCGGCATGGGGACCGGTGTCGGCTTCCACCGCTATTTTTCCCACAAGAGCTTCCAGACTTATCCCTGGGTGGCGTATCTACTCGGCGCGGCCGGCTCCATGTCCTTCCAGAGCTCGGTGCTCACATGGGTTTGCGACCACCGGCGCCACCATGCCCAGCCTGACCGATGCGGAGACGCACATAGTCCTGTCTTCGATGGCCGCTGCTTCAACATGGAGATGCTCAAGGGCCTCTTCCACTCGCACATTGGGTGGATGTTCGACAACACTGTCACCGACCGGAACATCTACGGCCGCGACCTGGTGCGCGACCCAATCATGAGGTTCTTCTCTCGCACCCATTACGTGTGGCCCGTGCTCTCGCTCGCCATTCCAGCGGCGATTGGCTATGCCTTTGGCGGTGCTGCCGACGCATGGGGCTGCGTGTGGGCTGCCTGTCTCCGCACCATGCTGTTCCAGCACTCGGTATGGGCGGTCAACTCCTTTGGCCACACCTTCGGCTACCAGAACTACAAGATGGGAGACCGGAGCATGAACAATCGATTTCTTGCCGCCATCACCTTCGGCGACGGCTTCCACAACAACCATCATCGCTATCCGCGCTCAGCCTTTCACGGCCTGCACAAAAATGAGCTGGACTTGAACGCAATCATTATCCTATGTCTCGGCAAGCTCGGCCTGGCGCGCAAGATTATCGTCGCTGACCATTACCTAAATGAAGCCCGCCCCATCCCGGAGCCTTAAGAAAAATGGCCCGCGAAATGCGGCGGCAAGGGTAAATGCACCTAAGCCGGCAGCCGATATGGCCGGCCGCGGTACATTCCCACCTGCTCTACCGAGCGGCTGCGGATGACTTGCGCGGTG
>CAYWMR010000084.1:0-14340 GCA_964458965.1 uncultured Occallatibacter sp. | reverse complement strand
TCGTGGGCGTGGTCTGGCTCACAACCTCGCTGACGGTGTTGGATGTGGAGCCCGCGAAGGGGCTGGTGGGCGTGTACACGCCGGTCAGCGGATTGGTGCCCGCCGGCAACACGGCTCCGTTCAGGACCGCCTGAGCGCTGCTGTCGAGGAATACGTTGACCCCGTTGAGTCCAACGACAAGGTCGGGATTGCCATCGTTATTGAAATCGGCGCTGGCAATGGCCTGGCCGTAGACTGCCGGCAGCGATGTCTCACCCCACATTGCACCGTTCTGAGAGCCGAGCAGAATGGTTGTGCCGCCACCTTCGCCTGTGCCGGAGCCGGTCACGGCAACGTCCGCAAAGCCGTCCTTGTTGAAGTCGTTCATCGCGACCGCATTAGGCTGGGACGCAACGCCATAGATGCTTGCCGGACCGAAAAAGCCGGAGCTGCTCGTGCCGTCGTTAATCAGCACAGCGACTGTGGAATCAACGTTGCTCAAAACCGCCAGATCGGGGTAACCATCGCCAGTGATGCTGCCCGAGGCGATTGCCGTGGCCGATGCTCCGACGGGATAGGTATTGGGACCGCTGAATCCGCCGCCATCCGAGTTATAGAAGAAGACAGCAACATCGGGGACGGAGTCATCGCTTATGGCGAAGTCGGCGTAACCATCCTTATTAAAGTCAGCAACCGTGATTCCGGTGTAGTTGGCGGTGTCGGAAGATGCGGTCCAAGAACCTCCTGACGGGAAGTTGCTTGGCGTGCTGCCGGTGCCATAGAAAACCGTCACAGTTGTGGCGCCAATAACAACGAAGTCCTGGTTGCCGTCTTTGTTGAAATCGCCGGTAGCGACTGCCAGGGGCGCGAAGGGTGTCGGGATCAATTGAGCCTGGACGAAGTTGAGATCGCCGGCAGCGTCGCCTGCAGCCAGTATGACCGCGATCGCGCCATCGGACGCGGCAACCACGAGATCGGTATATCCGTCGCCATTGAAATCGCCAGCTGCGATGGCAACCGAGGTTGGATCGAATCCAAACTCCGTGGAACTATAGATCGTCGGTGCCTGGAAGCTTCCGTCCCCGTTGCCAAGGGATATCAGCAAGCTTGCGGCGCCGGAACCGGACTCAAGAACCGCAAGATCCTGATTGTGGTCGCCGTTAAAGTCGCCTGTGGCAACACCGATGACCGTCTGCCCGGTTGTGGCATCGATATTGCCGACACTCAGCAGTCCGCTGGAACCGTTGTCCGAGACCAGCGCGCCACTGCCTATCTGGCTGCCGCCGTTCTCGAAGCTGATGCTCCCTGTTGGAACGCCAAGGCCGTCGCTGGTGGCGTTGGCGGTGAGATTGATCGCCGTGGGGTAGGCGACCGGATTGGCGCTGGAGGTGAGCGTGACGTTGACCGGCGTCAGGCCTACCTGAAGCGAGACCGTATTGGACGTGGCCATCACAAAGGAACTGCTGCCGGCAAGCGATGCCTGAATCGTATAGGTTCCCGGCGGGAAAAGTCCGTAACTATAACTGGCCAGTCCGTTGCTGTTAAATATCGGGGTCACTGCCGCAGCCGTGGGAATGCCGGTGAGCGTGACAGTCTGGCCAAAAGGCAGAATTGCTCCGCTCGCCTGCACCTGGAAGGTCACCACCGTTCCGGCGGTTGTTGAATCGGCCGACTCCGTGAGAACCAGCGAGATGGGCGTTGCGTTTACCTGGACGTTTACGGTCCCGAACGAAATCAATTGGTTGTAGTTGCCGTCGCCGCCGTATGAAACAGTGATATTGTTCAACCCGTCCGGGAGCTCGTTGGTTTGAATTGACGCTGTCGCGGTCGACCCTGCGCCCGGAGTCAGTGTTTGTGACTGGAAAGAGATTCCGCCATTGTAAAAGGTGACTGTGCCGGTTGGAGCAACACCGCCTGGAACGCCATTGACTGTCGCAATGAGAGTAACATTGGCCCCATAAGCCACTGGCGAGGTGGGGCCGGTCAGTTTCCCGGAGGTGGTGACCGAGGCAATTGTGATCGGGATACCGGCGTTGTTTGGCTGAAAGAGCAGACTGCCAGGGTAGCTCAGATTCAGTGTGTAGTCGCCGGCTGGCGGCAGAGGCGACACAGTACCCGTAAAGCTGGCTTGCGCGTCGTTGCTGTAGTACCAAGGCTGCAGCTCGTACTGTTCCGAATCGGATTCCGGTGGGTAGAACGCACCGTTTAGCGCGAAGTCCAGAATGCCGTCACCGTTCATATCTCCGGTGACGATGAAGTCCGGGACCGGGCCGCCTTCGTCGCCAAACGGAGTAGTTTTCGTGTCAAAGGAATTAATCTGGGACCAACTGGTCGCATTGTTGCGCTGTATTTCAGCCACCCAGAGATCGCCGTTATTCCCGACGTAGGTGTAGACGAGGTTCCAGCCGGGTGACACCGCCGCTCCCCCCGCAGGCTGGCCGATGGTCGGGAATGGTACGCCCGCAACGGCGCCGGCGCCGCTGTTGTCATAATCGCCGCCTGGCGCCGGATAGAAATACGGGCTTGAAAAATATCCCCACTGGTTCTGTGAGTTCTGAGTGTTCTCAAAAATCAGAATGTTGCCGGTGTCGTCGTCAAAGCCGCCGGGGTCGGCGAGGGCAATGTCTGGATACCCATCGCCGTTGACATCGGCGATGGTCATGCCCTGCATATAGGAGGTGGCGGCTGCGAACGACGTTTCGTTCTGATTGAAATATCCGTTTTGGTTATTCAGGAGAACGAGCAGCGCTCCGTGGTTGCCGAAGTCCGAACTGTTGTAGTCAAACTCTTCAATCGCGAGATCGCTGAACCCATCCTGATTGAAATCGGCAGCGCCGGCATTCACTACATCGCCATTCGAGGTGTCGAAGCCTATCTGAGGCCCGTAGGAGGGGTTGCCGGAATTACCAAACGGGCTGATCACCTGCAAAACCCCGTTGTCGCCGTCGATGACCGCGATATCGAGGTAGCCGTCGTTATTGAACTGGCCCAGAACCACGTTGGTCGGGTAGATGAAGTTGGCATTGCCTCCGAATGCAACCGGTTGCTGGAAGGTGCCGTCTCCATTGCCCAGCATGTAATAGGCCTGGAGGGGGCTGCTTGCGTCGTAGGTGTCGGAGTTGTTGTAGCAGATGACAACCAGATCCTGAAAGCCATTTCCGCCACCATTTTGGTCATGGATGTCGCCGACAGCGAAGTCCTGGGCTTCACATCCTGTAAAGGCTTGCTGTTCCGTCTGGAAGGCGTTAGCTCCAGTGCTGAGCATGACCTGCAGGTAGGGGCCGTCCGCTCCGTCGCCGTAGTATTTACCGGGCAGGCCCACCACATCCACGTACCCGTCGCCGTTGAGATCGGCCGCCACCAGCTTTGCGCTTCCATTCGTGTCCATTGGCTCAAAGAAGGGATTGAGGTAGTAGGACGAGCTGGATGGAGGCACCTGGGAAAGGTTGGCCGACCCAATGGTGGAAGAGTAAGCGTTGCCGTTGGTCCCGTTGAGTGTGAAAGTGACCGCCCCGGCGGGGACAGCGGCGTCTGTGCCTGGCACCCCACGCGTGACAGTCGCGTTTATATTGGCGGACCCGTAGGCAAGCCCGGGAACCGCCGAGCCTGCAACCCTGTCGGGGTATTGGTTGTAAACCTGCAGCGAAACAGGACCGCCGATAGTAGCGTACCCCGAGTCCGTGTCTGCCCGGACAGCCAGGTAAACGCTCACCTCGCCGACGCTTAATGTAGATGGGATGGTGAACTGGAGCTGAGGTACTGGGCATGTGCCGCTGCAGTTGAAATTGGCAGGATTAATGTAATACGGCTCGTCCCCGATCAAGAGCTCCACCAGCTGGTTGCTGTCAGAATTGATTGCCGGGCCGGTGAGGGTATAGGTGGGTGTGGTGGATGTAGCGGGAGTTACCGCAGCAGGGCTGATGGAAATGAGGCCGTTCTCAAGCTGGAGCGTTCCATAGTATTGCTGCGGCTCGTAGTTGGCGTCTCCGCTGTAAACGGCAGTGTAGTTGAGCCCGGAAAGCGCTGCGTAGAGTGGGCCATAGACTCCGCCGCCAGTAACCGTGACAGTGCCAAGGGCGAGCCCTAAGTTGGGGGTGCACGTATCGGAATCTGAGTTGCAGTTAGGATCGTAGAGCGTGATGGTGCCTGTGGGTGCTCCCTGCCCGCCAGGCGTGGGCAGGTAGAAGGTGAATGGAAGGGTCTGGTAAAACGCGGTTTCGGCCGGCACGCTAACCCAGAGCACCGAAGGCTGATTCACGGTAAGCGAGTAGGGACCGGCTGTCGCCAGAGCGTAATTGTCGCCGTCACTGTTGGGGGTGTAGACGGCGCAGATCGCAAACGTTCCAGGGGAGTTCGGATTCCAGTTGTACGTCGCACTTCCGTCGCTGCCAAGGATCCCGCTCACCGAAAGCTGGCCACTGATGGTATTGCCGGAATTGTTGCAAGTGCCAGAATTGCTGGAAATGTAGAATTGCACGGTTCCGGGCGGGACGCCATATTGCGGAGTTCCGCCAAGAAATGCGGTCAGCGTCGTGACGTTACCATCGCCCACGGGATTGGGGGAAGCGCCGATATCGAACGAATTGAACCCCTGGTTAATCGTGAATGATGTAGGTCCGATCGTCTCTGTGGCATACGGGTCGCCGTCGCCGGAGGGGACGTACGTGGCGCAAATCGGAGCATTTCCGTACTCGGTGGGAGTCCAAGTCACGGTGGCGGTTCCAGGCGAGTAGACCTGCGTCTGGCCAATTAAGTAGGCATAGTTAGAGGGCGAACACCCGTCGGTACTGTTGGATTTAATGTAGAACTCAACCTGGCCGGTGGGAGTACCGGAATTGCCGGATAGAGTCGCGGTCAGCGTTGTGTATTGCCCAACGGCGGTGGGATTGGGTGATTCTTGAAGGGTAAACGAGGTGAAAGATTGCGCCCAGAGTGGGTTGGGGAACAAAGCCGCCACGATTGCGAGGAATCCGGCCGTAGCTATTGCGGAAAGGCGGCGCATCATTGTCCACCCCGTGCCGGCGGAATGAACAAGACGCGCGCCGTGGGACTGTCGGCTTCAATCATCCATCCGGGCGCTGCCGCTGGAGCCGCGAGCTCAAACACCGCGTTACCGTTGAGCGCCGATAATTGGTTGGGAGAGCAGGCGCAGGTGGATTGAACCGGAGGGGTCGCCAGGGTGAGATCGATGCGCAGCAGCGAGGCATCGGCCTTGTCGGCCGCCACCGCCCAGTGCCCGTCCTGAGACGCGGCAACTGCGAAGGGCTGGTTAAGGCCATTCGCGTGCGTCGCCAGGGTTTGAGCGGCTCCGTTGTGATATCGAGCCACGGTGTTGGCCGCCGAATCCGCAATCAGCGAATCCTCCGATCCGGCAATGAAGCTCATGCCGCCGAAACCCGCCAGAGTTGCCAGGCTAGTACGCGTTCCCGCTGCGTTGATCGCTGTCACAGCCACGCTTCCGTTGCCCGCGCTCGTTGCCAGCAGTAAGGTTCCCGCGTCGCTGATGGCCGCACCCTGCAGGGCTGCAACCGCTGTGATCCCGTTGGTCACAGGCGCCTGAGGCAAGCCGCCGACCACCATCACGGAGGTCGACCCAAGAGAGAAAACAGCAGCATAAGCGCCGCGCGGAGCAAAGACGATCAGGGATGCGGGGGAAACACTTTGTGCCACGGTTTGCGGCTGGGTGAAGGGCTGCGTCAGGGCCTGCAGGTTGCCCTTGGGGTCGATCAACAGCGCGGTCTGCGTCCCACTCGAATAGGCTCCGGAGGCGTAGGCGCCCGCTGGAAACAAGGCAGGTCCAAGCTGCGTCGAGCCCGGTACGCCGGCCAGCGATCGGAGGGTCGAGTCCGCTGGGTTCCAGATAAGTCCCATTTGCGCGCCGCGCGAAACTAGAGCGGCCGCGGCAGAGCTCTTGCTGGCCGATCCCTTCGTCGCGGATTCTGGGGTTGGCGCGCCGCACCCTGAAACCAGCAGAATTCCCACCGAGGTGACCGCGGCGAGATAGGCAATGTGGCGCCCTTGTGAACGCGATTTCAAGGGAAAGACCGTCCTCAGATTTCGCTCCGGAAGGGGGGACATTCGGGAGCTCGACAGTAGAAAAGAATGCCCGAACTCTAACCTGTCCGCCGGGGGTCAGTCAATCTCTTTTTGCGGATTCCGATGAAAGTTCATGTCGAGCTCGATCAAATGGAGGGCAGGGAGTGCGAATGCCCTAGTTCGTATGGGCAAAATCCGCGTCCGCCAGCGATTCGGTGGCCGGCAGTTGGAAGTAGAGCGTTCCGCGCAGCACGTAAAGATTCTCCCGATCTGGATATTTCTGAATGAGTTCGGTATACGCCATCACCGCGTCAACCCACAGCCGCTGGTCGAAAAAGTACTTGGCTCGTCCCGATTCCGCATCGAAATCCGTGCCCTGAAACTGGCCTAAACCGCTTTCCAATCGAGCCCGTTCTTCGCCGCCCACCACAACAATCATGGCCGCGGGTGGAGGCGGACCCAACAACGGCGACACTGGGTCGACCTTCCACAGATAGGTGACGCCCGGCAACAGCGGCGGCGCGTCGGCTGGGTAGGAAAGACTGGTTCCCGTCAGTTCGCGGTCCCACGCATACGTGTTAGTCACATCCTGTATGTGAAATTTGTATCTGGCCGTCGGGTCGCCCTTCCACGAGAACGAGGGATGGAGCGTATAGACCTTCGCCTTATGCGGCGCATACAGCACCAGTTTCAGGTCTGCGCCCACACCCCGCGACCCTCCTCCAATCTGATTCGCGCTTGCCTTCGCGGGAGCCAGGTCGAATCCGTCGAGTTTGGCCACCACACGCCGCGGATGGGCCGGCTGACTCTGATTTTGGGGCTGCGATTTTGGCTGTGGCTGCGATGGAGGCGTGGCCGGCGGATTGGTTTGTCCGGTATTCTGCGCGCCGGCCAGCGTCGCGCATCCTGCCACTATGGCTGCAATTACAAGTTTGTTCATGCCAGAATCTCCGGTTGAAATGCCTCTACATCTGGGAGCTTTGCCTGCTTGCGCGGCCCTATGCCATAAATCTTAATCTTTTCGTCAAATCCTCGCACGTTTGTCGCGCCCAGCGGAAAAATCCCAGGTATCTCGTCTTTCACACTCTCATATGTGGCCTGGGAAAGGATAATCTCGGTGCCGAATTCTTTGTTGAGACTCTCCAGGCGAGATGCCAGATTAACGGTCTCTCCGATCACGGAATATTCGAGTCGGTTGCTGGAGCCGACACTTCCGCTGGTGAGCAATCCGGTGTGAATTCCCACGCCGATCCTGAGGTCGGGAAAGTCATCTCCGGCGGGGCGATCCGCATTCAGCTCTTCCACACGCTTCAGCATCGCCAGGGCGCTGCGTACGGAATTGGCTGCGTCCACCTGTTCACCCTGCGAAAGCGGCACCCCATAAACCACAAGCAGTCCGTCGCCGATAAATTTGTTGAGAAAGCCGCCATGGGCGCGAATCACCTCATCCATTGCGGTGAAATAGCGATTGAGCCAGCCGAGCACGGTTCGGGAAGGTTTCCCGGCCGTGATTCCGGTAAAGTTGCGAATGTCGCTGAACAGAACCGTGGCGATACGTTCGTCGCCTTCCAGGCTCACCTCATCGCGTCTCAGCCAGATGGCGTTCGCTACTTGAGGATCAACGTATCGCGAGAACATCTCCATCAATTGCGCCCGCTGCTTTTCGGTTTCGGAGCGCAGCAGGTTCGCCTTCACATACTGCCAGGCCACGCCGCATGGCAATGCAGCCGCCACGCCGAGCAGCGTCTCCAAATAGGGGAACCATAGATGAAAAGCCGAAAAAAGAATCTGCGCAGCGGCATAAATGGCCAGGATGAAGACTGCTGCCAGACCAAAGGCCATCTTGAGCTGAAGACGCGTGAACACCCACGTGGCCGCGAACAGCAGGCCAAAGTTGACACACCATTGGATCCACACTGGCACTTCGCCGATGGCGTGGCCATTCAGCAGGGTTGCAATGGCCGCCGCATGCAGTTCGGTCCCGGCAATTCGCTCGCGCTTGTCATCGGACTGCCGAACGCGAAAGAGCGGCGAGAAGTCGCGATCGCGAGCCGCATCGCCGCCTTCTCCTATGAGCACCAGCTTGTTGCGAAGCTTGTCAGGCGCCACCGCTCCCGAGAGAACATCCCATGCTGAAATGTGCTGCGCCGGGTGTGGCGACCAGTCTCCAATACGAAAGGTTCGCGCCTCGGGATCGCGGAAGGGCACTCGGTAGCCCCGGAACTGGGCGTTGCCCTTGTCCACCTGTTGCAGAGTGCAGTTCTTGCACTGCGGATCGACCTGCGCCAGATACTCCTCTGCCATGAAAACAGGAAAGCTTGCAGCCTTCTGCTTCCCAAACACAATCAGCTCCGCATCGCGCACATAACCGTCACTGTCAAACGGCATGTTGACGCCCGCATAGCCGAAGGCGCCCGGCTGCCCATCCACGCAGAACCCGGTGGGGAGCCCGGGGTTCTCAGGCTGGCAGAACATGGCAAGCGGCAGTACCGCCGGAAGCTGCCCGGTGGCCGACTGAGCAGCAACCACTACGTTGCCCGCGGAGCTAAGCGCGCGTTGCATTGCCGCATCCTCATCCGCATTGCGGGCTTCGGAAAGGAACATATCGAGGCCGATGATAGCGGGCTTCGCCTGGCCTACACGTTCTACCAGGTCAGCCACCGTCGAGCGTGGAATGGGAAACTTTTGTATCTTCGCAAACGTGGCATCGTCAAAATCGACAAACACAATGTCTTGCGAAGTGGGCGAGTATTTCCCGTGGTTGACCAGAAAGTCATAAGTCCAGTTCGCCAGGTCGCCATACGGAGTCCACCGCTCCAGCATCGACACCAGAAGGGTCAATCCCAGAGCTACAATGGCGGCGACAATCAGACGGTCTGGCAGACGGCGCTTCATGGATGAGAGAGAGAAGATTGCTGCGCGAGCACCGCATCGATGTTGCGCACGTATTTGCGCGACCGATCCGCTTCGTTCGCATCGGGATTCTGCTCGATCACGTTTTCAAAGTGCTTGCGCGCCGCCGCCAGCAACGCCACGCCGCCCAGCTTGTTGTATTGCTCAGAGTAGAGAATACCGAGCCGGTAATTGGTGAACAGGTCGTTGGGTGTAAGGGTCAGCGCGGTTTGACAATAGTGGATTGCCGAATCGAATCTCTTCTGCATCCATTCGCAATCGCAAAGCCCGGTGTTTGCCTGTCCGCGCAACTGCTTCCAGATATCGGCTTGCGCCGCGCGCTTCTTCACGCCGTAGCCGAGCAGGTAACCGGCGACATAGTAGTTGATTTTGCCGGCCATGCCGCTGTCGAAGTTAGATAACGCGAGGTAACTGTTGTACTGCGTTTCCGCTTCGTCGCAAAGTTTTTTTTGCCGCAGCGATTCAGCCAGCCAGAAATGCGCCTCCGCGTTGCCTGGAGTCAACTGGATCGCCTGCCGCGCCGCCTGGATGGCATCGTCGTAATCGGACTTGCGCGCAAACGCCTGCGAGAGCAAATAGTACGCCATGCCGCTGGTCGCATCGCGCTGGGTAACCACGTTCAGTTGCCGGATTGCCTCGTCCATATCGCCCGTATCGAGCAATGCGCCGGCGTAGCTTGAGCGAGCCTCAAGATAATCCGGATCAATGGAAATCGCCTCTTTGAAGTACTCAAGCGCCTTCTTGTCCTCGTAGAGTGCGTTATAGGCGCGTCCGGCATAAAGCGCCGCCTGGCTGTACTTGGGGTCGAGGGCCAGCGCCGACTCAAACTCCGCCGCGGCCATGCGGTAATTCAGCTCGTAGCCCTTGTTGTAGAACTCAATGCCGTGATTGAAGTGCTCGACAGCCGCATGGTTGCGGTTCCGCGCAATCAGAATGCGCACCGTCACCGTGGTCTCCTGGCCCGGATACACCTCTTCCTGGCGGGGGCCGTCCGGCTCGTAGCCCATATGCACCGCTTCAACCGTGTGCGCGCCGGGCGCGATGCCGGGCAGGCGCAACGCCGCGGCCTTGTTCACAATGCCCACGCTTGCCCCGTCAACAAGCACTTCCACGCCATCCATGTTGGATTCGATGACCAGCGTTCCATATTTCGGCGGCGGCAAATTGGCAGCCGTAACATGGGTGGGATTGTACGCAAGCACCATATTCGGATCGAAGCTGCCGCGCTCCGACGTCGGATTCTGCGCCGCATTGGTGGCGTCGCGCACGTTGGTATGAACGTACTCTGCCAGCTCATCCGCGCTTACAATGCCGTCGCCATTGGTGTCCGCCTCACCCTCCAGGCCCTTCACCACGTAGTACGTGAAAATGCCGTGCCCGCCGCCCCACTTATCGCTCTCAAAGCTCTGCTCGCGATCGCGGCTGGCCGTAATGGAAAAGAGTGACTTATCCAGGTCAAGCAGCGTGCGGTTTACCGTGGAGCGATCAGCCTCCGGAGTAATCGCTCCCGAGTGGCACGAGTCGGTGATCAGCACTTTCCACTTGCCATTCACCCGCGAGCCGATATCCTTGCCCAGCGCGTCCATGGGATAGGCCGTCGAGGAAATATTCTTCAGATCGATGTCGTGCGGCGCAATGTACGCCGTTCCATTGGAAACAAAGCCGTGGCCTGCGAAATAGACCAGCACGCGGTCGTCAGGATGCGTGACCGACGGCAGCCATGTCTCTAGTTCGTGCCGGATATTCTCCAGCGTCGCCTGGCCATCGATGAGCTTATGCACGTTCTCGGCTGGAAACTGGCCGCCTTCAGGGCTGATGAGCACCGTGTAGACGGATTCCGCATCCATATCCGGATACTGCAACTGCGCATCCGCGGGCAGATTCTTGTACTTCGAAATGCCGATAACCAGAGCGTAGCTGCGCGGGATCTGCACCGTGGTCGAGGCGGCCTGTGTGGTCCCCTCTTTCTTGAAATTCAGGTCGCGATTCTGATCCGGGGCGGCGGCCTGCGGCTGCGCACCCTGCGCCTTGAGCCCGGGACCAGCCCATAACGCGAATACAGCCAGAAGTGTTATGGTTCTGCGTTTCATGCCTTCAACCCCATCGGGATGCCTCTCGTGATGGATGTCATTTATGAGCGAGCAGAAATTCGTATACCACGGGCCCCGAAATGGGAGTGCCGCTGCTCACTGTGGTGCCTGAGGAACTGGTGGTGATCTTCAGGTCCCGGGAGGCTCCGTTCGCCACCTCTGTCAAATCGCGCGGCAGCGCCTCTCCCGGCGAAACCGCCTTCGGCCCCGCACCCTGGTCAACGCACTCGCCACGCGCCTTGAATACTGCATCGTTGCATCGTGGGCGCATGGTCGTCGGAGCAGTGCCCTGCGGAGGCATGGAAGCTGCGCGGTTCTGGATCTGTCCCATTGAAAGAGCCGCCGGGCTGAGCACGAAATAGAGCTTTTCATATCCCGCCGGACCCGTAACTTCGAACCAGCCATTCTCCGTGGCCGGCAACAGGTAATCCCGGCCGTGCACAATACGGTTGTCGTTTCCCGTCTCCGCACGCGGAAACAGCACATCGTATTTCCCCGATGTGTTCAGGTCCAGCACATAGAGATAACCATCCACCGCGGGTTTCAGCCGCAGCCGAACCGTGTCGCCGCTTTCGAAAACATGCGTGGGATCGACCGTCCGCACCGCGTCGCCTGCCTTCACCTCCAGCACAATCGAGATGAGGTTCACTTGAGCGGGATCCTGCGCGGCCAGGATCGCGGGCGACGCAGCCATGAGCACCGTGACAAACCAAACCAGTTGCTTCCGCATAAGACCTCGATGCCGCGCCGGGGGAATCTCCGCCACTTGCCCCCAGAATGCAATCCGCGGCGAATCGCAATCGTCAACCAACGGGCGAAAGTATCGCACCATCATACCTCCATAAATCGGGAAACGGGAAAGAGATTTTTTGCGCCATTCGTGCCCATGCGCCCGACAGCTTTTCAAGCATCTTGTCCACTTACAGCAAAATGCTGTATTGGTGCAGTTTCATTTTCCGACTTGTTCGATTAACTTCTCGAGAGTCCAATCGTGGGTTGAGTTCCCATGTGGATTGAATCCACGAGGTGATTCTGCGCGATGGCGGAGTCGGCCGGAAACGCACTAAATTTCAAGGTGGCTTCTGCACCAATCCGCCCCGCGACGCCTCACCGATGCTTCGGCCACCATGGCACCGGCGGATGCCACACTTCGCCCGGCGGCGGACCGTTTCCTGTTCCGTGTTCCCCATTCTCATATAGACAGTCCCAATAGCTCGGCCCCCCATCCACAATCACATAAGTACACGCCCTCAACGGGGAAACCAAATCAGGCCCGACGCCAGCGCACCCCGAGCCCCCACAGCCACCGGGCCCCGTCTGCATCCGGGGGGCCGGGGATTCCCCTGAACCCTCGGCACCTCCCCCCTGCCCAGATGGACTGTGCTGAAGTAAAAACTTCCTTAACTCCTCCTGCGGGACGGAACCGTGGATCACGTACGCAAGTATTTTCTTTTCGTCAGCCAAGATGTCACACTCCTTCTCTTAGTCGTACGCCCACATACCAGAATCCTCTCTGGCATTGCTGGATCGAATAAACTATACAACCATTTCAGTTCCAACCAGCAAAACTCACCCCAAGGCCTCGGCCCCCGCCCAGGAAGCCTTTCGCAACGGGATCGACCAGAGCGAAGGGGAACTGCTGAATCGAATTGCATCCCAGCCGCAAAATGCTTTATGCTCCGGTCCTAATCCTTCGAACGTGTACATTAAGGCCTGTAATTGGCTTTGCGCAGGCGGCGCCAGGGAAGCAGCTCTCCCCATGCGAAGTGCCGGCCGAGGGACAAATGAATCAGATGCCAGGTATCGAATGGGACGTCCGCGATGAATCTTAGATTCTGGGGAGTGCGAGGCTCCATCCCGACACCGGAGTCGGACCGGCTGCGCTACGGCGGCAATACGACCTGCCTTGAGATCGGCTCTCCCGGCGACAAAGAAGCGGTCATTATCGACTGCGGAAGCGGCATTCGCGCGTTAGGCGACGAACTGATCGAGCGACAAGTCTCCCGCATCCATATCCTGCTGTCGCACTTTCATTGGGACCACCTCCAGGGCCTGCCATCCTTCGCTCCACTGTTTCAACCCGGCGTGGAGATCGTCTTTTACGCGAATCGTTCAGCCGAAAGGACGCGGAGCCTCCTCGATATCCTGTTGGCCGACCCATTCTTCCCGCTGCCATTCGCCGAGGTCGGATCACAGACTAAATTCCTCCACATTGAATGCGGAAAACCGTTCCAGGCAGGTTCGCTCAGGGTACAGGCTTTCGCTCTTTTCCATCCGCAAGGCGCCATAGGATTTCGCATGGAATCGGACGGGCAGGTGCTGGTACACGCCTCCGATCACGAACACGGCAATCCTGAGATCGATGCGGGGCTGATCCGCGCAGCGCAAAATGCCAACCTGCTTGTGATGGACGCCCAGTACACGCCCCAGGAGTATGCCGGCAAAGTGGGTTGGGGGCACTCAAGCTATGCCCACGCAGCCCAGGCAGCCCAAAGCGCCGGCGTTGGCCGCTTGCTGCTCTTCCATCACGACCCGGCACACAACGACCTGTTTCTGGATGGAATGCTCGCAGACGCCAGGAAACTGTTTCCCGCGACGGAAATGGCTACTGAGCGCAGGGTGCTGAATATTGGCTAGAGCGTGTTGCAAAAACATGCATTGTGTCAGGGCACGACTTCAGTCGTGCCGAACAGCGCCGGAATAGCGAGGGGTTTTAACCCCTGCGGGGCGACCGCTCCGATTCCCGCGGCCATTTTGAAACATGCTCCAGGCAGGCTCGGAGCCGCCCTCCGGGTTTCGCCTTTAAGGGGATCGAAGAAAATGTTCGTCCCATGAAGCGATTCCGGTTGACCGGCGGACCTGCGCACCCCAGAATGAAGAGAGGATCGATGCTCCGCCGACGTGCCGCCCCTGACCTGAGAAACGATCCCAGAATCCGAAAAGAATGAGGTTTTCATGCCCGCTTATCTGCTTTTGCTGCTTGCCGTGGTGAGCCGCCTGGCTCTTGCCCATACGCCCCATCCCGAGTGGTTCAACTTTACGGCGGTGGGCGGAGCGCTGCTCTACTTTGGCGCGCGGCGCTCGTGGCGTGAGATGCTTCCTCCGCTGGCCGTTTTGATGGCCCTCGACTACTACCTCACCGTCTTCGTTTACCACTATGCGTTCCGCTGGCAGGGCTACGTGCCAACCTGGGGCTGGTATGTGGCAGCCATGGTACTGGGACAGATTCTGCTGCACTCCGAGACCACTTTTGTGCGCGTGGGTGCGGCAGCGCTGCTGGGGCCAACGTCGTTTTGGCTCGTATCGGACTACGCATACTGGG
>CAYWMR010000083.1:0-14392 GCA_964458965.1 uncultured Occallatibacter sp. | reverse complement strand
CCCGGCGGCGGCGCAACATTCTTGCTGGGCTTCTTGAACAGCCAAACCGCTCCCGCGCAGAAAAACGCCAGCAACGCAGTCCAGCGGAAAACGTCCACATAGGCTTTCAGCACCGCTTGCTGTTCCATCAGGCCGTAGAGCAGGCCGAAGGAGCCGCTCCGGGCCTGGGCCGGTCCCACGCGATGTGCCAGATAGCCGGCAATGGCGGCCGATTTCTGCTGTAAGACAATGTTGGACACGCCTAGATTCGCGCCAATGTTGGTCTGATAGAACGCCGCCCTCCGAATCAGCGCTGTGGTGGCCATCGCAATTCCAATCGACCCGCCGATGTTGCGCAGCATGTTGAACAGGCCGGTCGCGTTGCCCATCTCCTCGCGGCTCAGCGTGGACGTGCTCATGGTGGCCAGCGGGACGAACACGAAACTGAGCGCGAAGCCCGTGAGCAAGATAGGGACGAGCAGCGTTTTGGGGCCGATGTCCAGGTTGACCGTGCCGAAGATGAATGCGCATATGCCAAAGGCGATAAAGCCTGCGCAGAGCAATTTGCGGTTGTCGATGCGCGAGCCGAGCACCCCGACCATGGGGGAGCCGAGGAACGAACCGATTCCGCGCGGTCCCACGACCAGGCCGGCCGAAAAGGCGGTGTAGCCCAGAACCTCTTGATAATAAAGCGGCAGGATGGCGATGGTGATGTAAATGCACATGCCCAGCAAGGCGATGAGGAAGCAGCCGGTGCGGAAGTTGCGGTTGCGAAGGATGTGCAGGTCGACCAGGCCCTGGGGGTGGGTCCACGAGTGCCAGATCCAGCCGGCGAGGGCCAGAACCAGGGCCGTGACAGCCCACCGCACCCAGATTGCTCCGAACCAGTCGTCTTCCTGGCCTTTGTCGAGGACGATTTGCAGGCAACCGCTCCACACGATCAGCAGGCCGAAGCCGATGTTGTCGAAGGGACCTACCTTGGCGTTCTTGATGTAGGGCGGGTCGTGGATGAAGCGGGCGATGAGGATGACGGCCAGGATTCCCACCGGGATATTGATATAGAAGGCGTATCGCCAGCTGAATGTGTCGGTCAGCCAGCCGCCGAGGGTCGGTCCGAGGACCGGTGCGACGACGATTCCAAGTCCGTAGGCGGCCATGGCCATGGAGCGCTTGGCTACCGGAAAACTCTCCAGCAGGATGGATTGCGAGAGCGGCTGGAGGGCTCCTCCGCCGGCGCCCTGGAGAACGCGGGCCAGCAGGATGACGCCAAGAGACGGCGCCGCGCCGCAGAAAAACGAGGCTGCGGTGAAGATGACCACGCAGATCAGCAGGAAGCGCTTGCGGCCAAACCGGCGGGCGAACCAGTTGGAGGCGGGCAAAATGACGGCGTTTGCTACCAGGTAGCTGGTCAGCACCCAGGTAGCTTCAGAGTTTGAGGCCGAGAGCGAACCAGCGATGTAGGGCAGCGCCACCGAGGCAATGGCGGTGTCCAGCACCTCCATAAAGGTGGGAAGCATGACCGAGACGGTGACCAGCCACGGGTTGACGCCCTGGGAAAGAGGATAACGGGCTTGGGCGGCTGCACTGGGCATCGTTAGGGGTAACAGTCGAGAGTAAACGATTCGGCGCAGGGGTGATTGTGAGGCCGGTTACCGAACGTTGTTTGACGGGGGAGAATCAATGTATGTGTGGGTGGGAATGGCTGTAAGACGACGTGTAAGACAGTCGAGCCGGAAATTGTACGGCGTAAGACGGGCGTAAGACATTTGCCTGACAGTCGCGGGACACGCGCAAGACGAAGGTTCTTCCCCAACTTCGATCTGCCCCGCACGCCGAAAATGCATCGAGAAACATCGCCGCGAAAACGCCTCAGTCCGCAGCCTTAACCGCATTGCCGGAGCTTTTCAGCGTGACCGTCGCCGGCACAGGCGGCGGAATCGAGTCGATGTCTACCTTGCCTTCTGCCAGCTTCATCAGAAAGTTCTGGGCAGAAAAAGTTGCCGCGTCCTTATACAGCTTGCCGGCGCGCAGGTAGCTTCCGTCGGCCTGCTGCAAGCGCGCTTTCACGGTGTCGGCAAGGTAAGCAGGAAGGATTTCGTCGTGAACACGGGCAATGGCCCCAGGGTCCTGGACAGGGAAGATGACCTCGCAGCGCTCGAATAAGTTGCGCGGCATCCAGTCGGCGGAGCCGAGATAGATCTCGCTCTTTCCTCCGTTGGCAAAGTGGAAGATGCGGGAGTGTTCGAGGAACCGGCCCACGACCGAGCGGACCCTGATCCGCTCAGACAGGCCTTTTACGCCGGGTCTCAGGATGGAGAGCCCGCGCACGATCAGGTCGATTTCAACGCCCGCCCTGGATGCCTGGTATAGGGCTTCAATCACGCTTGGTTCCAGCAGCGCATTCATCTTGGCGACAATGTGCGCGGGCCTTCCGGCCTGGGCGTGTTCCTGCTCACGGCGGATGAGGCCGAGGAAGCTCTCGGCCATGGTCAGCGGCGCCACCAGCAGTGGCCGGTAGTCGTCCACTTCGGCGTGAGCCGTCAGGTAGTTGAACACCATGTGCACCTGCTCGGTGATTTTGGCGTCACTGGTCAGCAGGCTCAGGTCGGTATAGAAGCGGGCGGTGTTGGGGTTGTAATTTCCGGTGCCCAGGTGGCAATAGCGGCGTGTAACTCCGTCTTCGTCGTGGCGCACCAGCAGGGCCAGTTTGCAGTGGGTTTTCAGGCCCACCACGCCGTGAAAGACCTGCACGCCCGCATCCTCCATATCGCGCGCCCAGCGGATATTGGATGCCTCGTCGAAGCGCGCCATCAGCTCCACCACGACAGTAGCTTCCTTGGTGGCGGCAGCCTCGGTTAGCGCCTCGAACATGGGCGAATCCTGGCTGGTTCGATAGAGCGTCTGCTTCATGGTCATTACGGCGGGGTCCTGCGCACCCTTCTTGATAAAGTCCACCACCGCGTCGTATGAGTCGTAGGGGTGGTGCAGCAGGATGTCGCGCTGGCGCAACTCGTCGAAGATGTTTGCGGACTTGCGGCTCAGGTGCAGCGGCTTGGGAATGAAGGAGGGGAATTTGAGGTCGGGCCGGCTGACATCCCCGTAGAAAAACATCAGACGCGACAGGTTGACCGGGCCATCGCCGCGGAAGACCTGATCTTCGTCGAGCTCGAAGTTGACCCTCAGGCGCTCCACAATCTCCGGAGCCGCGGCAGTTTCAATCTCCAGGCGCACCGCATCGCCCTTGCGGCGATTGTGCAGCTCAACGCGGATGGTCTCAAGCAGCGATCGCGCTTCCTCTTCCTCAAAATAGAGGTTCGAGTTCCGGGTAACGCGAAACGCCGCGTGCGCCAGCACCTCGTATCCGCGGTACATCCCGGAAAGGTTTTGGGCGATCAGGTCCTGAAGCAGCAGGTAATCGAAGGCGTCGTGCGCGCCGGGCAGGCGAACAAATCGCGGCAGAGCGCGCGGCACGGTCACCACGCCCAGCACCTGCGGGCCGGAGCTGCGGCGTTTGGCGCGTAGCAGTAGAGCCAGGCAAAGAGCCTTGTTCAAAACCCGGGGAAACGGGTGCGCCGGGTCAATCGAAATAGGCGTCAGCAGCGGATCGACCTCGCGCTGAAAATATCCCTGGGCAAATTCGCGGGCCTTTTCGCTCAGCTCTTTCCACCCCAGCAGGCGGACGCCCTGCTTGCGCATTTCTGGCAGCAGGTGCTGGTTCCAGCAGCGGTATTGCGCGGCCACGAACTCGTGAATGTCGGCGGTCAGCACGGCCAGCGATTCGTCGGGGCGAAGTCCGTCATAGCCCGGCTCCCGATAGCCATCTTCAATGCGCTGCATCAGGCCGGCCTGGCGTACCTCAACGTATTCGTCCAGGTTGTTGCCGGTGATGGCCAGGAACTTGACCCGCTCCAGCAGCGGGTTTGCGGGGTCTTCGGCTTCTTCCAGCACGCGCCGGTTGAACTGCATCCAGGAGTGGTCGCGGCCGTTGAAGAGCTTTTGTTTGCGTGAAGTTCGGGCCATTTTGCGTTTTCCGTTCGCTGTGTTGGAAGTCTACCGTGTTTTGCCCGCATGTGGCTCATAAAACTCACGCTGCGCGGGAAAAACACCCCATTCCGCAATGCTTACAGGATTGGGCCACCCGCGGATGTTAACAGCAGGCTAAAAGGTTGGCTTGGTGGACACGCTCATCCGGTGGAAAGGAAGATGTCGAGGACTGTAAGACGGGCAAATCTGAATGTAAGACAGTGGATTTGGCCAGAGCTGTGAACTTCAAAAGGAATGGCTGATGGTAACTGTTATCTTTGCCGGTGACTCAGGACAAAGAACCAGGGAATTGCAGCTCGACGCCTCAAATCGGCACGATAGCAGCCAACGGTCACAAATTCGATGCGAGATAATGGCGGTGAATGGGAGGTGCCTCATGAGTAGTCGGTGTGTTTTCGCTCTCTTGCTTGCAGTGATGTCCGCCACTGGATACGGGCAAGCGAAGCCCGATGAACAAACCAAACCTGTTCATATTTCAGGGCGGGTCGTATTCCCCGGTGGTGGTGCGAATTTCCATGTATACATAGCGCGAATCGAACCCGGCGGCCCCGTGAGCGAACCATCGGTACTAACTGGCTCGGGCGGCGTCTTCACGTTCTCTGGCTCTCTCGGAGTAACATACCGCATCTCGCTGGGACCCCAGGTCAAGACTCCGCCAAAGATCGTTCAGATCACAAGTGAAAAAGACGTTGATGTGGGCGATATGGTTTTCGAGTATTGCCCCAATATCCGGGGCGCATACGCGAAACCGCCAACTTCACCACCCGCACTGATTGGCAATCTGAAACTGGAACAGATCGTCATCGAGCCGCGGCAGGTCTCGGGCCTCCATTGGGCAAGACCCGCACCTCGGGCGCTCGGATTTAACGGTTCTGGGACGAATGCCGGAGTCGAATTCCCTCAATGCTGGTCCGGACCGACGCTTGCCAATCGCGAGGAATGGGAAGGTCTTTGCGAGGTATCCTTCAACCAATTCATGAGCGTCGAGGAATTTGTCGGTGGCAACGTCAAAGAAATTCGCGTTGATTACTATGATCCCGGACCCACCCCCGATCAGGTTAAAGAACAAGTGAGGAAGGTGTGGCTCGGAATATTTCACGATGTGATGTGTAGGATTGAGTGGGACGAAGCTACGCTTTGGAACATTAGGGCCACGGTGGAATATGAAGACGGCGGAAAAAGCTCCATCCTGAGCGATGGATGGCACGTCCAGGTCCAGGACCGAGAGGGAAAGTACTGGTACCTTCGGGAATGGCCAGCGGTAGATTGAATCAGAGCTTCCTTATGGCGCTTCGATCTCCTGCGAAAACCGCTCCCGCAAAACTCGCCTGAGCGTTTTGCCGCTCGAGTTCTGCGGCAGCTCATCGGGTTCCAGAATCCAGATGCGGCGCGGCGCTTTGTACGGAGCAAGATTCTGGCGGCACCACTCCAGCAGTTCAGTCTCGCTCACAGTGGAACCACTGTATAGCTCGACAGCGGCGGCTGGCATCTCGCCCTTTTCCTTGTGGGGCAAGCCAAACGCGGCTGCGCGGGCCACGGCCGGGTGCGCTATGAGAGCCTCTTCGAGCTCCTTAACGTAAACCGAGTAGCCGCCGGACTTGATCACATCCTTCATGCGCCCGACCAGGCGGATCAGGCCGAGGCGGCTGCGCGTGGCCAGGTCGCCGGTGCGCAGCCAGCCGTCGGCGGTCAACAATCCCTTCCCCTTGTCCAGGTCCTTCCAATAATGCGGAGCGAGCCCGCGCCGGCGGATCTGGCACTCGCCCGTCGCGCCCGCTCGCATTCGCCTGCCATTTTCGTCTGCTACACGAATTTGAAACGGGGGCACGGGGAAGCACACGTCGCCGCTGCCGGGCAGGAACGACAGCTCGATGCCCATCATGGCCAGGCCGCCCAGTTCCACCATGCCGTAGCCATTCAACAGCACCGGCGGAATGCGCCGTCCACCAAGTTGGAGCAGCGCGCCGAAGCGGCGAAGGCGCAGCCGCACTTCGGAAGGCAGATGATCGCTGGCTGAGAGCCACAAGCGCACGCTCTTCAGGCGCGCGTGGTCAGGATTGCTGTTGACCAGGCGCGCGAACATGGCGGGCACGCCAACAACCGCGGTCACGCCCAATCGTTCCACCGTCTCCAGAGCGCTCTCGACATCGAAGCGATCGAGAAAGCAGCCGCGAATGCCGGCCATCAGGCCATAGAGCGCCACGCTTACAGCCATGATGTGAGACCACGGCAGGGCAACGAGCGCCAGATCCTTGCGGCCTAAAAACAGTCCTGCCAGCACAGTGGATGCGCGGGCTCCGAGCAGTGCACGGCTGGAAAGCGCCGCGCCTTTGGGAAAGCCGCTGGTGCCGGAGGTATGGAAGATGGCCGCGGTCGCTCCAGGATCGAGTTCGGTGGGCGGAAAAGTCGTTCCCGGGCCGGAGACACGCAGGAATCCAGCCAGCGTTTCAGTTTCATCATCGACCTGGATCCAGGTGCGAACATCCAGCGCTTCGCGGTCCAGGATGGTGCGTTCGAAGACCGCCTTGTCGGTAACCAGAATCTGGGTGCCGCTGTTGGAGAGGATCCGGCTTACCTCAGGGAGCGTGAGCTGCGGATTAAGAGGAACCGCGATGCCGCCCGCGCGGATGATGGCCAGGAACCAGCGAAAGCAGCGCGGGTCGTTGGTCTTGTAAATGGCTACCAGTTGCCCCGGCTTCAGCGCGACCGTGGTGCGGAGAAACGCATCGATGGCGCAGATTTCGGCGTGCAGCTGGGCCAGGCGCCAAGGCTTGTTGTCCTCGATGGAGATTTCGCAGTCGCCGTTTCGCCGCAGCAACTCGTCCACCAGGTTGGCTACCGTGATGGTGCGGTCTCGCGAGAGCTGAAAGCGCCGGAAGATATTCATTGGGCAGGGACGGGCTTGCGTCCCCATTCGCTGGCGACGCAGTAGTGGAACAGGCGGTCGAGGTAGTCCATCACTGGGGGCGGGTGGAGTCCGGCGGGGTCGAGAAGCCGCTCGGCGTTGGTGGTATCGAACTGCATGCGCATGGTGAAGTAATCGCGGTAGGCGCGGCCGTCGCGGAGCACGCGGCGCTTCTTCCCCCATAAGGATAGAAAGAGGAGCGGGCGGATTGCGGCGAAGAAGAACTTGGGATCGACGTAGCGGGCCTCGGGCGCGTGGAAGTACTCTGCCGCGCGCTGGGCCACCTGCTGGATGGTTGCGCTGCCGCGCGGGCCGGCGCAAAGGTGGACCGTCGAGCCCAGTGCTGCCGGATCGAACGCCAGACGCGCCACCGATGCTGCCACAAAATCCACCGGGACAATGTCCAGCACGGCGTCGGGATAGCCGGGCACGGTGCGCCACAATCGGCGCGCATAAATTTTCAGCGGCCAATACATCATTTTGAAGCTGGAAGTAACGCCGGTGCGCGAGTCCCCCACAATAATGCTGGGGCGCAGAATGACGCCGGGCAGCGACCCCAGCCGCGAACGCACCAGCGCCTCAGCCTCGGCCTTGGTCTGTTCGTAAGTGTTGCGGTAGCTCTGGCCCACGGCTAGTTCGCTTTCGCGCACCAGGTCTCTCCGCTCGCCGGCCACGTAGGCTGTCCCCACATAGGCCAGGCTCTTCAAGTTGCGCGCGCCGGCGGCGAAGTCGAGCAGGCGGCGCGTGCCCTCCACGTTGATGTTGCGCGCCTCGTCGAGCGAGTGATCGAAGCGAACCGTGGCGGCGCAGTGAATCACGCGGGTGGTTTCAGCGGATAGCCGCTGCCAGGCCTGGGGTTCCAGGCCGCAGTTGGGCTGGCTTACGTCTCCTGAATGGACTTCTACGCGGTCCCGCGAGGCCGGCGGGACAAACGAGTCGGCGCGTTGCTGGCCTGTTTGGCCGGGCCGGTCGCGAATCAGAAGCGCCAGCCTCGAGTTCGGCACGCGATCCAGCAGTTCGTGGACCAGTTGCACGCCCAGGAAGCCGGTTGCGCCGGTCACCAGGATAAGTTCTTCGTTGTTCATGCTTTCGACCGGCCTCAGCGCTCGAACCATTCGAAGGCCGGGAACCGGTGGCCAATTGCGAATTGGGCGGCGGGAAATGGAATGCCTCATTATAAATCGGGACGCCGTTGCGAAAAAGACAGACTCGCTGGGGACGCGCCTGTCCCGACATCCGGAATGGTATTGGGTCCCGAGCGCCGAGTGGACATTGACTCCGCGGGCCGCCGGGTTGAGGATAGGGGCAGGGCCAGCTTGCCTGAGCCCGAGCGAGGAGTTCTCTGCATGTCTCAGCAAACCATCACGGAAAACGACAGCCTGATTCCTCCCAAACCGATTCCCGCCGAGGCCCATGCGTTTTCAAAACGTGTTCGTGGCTTGCTGGACGGCCAACCCAAAGACGATGCAACGGTGAGGCAGGCTCTGGAAGGCATGGACGGCATTGTGGAGTTTATGGCCGCCGGAATGTATAACATGGCGTCGATGCTGGTGGGCGAGGGCGAGGACAGCATACGGCTGGTGGAGACGGCGATTGCGAATGCCGAAGTCTCCTCGTGCAACGATCCGATTCAGGGGCGCAAGAGCAGCCGGCGAGCCCTGTGCACGGCGGCGCTGGAACTGCTGGGAGAACGCAACCCCGGCAGCCTGGCCGCTCCCGAGGGATTGGAGCATGTGGCCACCTGCATTGAAGACGACGATCTGGACGCGGCCGGCGTGTCAGCGGAGGAGCTGGAAAGCATGATCGCGGGACCGGACCGGGACGGAGTACGGAACTGGCTTGCGAGCCTGCCAACGGCTGCGCGGACCATCTTTGTGCTGCGCGCCGTGGCTGGGTTTACAGCGGCAGAGACGGCCGGTTTGCTGGCGGCGCACGGCGGGCCGCAGGCGGCTGGATGGACTGCGGATGCGGTGCGGGAATTCTTTCGCCAGGGGCTCTGCTCGCTGGCTTCGCAACTGATTCAAGCTGCCAGCCGGTAAGAAGATGCCAGAGCTATCGGAAACCCTCAATGACGATCCATTTGGTGATCGGTGTCCAACCAGTCACGAACAAACGACCAAACTGCCCTGGGATTCGTTCTATCAAGACGGCTCTGCGCCCTGGGATATTGGTCGGCCGCAACCGGCGATTGTGCGTCTGGCCTCCAATGGACGATTCGCCGGAGCGGTGCTGGATGCGGGCTGCGGGACCGGAGAGAATGCCCTTCACGTGGCCTCCCTGGGATTGTCGGTTCTAGGTGTGGATGTGGCTGAGACGGCGTTGGCAATGGCGCGACAGAAGGCCCACGATCGCGGGATGGAGGTTGAGTTCATTGCGGCGGATGCATTTCAATTGGAGCGTTTCGACCGAAAGTTTCAGACCGTGCTCGATTGCGGATTGTTCCACACCTTTAACGAGGAAGAGCGGCCAAAATATGTTTCGAGTCTGAGTTCGGTGATCAAACAGGGTGGAACCGTTTATGTGTTGTGCTTCAGTGACGAGGGTCCGGATATCGGCCCGCATCCGGTTCGCGAAGAAGAGCTGAGAGCGGCTTTCAGCCCCGGCAATGGATGGAATGTTACTTTCATCGAACCTGACCGAATTGAGACGAGATTCCACGACCACGGAGTAGCGGCGTGGTTGGCTACGATCAAACGAATCTAAGTTGTGGAAGCTCAGCCGATTCCGATTCGCCTGCCGGTATTGCAAGCCACCCGAGCTGTGCCGGTCCGCACGTCATCTTCGGCACCCGGTCCGATACAATCCATTTAAGAAGCTTTGCGGCCATTCCTTGCATCCATTAAAGGCAGACATTTTTGGCCCAGGCTCTTCATTGTGAGTGGAACGACCTTGATTTTGTCGAATTATCCGGGAAAAAGTTCGAGCTGTCGATTTGCCCGCGGACTTCTGGCCGCGCTGGCGTTGCTGGGCGTGTTTGCGGCTGCCTCACCCAGCGTTGCCGCGCAGGCGCCGCCTGTTCCCACCCAGTCAACCGGGCCCACAGCTTCAAGCTTTCAGGGCAGCGTAGCCACAGGAGAAGCGTCCGCACAGCCCATCGATCTATCTCTGGACGATGCCATCCAGCGTGGCCTGAAGACCAACCTGGGCATCCTGCTGAGCGGCACGCAGACCATGGCGGCGCGCGGACAGCGGCTCAGCCAGTTGCAATCGCTGCTGCCGTCGGTGGATGCAAGCCTGAAGGAAGCGGACATGCAGGTGGACCTGCCGGCGGAGGGGTTGCGGATACCGGGGTTTCCCACGATTATCGGGCCGTTCGGCTTTACGGATTTGCGGGCTTCGCTGAGCTGGTCGCTGGTGGACATTCAGTCGCTGCACAACTACCTGGCCGCGCGCCACAACTTTGCCGCCGCCCAATTAAGTGCCCAGGATGCGCGGGAGCTCGTGGTGCTGACGGTGGGCAATGCGTACCTGCTGGCGC
Source organism: uncultured Occallatibacter sp. (assembly GCA_964458965.1). Taxonomy (GTDB): domain Bacteria; phylum Acidobacteriota; class Terriglobia; order Terriglobales; family Acidobacteriaceae; genus Telmatobacter. The sequence goes on along the minus strand of CAYWMR010000083.1, from coordinate 3,986 downwards.
TTGCGGATGAGTCCCAGGTCAGCAGCGTGGAAGCACAGGTGGCCACCGCGAAGGTCTCGCTGGATCAGGCGGTCGCCAATCACCAGGCGGGAACCGCGCCGCTGCTGGATGAGCTGCGGGCGCGGGTGGATTATCAATCGCTGCAGCAGCAGTCGATTGCGGCCCAGAATGCGCTGCAGAAGGACAAGCTGGCGCTGGCGCGGACCATAGGCCTGCCGCTCGGGCAGCAATTCAATTTGAGCGACAAGGCGCCCTATGCCGCGTTTGACCAGCTGGATGTGGATGCGACCATTCGCCAGGCTCATTTGAATCGCAAGGATTTGGCCGCGATGGTGGAGCAGACCAAGGCGGCGGAGGAACAGCGCAAAGCGGCCACGGCGGATCGTTTGCCGACGCTTAAGTTCAACGGCGATTATGGGGATATTGGCGTGAACCTTGCGCATTCGCACGGGACCGAGGATGTGGCGGGAACCGTGAGCGTGCCCCTCTTCAAGGAGTTTGCGCTGCGCGGCGAGGCGCAAACGGCACAGGCGCAACTGGATACCCAGCGGGCCCAATTGAGCGATATGAACGCCCAGGTGGATGCCGATGTACGCGATGCGCTGCTGGATATTGCGTCGACCGGGAAGCAGGTTGAGGTTGCGCGGTCGAGCGTCGATTTGGCCGGCGAGGCGCTGAACGAGGCGCAGCAGCGGTATGCCAACGGGGTCAGCGACAACCTTGCTGTCAGCCAGGCGGAGCAGTCCCTGGCCCAGGCCAACAATCAATACGTGACCAGCCTCTACCGGCACAATGTGGCCAAGCTGAGTTTGGCGCGCGCTCTGGGAGCAGGGCAGAGTTACAAGAACTATGTGGGAGGAAAGTAACTGTGGCGGATTCAACACCATCAACGGAAAAGGCCGGCCCTGGCGCGGCAGCGGGGACTGAGATCGAACAGCCGAAATCAAAGCGCAGGGGCATTGTTGTGGTTGTTGTCGCGGTGCTCGTGGCGGTCGCGGTCGCAATTTGGTGGCACTCCACGTTTAGCGAAGATACCGACGACGCGCAGGTGAACGGGCACCTGATCCAGGTGAGCTCGCGGATCGGTGGCCAGGTTCTGAAGGTTGACGTGGAAGAGAACCAGGTGGTGAAGGCCGGCGATACGATTGCCGAGCTCGACCCCAAGGACTTCAATGTCGCGGTGGAGAGCGCACAGGCCGCGCTGGCAAGCGCGCAGGCCAATGCGGCGGCGGCCAACGTGAATGTGCCCATCGTCTCAATCAACACCGGGAGCAATTTGACTTCAGCAGGCGCGGATGTAAGCGGGACGCAAGCCAGCGTGGCGCAGGCAGAGAAGCAACTGGAGTCGGCGCACGCAAAGGTGGCGCAGGCCGCGGCCAATAATGTAAAGGCGCAGGCCGATTTGAAGCGTTACAAGCCGCTGGTGGAAAAGGATGTCATCAGCAAGCAGCAGTTCGACGCGGCAGTGGCGTCGGCTGATTCGGCCAAAGCCGCGCTTCAAGACGCGCGCGCCGGTGAGCAGGCCGCCGCCGACGGAGTGAGGGTGGCGCATGACCGTGAGGCGCAGGCTCAAGCGAGCTTCAAGAATGCGCAAACCGGACCGCAGCAGGTTGAGGTGCAGACCGCGCGGGCCAAGCAGGCACAGGCTCAGGTTCTGCAGGCGCAGGCGCAACTAGACCAGGCCGAGCTTAATTTGAGTTATACCAAAATCGTAGCTCCGGCGGCGGGAATCATAACTCGCAAAAGCGTCGAAGTAAATCAGAATATAGGTGTCGGGCAGAATCTGCTGACTCTGGTTTCTCTGGACGACTTATGGATTACCGCTAACTTCAAAGAAACGCAATTGAAGCACATGTCCGCCGGCCAGGCGGTGGAGATAGCCGTGGATGCTACCGGCAAGAAGTATCACGGCAAGGTAACTCAAATAGGTGGAGCTACTGGGTCGGTGCTGAGTCTCTTTCCGCCGGAGAATGCGACGGGTAACTACGTAAAGGTGGTGCAGCGCGTTCCAGTCCGCATCGATTTTACGAACTTGAAGGATGAAGATCCGAATCATCTGCTGCGGCCGGGGTTGTCGGTTGAGCCTACGGTGCGGGTGAAGCCGTAAAGGCAGGGAATAGGGAATAGGGAATAGTAAAGCCCCCAGCCTCAACGAATGAGGTTGGGGGCTTTTCATTTTGGGATAGGACGAATTGGAATTTCCGACTTTCTACCCCCTTTTCGCAAATGGGCTCAGAAGGACGGAGCCCGCACTTTGAAGCTGAAAGCTGAGAGCTGAAAGCTAGCAGCTAAAAGCCAGCGGCTGCACCACCGTATAAACTAATTGCAATACCACGATGAAAGACTCGATCCACGTTTCGAAAGAGAATTACCTCAAGGCCATTCTCGAGGCTGAGGCCGAGGGGCGCGAGGTGATCCCGGCGCTGCTGGCGCATTGGCTTGAGGTGCCTGCGCCGGCGGTGACCATGGCGCTCAAGCGCCTGAAGCGCGACGGGTTCGTACTGGTGGGCGCGGATGGAATTGTGCGGCTTACCTCGGCGGGACGCGAAACGGCTTACCACACAGCGCTGCGTCACCACCTGATTGAACGAATGCTGAGCGAGGTCTTCGGGATGGAGTGGTACGAGATCCACGAGGAGGCCGAGCGGCTGGAGCACGCGGTTTCGCCGGCATTCGAGGCCAAGCTGCGGGAGAGGCTGGGCGAGACTGGGGCCTGTCCCCATGGGAATGCGGTGCTGCCGGAGAGCCCGGCGAAACGGAAGCTGCGGGGCGAGGTTCCGCTTTCAGAAGCCGTGGAGGGAGAGAGCTACACGGTGACCAGCCTGCACGAACGCGACCACAAGCTGCTGCTTTTTCTGCACAAGACCGGGATTGGGCCTGGCCAACATCTCAAAGTGCTAAGCCAGAATTACGATGAAACCGTTTCGATTGAGCTACCTGGGAGCGATTCGGCGCGCAATTCGATCTTGGGCCGGCCGGCCGCTGAGGCGGTTTGGCTGCGGTCGGGAAATTCATCGTAATTAAACATAAGAAAAAGTGTTAACCATAATTAATTAGTTGTGGCATACTTGGGTTGAGGGATGAACGCGGTCTCTTTCCCAGGAACCCATGTCCACACAACTCCTATCGTCCGTCGCGTTGCCAGAGCCCTCTTTGCCGGAGGTGCATTCGAGTGTCGGTATCTCGCGCTCGCCCATCGGCTGGCGCAGGCTGCTGGGCTTTCTGGGGCCGGGATTCCTGATCTCAGTAGGCTACATGGACCCCGGCAACTGGGCCACAGACATCGCGGGCGGTTCGCAGTTTGGATACACGCTTCTGTCGGTCATCATGATTTCGAACCTGATGGCGATTCTCCTTCAGAGCCTGAGCCTGAAGCTGGGCGTGGCAACGGAGCGAGACCTGGCACAGCTTTGCCGCGAGAGCTACGGGCGCTGGGTCAGTTTCGGATTATGGCTGGGCGCGGAGATTGCGATTGCGGCCTGCGACCTGGCCGAGGTGATCGGTTCGGCCATCGCACTCAACCTGCTGTTTCATATCCCGCTGTTTTACGGGGTGCTGATTACCGGCCTCGATGTGCTGCTGATTCTGCTCTTGCAGCGCTGGGGATTCCGTGTGGTAGAAGCGTTGGTGATTACGCTGATCGGCACAATCATTGCCATGTTCGGAGTGCAACTGTTTCTGTCCAAGCCGGAGTACTGGCCGGCGCTCAAAAATCTGATGATCCCTTCGCCTTCAATCATTACCAATCCTGACATGCTTTACATCGCTATCGGGATGCTGGGGGCGACGGTGATGCCGCACAACCTGTATCTCCATTCTTCAATTGTGCAGAGCCGCAAGTACGAGCGAACACCAAAGGGCAAGCGCGAGGCCATCTTCATGGCCAACGTGGACTCCGCGCTGGCGCTGACGGTGGCGCTGTTTGTGAATGCCGCCATTGTGGTGGTGGCGGCGTCGGTGTTCCATCGTAGCGGACACTTTGAGGT
>CAYWMR010000082.1:0-14506 GCA_964458965.1 uncultured Occallatibacter sp. | reverse complement strand
TAAAACCCCCGCCTCCCTCCGAAAAGAGTTTTTCACCAAGCTGTGAAGTCGTGCCCTGATACAAGGCCTTCGCAAATTGCACCAGGAGAGAGTCTTTCCGCAACCTGTTGAGCCGTGCAAAATCCGTCGGAAAACATTGGACTTTATCCCTGAGGGCGCGAAATCGTGCCCAGGGCCACTATTTCAACGAGCGTCTACATGACGGTTCCAGCGGTACTGCTGTTCATCTCGTTCGATTTGTCGGCATGGCACTGGCGGCAGAATTGCGAGGTCTCGTTGGATAACGGATTTGTGTCGTTTGGGTTATAGGGAGCGCGAAGGAAGAACATGGTGGGATAGGCGCCGGCCGGCAAACCTGAGGTCGAGCCTTTGGAAATTGTCACCACGTTCATGACGTGGGGCTCGTGGCAAGTGGTGCAAACCACGACGGCGGTATTGTTGTAATTGCCCGGCTTGACAAAGAAGCCGTAGTTCGCGACAAACCTGCTGGAGCTTGCGCCTTTCATGGTGATCACGCCGTTGCTCTCCGAGCAGTCCCAATTCGGCGAACCGCCGCAACTCACTTTGGCGCTGAGCCCCATTGGGTGGTCGCTGACGTAAGATCCGGCGCCCGCGGCGGTTTTTCCCAGCAGGGTCGGCACGGTGTGGCTGTTACCGTAGGTCGCGGGAAGGGTCTCATAGACCTTGTTCTTCATCATGGACCCCGACGCATAGTTGCCGTCGTGGCAGCTGAGGCAGGTAAGCATGCCGTTCACGTCCGGCGTCGCAGCCGCCATGCTGCCCGGTAGAACTTCTACGTAACCGCCTCCGCCCGTTGCAATAGTCTTGCCGTACAAGCCGCTGGCATCTGCGCCCCAAAGCATCGAATTGCCCGAGGAGTCGGCGGCGGTTTTGGCGATGCCGTTCCCGCTTGCGCCGCTGTGTGGCGAGTGGCAGGCCGGGCAACCGCGGCCGTAGTTGAGGTGAGCGCCGAGCACATCAGTCGTCGGAGCAAATCCCGCCTGGGCCACCGCCAGACCACTGCCTGAGAGAACCGTCAGCATCAGGACCATTAGTTTCTTCATTGACTAGAACCTCCTTGGGCGTACTTCTGCTGAATCGGCTGAGTTTCCGCTAACCGGGAGCGATAGCGCCGGCTTTGGAAACGCCATGGTAATCAGAAGCGGAGGCTGGAGATGAGAAATTCCGAACGCGATTAGCGCGTTAGCTGCGTTTGGAGGCTTGATTTGTTATGTGCCCGATTCCCGCATTGGCATGCAAGAACATGACTGCCGTCTCGACTCTCACTCCATGTTTGGTGGTAAGTATCCGGCGGCGGGTATCAAGCCTTAGCTCCCGCTCTCACCGGCGAGTTGGAAGGGATGCGCGCACCCTCTGGTTCCTGGTCCCGATCAATCCGCCGATCTATTCTGCTTCAGGCCTCAAGGAGGTAGCTTCAGTTCACTTCCCTCCAATAACTTCTTTTGGGGAAAAAGCACTTGACCTTGGCATCGACGAGTGTCAGTCTGAGTTCGTTACACTGGGTCGCCGTTCGAATCGGCGCTATTACGGAGTCCTATGATGGCGACTGTTACGCGACTTTCCTATGTTGTCCCAGGTACGCTCCTGCTTGCCTTCCTATTTGCCGCCAAAGCCCCGGCGCAGGATCTCTGGCGGGGGATGGATGGGTATCTCAAGGTTATCCCCACCAAGTACCAAAACAATGTAGAGGGAGCCGGAGTTACAAACTTGTATAATTCCGCTCTTGTAGCTCTCACCTGGGAATACAGGTGTGCCGATCATGAGCACCCACGGCAAGCCGGCACGGCCGACGCCGCGGCAAACTACTCCATTCCATGGGAACAGGGAAAAACCATCGAAATTGGACGCCCAAGGGCCGGGTGCAGCGGCGGCGTCACGGGCGCTATCTGGGCCGATGGGAGGGAGTTGGGCGACCCCGCGGTTCTGCGCCAGGTGCATGATTGCCGGACCGTCCAACAGGAGGAGGTTCACCTCGCGCTGGAAGGGGAGATTCTCCAGAATCAGGTTCCGCAATGGAACCCAGCTAAGAGCATCGCCGCGCTCAAGGAACACCACAAGGAATTTGAACAGATAATGTACACTGACGACGCGAATGCGGTGGCAATGCGCGGGTGTCGCGCGGGCGAGGTCTATGGTCTGATGATGGACATTGAGGACTTTCAGAAGAACGCGTCCAAGTATCCGGACAAATGCGCACAGCAAAGGACCTTGTTTCTGCAATACCTAAGGGAAATGGAGCAGGCATTAGGGTCGCTAACCTACCCGACCACCCGGACCTGGTGGAGGCAATTTTGAACCTTCTCAGGCATACTGTTGCCAGGTAGCAGGCCATTGGTCCAGAGCTGCGGCCGATGTCTGTTGGCCCACAATCGGTTCTCGACTGTTATAGTGCTTTCTGAAAGAACCTATCGACCATGCGTCGTTCCGCCAAGCCGAAACAGAAGGCTCCACACGCGTTCGTTTTGGAAGCCTTGATGCCCTTGAACCCCGAGGTGCGTCGCATGTTTTCCGGGTTTGCCATCTACCTGGGAGACCGCATAGTTTGTATGCTCCGAGATCATCCCAAGTCACCGAAGGACAACGGTGTCTGGCTTGTTCTTTCTGACAGCACGAACCCCTCAGATCCAGAGCTTCGGCGTGAATTTCCTTCCATTCGTGCTATCGAGCTGCTGAGGAACAAGATCGGCCATTGGCTCCTGATCCCGAGTGACAGTCCCGGCTTCGAGACGGAGGCACTTCAAGCGTGCGATCTTGTGCTGCGCCATGACCCTCGGTTCGGCCGAATTCCTAAATCGAGAAGATAATTTTCAACCCTCGTCTTCGGCGTGGACCAGGCCAAATTTCTTCAGCTTGTAGCGCAGCGCGTCGCGGCTGATGTCAAGCAGCTTGGCGGCGTTGGTCTGGTTGTGGTTGGTTCGGCTCATGGCCAGCTCGATCATGAAGTGCTCAACCTCTTCGAGCGAAGTTCCGCCTTCCGGAATATAGAGACGCGGGAGGGTACGTCCATTGGGCAGCGTGCGGCCGCCGTCGGCTGGCGAGGTTCGCTCGAAGAGCGTGCGTCCGCCCGAATCGCCCACCGAGAACGGCAGATATACCGGACGCAGGTAGAGCTCCTCTTCCAGAATCATTCCGCGTTCGATGGTGTTCTTGAGCTCGCGAACATTGCCCGGCCAGTTATGACTGAGAATGAGATAGCGTGTGTCGTCGGTGATGCCGCGAATCTGTTTGCGGAACCTTCGATTGTAGCGATCGATAAAAAAGTCCACCAGAGGAAGGATGTCTTCTTTGCGATCGCGCAACGGCGGAATAAAGATGGCGATGATAGCCAGCCGGTAGTAGAGGTCCTGACGGAACTGTCCCTCGCGCACTGCCTTTTCGAGATCCCGATTGGAGGCTGCGATGACCCGCACATCCACCTGCATGTCGCGGATGCCACCCACGCGCCGAATGACCTGATCTTCCAGGACGCGCAGCAGCTTGGCCTGAAGGAGTGGGGAGAGCTCGCCTATCTCGTCGAGAAACAGCGTGCCGCCATCGGCGACCTCGAACAGGCCTTTCTTCATCTGCTTGGCGTCGGTGAATGCGCCTTTTTCGTGCCCGAAGAGCTCCGCCTCCATCAACGTCTCGGGGATGGCAGAGCAGTTGATGGCTACAAACGGCTTTTCGTGACGGGAACTCTCGTAGTGGATAGCCTTGGCGATGAGGTCCTTTCCGGTACCGCTCTCGCCCTGAATCAGGATGGTGGTGGCCTCGGATGCGGCGACTTTCTTGACGAAGTTCATCAATTCCGTCATTTTGGGGGAAACGCTGACGACGCTGTCGTACCCCACCGCACGCCGCACCTGGCCACGCAGCGCCTGGACTTCGGTTCGGAGGCTGGTGGCCTCAAGCGCATTCTTGATGCCGACGTGCAGCTCATCGAAATCGATCGGCTTGCCCACGAAGTCGTATGCCCCTAGCTTGAGCGCGGCTTTGACATCGTCGAGTTGCGGATCCGCGGTGATCATGATGACCGCGCGCGCGTCGCCGGTTTTCATGAGCTGATCGAGCACTTCGATGCCGGTGAGGTCGGGCATGCGCACGTCGAGCAGGACGAGGTCGGGCGACTCCCGCTCGGCCAGCCTGAGCGCCGGCTCGCCGGCATCGGCCTCGATGACGAGATAGCCCCACTCTTCGCATTTCTGGCGAAGCGACCAGCGCACCAGGCGCTCATCGTCCACGATCATGATCTTCTCGGCAGGCATCGGTCGCTCTTTACCTACACAGGCAAGACGGCTCGCTTTAACAGCGGTTCCGTTCTCGCCGATCTCACTATGGATTCCGGTTGACCACTGCGTGCCAGGAAGCTCAGGTTGATGTGATCTCGGATACATAGTTGGAGACATTAGAGGCGGCCGAGTGAATCACTGAATGTGACGTAAGTCACGGTTCAAGGGACCTGAGGGGGAATGCCGCAAGGAGAATGCGATTCAACAGGTTGCGGAACAAGGGTCTGAGGCTGGCAAGAGTATCCCGCAGGGGCCACAGCCCGATTCATTTTATTGGCTTTGGCGGCACGACTGAACAGCTTGGTGAAAAAGTCCCGATTTCGGATGAAAATGAAAGGAGCAGACCTTCCTGGGCTGAAGCCCGCTTTGATTCCATTGGCTTTATGCGGGGGTTAAAACCCCCGCCTCCCTCCGAAAAGAGTTTTTCACCAAGCTGTGAAGTCGTGCCTAGAAAGAAGCAGGCGCGGACCGGGAGGTCCACGCTACAGCCGGCCGGGAAGCCAGCGCTCCAGTTTCGTCTATCGCGGGTCGGCAACGCCGGTGGGGAACCAGTAAAGAAACAAAAACGCATGTTCAACAAAACAGGAGGTCATGGAGTTCTGCGCAATCCCACTCATCGGACAAAAACGTCCGATGAATGGGGCACAGTTTCGTCCATCGCGGGTCGGTGGGGCCGGTGGACGACCGACACAAAGCCTTAGCAAATTGCACTGGAAGAGAGCTTTTCCGCAGCCTGCGAAGTCGTGCGCTTTGAATGCAATGAGTTTTTCGCAGCGTGTCGAGCCGCTCAGTTTGGAATGGAGGGTGCGTGAAAGGGTAGCAGAACCTCGAATTCGCTGCCTTGTCCCACCACGCTGCTGACGGAGATCCTGCCATTATGATCTTCAACGATTCGGCGCGCCAGCGAAAGGCCCAGTCCGGTACCGTTCCCCCTGGTGGTATAGAAGGGACGGAAGATGTGGGCCAGGTGCTCTTCCGGGATGCCGCGTCCAGTGTCCGCGACCGTCACGCTGGCGCTATGGCCATGCGCAGCGATTTCGACCCGCACCGTGCCTGCCCCATCCATTGCCTGCACGGCGTTGAGTAACAGATTCAGAAGCACCTGGTGAATCCGATCGCTGTCGTGTTCTACCTCGGGAAGATTCGGCGCCTTTACGAGTTCGATGGTGATGGGTTGCGAGAGCACTTGCTGGCGCGCGAGCATGACGGCGTGTTCCACCGTGGTATTGAGGTTGCTTCGCATGATTCTTGGGGGATGAGGCCGGGCAGTTTCGAGCAGATCGGAGAGGATGCGATTGATCTGGTTGATCTCCAGGCGAACATCCTTGACCATGTCGCGGGCCGGGCTGGTCGCGGGCAGGTCGCGGCCGATGATTTCGATGACGCCGGCAATTCCGGCCAGTGGGTTGCGAATTTCGTGGGCCAGGCCGGTGGCCAACTCGCCAAGCGTCGCCAGGTGTTCGGCACGAGACATTTGTGTGCGATGCATGGTTTCAATCTCCTTGCGACTCTCGCGCAACTGCTGTGTCATGTGATTGAAGTTGCGGCCGAGGTCTCCGATTTCGTCGTTGCGCCCGGAGAAGCTCACCGCAACTTCCAGGTTGCCTTCGCTGATTAGCGCGACTTTTTCCTGCAGTTCGACCATGGGGCCATGAATCAAGTACGCCACAGCGCCGATGGACACTCCACAGATGATGACCGCTCCATCGACCGCAAGCATGAGCACGATATGGCGTTCCGGGCTCTCAACACTCATGGTTGCCACGGTGAAGAGCAGCAGACCCACCAGCAGGACGAAGACCACCGGCAAGAGTGCTTTGATCTGCCAATTGACGCGAACTCGATCCACTTTGGAACCCTCCGCCAGCGGAGCTGTGATCCGGCCACCACGAGCATCTCCCAAGGGGGCATAAAGAACCCCGGCGGGCGCGAAAGCGCAGGCAGCACTCGCCCGTAAGACAGCGCCAGCAGGCTCTTGACCGTCGCTTTCCCTCAAGAAATCCATCTTACTTGCCAATCTCAACCCAAGCGGTGATGACAGGTGGCGCCGCGCGTGCGCACCTACAATTTCGTCCCCTGCCTTCCAGTTAGACAAGCATGTTGGGCTCCACATTGGGGCTAGCGTGCAAGCATTAGATAAAGCATGACTTATAAGGAATGTGGTCTAGCGTGCAAGGAGCCGGCGTGGGCCAAATCACGCAGCGCAATTCAGTTCGACGGGGATTTCACACAGTGGTGAGGCCGGGCACAGACGGAGTATCAGCCCGTTGCTTGCGGCTGCAGCGGCCCCGTAGGTTGGCGGCAAAATGTTAACGCCGTATGGCGATTCGATTCGTCTCGAGAGACGGCTTGACGGCCCCATGGGAAAACTTGTCCGCGCACGAGTCGGCGAGGCTCCTATGTTGTGATCCAAATCACCGTCATGGGTTTCTGCCGCAATATCTAATGTCCGTGAGAGATTGTTTGTTGTTCAGTCGCTTGTGCGAGCGTTCGACCCCGCCCGAGCCTTGTCACGATACGGTGACTTTGTTGCTAAAGAATTTCATCGGAGTCAGCATGAATCTGGTCCCGCATCGCGTCCGGTTCCGCAAGACGGCAGGTAATGGCAGCCGAGGCGCGCATGGTATCTCCGCATGGATTTGGATGGTGTTGTTGGCGTTGATGGCCACGCGTGCTTTCGCGGCGGTTCATCCCGTGCCGCTGGACAAGAACACCGACGCTGCCAAGTGCCTGGAGTGTCACGAGGACAAATCGAAAGGCAAGCACGTTCATACCATCATGTCCGCGGGCTGCACCACCTGCCACGAGATCCGGGTTAACAAGGACGTGACACGCGTGAAGCTGATTACGGCCACAGCGTCCGCGCTTTGCGTTACCTGCCATTCGAACGAAAAAGCGGCCGACCTGAAGGGGACAGTGCATCCCCCCGCGGTTCGCGACTGCCTGACATGCCATGATCCGCACACAAGCGACAATGCGAATCAGCTGCTGAAGCCTGAATCTGGCGGGGAGAAGGAAAACCTCTGCCTGAGCTGCCACCAAACCGGATTGAATGTGCCTGATAAGGGCAGCCGCCATGCCGCGCTCGATATGGGCTGCGACACGTGCCACATAACCCACAAGACCGGCGCCGAACCGACGATGGAGAACCAATACCATCTGACCAAGTCGGCGCCGGCGCTGTGCCTGGATTGCCATGATGCGAAGGATGCCGACCTTCAAAAAGCGCATCAGAACCAACCCTTTGCCACGGCAAACTGTTTGGAGTGTCATGACCCGCACCAGTCCGCGTCGCCCAAGCTGATGGTGAAGTTCCAGCATCCTCCGTTCGAGGCGAGGGTCTGCGATACCTGCCATGCGCCGGCGAAAGACGGGAAAGTGGTGCTGACGCAGGCCGACGCCAAGTCGATTTGCGTTACATGCCATGACGACAAGCCCAAACTGATCGACGCGGCAAAAGTTCAGCATCCCGGAGCGATGGGCGATTGCACCGATTGCCACAGCCCGCATGCCAGCAAACAGCCCGGCTTGCCGAAGACCGACGCAGTGACCATCTGTCTGGGATGCCACAGCGAAATTGGCGATCTGGCCAAGAAGGCGGTACACCATCAGCCTGCTTTTCAACAGGGGTGCGCCACCTGCCACACCCCTCATGGAGGCGACATCGATCATCTGCTGAGGGCCAAGGGCAATGCGCTGTGTCTCGAATGCCACGGCCCCGATTCCGAAGCAAAGAAGGATGAGGCCGAGCATCTTCTCACCATCTTCAACGGCACAGTCAAGCTTCCCGAGGACTACTACAAAAAGAACAAGGTCGTGATCCTGCCTCTGCGCTATGGCCTGGGACACCCGGTCGAGTATCACCCCGTCTCCGACGTGATGGACCCGACCGATCAACGCAAGCTCAAGACGCCGCTGAGTTGTCTCTCCTGCCATCAGCCGCACTCTTCGGCTCAGTCCGATCTGCTGGTGAAAGACCAGACGAATAACATGGCGTTCTGCGACAACTGCCACAAGAACAGGGTCAACATGAACGTGACCACTTTGCCCGAGAAGTAACTGGAGATCACGATGCACCGCTTTCTCCTCAATTCGATGCGCACCCGCAAACCGCTCGCTCTGCTGCTGCTGTTCGCGCTGGGCCTGGGATTACCGTCCTCCGCCAGCGCAGCCAAGAAGAAGAAAGCCGACACCACGCCAGCGCCGGAAGCGGGGCCGCGCAAGTTTCCGTTCGACCCGACCAAGCTGGCGTGGCCAAGCCCGCCCAGTATTGCCCGGGTGCACTGGCTCGATTATTTTGCCGGGGAGAAGATCGATTACACGCAGGACACCACGGCCAAGCCCAAGGCAACCTGGATGGATCGACTTGCAGGCGGGCAGTCCCAGGCCGAGAAAACAAATAGCAAGAGTTTTCCTTTCCAACTGATCGGACCCTATGGTATAGCGATCGATTCCAAGGGGCTGGTGTACGTGGCGGACCAAAGAGTCGGGGCCGTGTTTATTTTCAACTTGGAAACCCACGAGACCCAGCTCATCCGCAATGGAGTTGAAGCGCATTTCGGCTGGATCAACGGCCTGGCCATCGACGACGACGACCGGCTTTTTGTCTCCGATGGCAAGATGGGTCGCGTCATGATCTTCAATACCAAGCACGAGGTGGAAAACCAGATTACAGATGGGTTGGTGGATCCGGTTGGCATCGCCCTCGATACCGAGAACCGTTTCCTGTATGTCGTGGACACTCAGCAGGATCAGGTTCTGGTTTACGACGCGGACACTCTCAAGCTGTTGAGGCGCATCGGAACGGGGGGCAAGAAACACTACCTGACCACTCCAGGCGACTTTGGCGCGCCGCAGGGCGTGGCGTTGGATAAGGATGGCAATGTTTACGTTACCGACACCTTGAACAATCGGGTGGAGATCTTCGATGCGGACGGAAACTTCATCAGCCTGTTCGGCAAGCACGGCGATGGTCCCGGATATTTCGCCCGGCCAAAGGGCATCGCGGTGGATGGCGATGGGCACATCTGGGTGGCCGATGAGATGGAAGACCGGCTTCAGGTCTTCAATCGCGAAGGCCAGTTGTTGACCTATATCGGCCTGGGGCACGGGGAGTTGCCCGGACAGTTCAAAGCGCTTGTGGGCGTGGCCATCGACAAGCAGAACCGGGTTTTCACCACCGAGCAATACCCCGGACGCCTGCAGGTATTCCGCTACGTCACAGACGATGAAGCTGCCATCGAAAAAGCCAAGCATGACGAGGAAATGAAGAAGGCTGCCGATCGTCACCAGAAACGCGCGACCACGGCGCCGGCTGACAAAGCCGCAGTACCGTCCGGGCAGAATGCCCCAGCACCGCCGGGGCCAAATGCAATTCCCACGCCAGCGAACAGCGCAGCGCCCAAGGCGCCGAACCCGTAGCTCGTGTTTAGGAATTGACGTGACAGCGGGAGCGTTAACTCCGCAGGGGTTAAAACCCCTCGTTATTCTGGCGCTGTTCGGCACGACTCAAGTCGTGCCCTGACACAGAGCGTGTTTTCCAAAAGCGCCGTAGCATGACGGCAAGTTGTTCCTTCCGGACAGCGTCTCTGCGAAAATGGAAGTCGATGCTATCCCTGCAAAATGCCGGCAAGCGGTTTGGGCCTCGGGTACTGTTTCTTGAGGCCAACTGGCTGATACGGGCGCGGGAAAAGACCGCGCTGGTGGGCGCCAACGGCACGGGCAAATCGACGCTGATGAAGGTTCTGGCCGGCCTTGAGACGCTGGACTACGGCGGATTGCAGCAGACCCGCGGGATGAGCATCGGCTACCTGCCGCAGGAGGGGCTGCGGCTTGAGGGGCGCAGCGTCTTCGAGGAATGCCTGACGGTCTTCGACGAACTGCGCGAGATGGAAAAGGAGATTGAGCGATTGGCCGGTCAACTGGCCGTTCTCGATCACGCAGGTGCGGAATACGAAGCCGCCGCGGAGCGCTTCTCGATGCTTCAGGAGCGATTCCACGCGCTGGACGGCTACGCGCTGGACGCACAGGTTGGCGGCGTGCTCACCGGCCTCGGCTTCCAAAAGGAAGACTGGGCGCGAAAGACGGATGAGTTCAGCGGCGGCTGGCAGATGCGCATTGCGCTGGCCAAGCTGCTGCTGGCAAAGCCCAACCTGCTGCTGCTGGACGAGCCCACCAACCACCTGGATCTTGAAACCCGCAACTGGCTTGAAGACTATCTAAGGACCTATCCCTTCGGCTACATACTCATCTCCCACGACCGCTATTTTCTGGATGTTACGATCGACCGCACGGTGGAGATATGGAACAAGCGGCTGAATATCTACCAGGGAAATTACACCAAGTACCTGAGCCAGAAAGACGAGCGGCGCACGCAGTTGGTGGCGGCTTATCGCAACCAGCGCATACAAATCGAGCACCTTGAGGCATTTATCAGCCGCTTTCGCGCGCAGGCCACTAAGGCGAAACAGGTTCAATCGCGCATTAAGGAACTGGAGAAGATTGAGCGGATCGAAATTCCAGAAGAAGAGCCGGTTATTCATTTCAAGTTTCCACAGCCGCCGCCTTCGGGACGCACGGTTGTTGAGGCGGAAAACTTGTCCAAGAGTTATGGCGCCAAGCGCGTGCTGACCAATGTGAGCTTCACCATCGAGCGCGGCGACCGGGTGGCGCTGGTGGGCGTAAACGGCGCGGGCAAATCTACACTGATCCGCTTACTGACCGGCGACGAAGCGCCTATTGGCGGCTCGGTTCGTCTTGGCCATAACGTGGTGAGCGAGTACTTTGCGCAGGATCAATACAAGGTGCTCAACGGCGAGTCGCGCATGCTGGACGACATAAGCCGCGCGGCGCTGAAGGTTCCCGAGGTCCAGTTGCGGTCGCTGTTGGGCTGCTTTCTATTCAGTGGCGACGACGTTTTCAAGCCGCTCGGCGTTCTCAGTGGCGGGGAGCGCAATCGTTTCGCGCTGGCGCGCATTCTGGTTTCGCCGTCGAATTTTCTGCTACTGGACGAGCCTACCAACCACCTGGATATGCGCGCCAAGGATGTTCTGCTGGAGGCCATCGCGGCTTTCAGCGGCACCGTGGTCTTTGTATCTCACGACCGATACTTCATCGACCGGCTGGCTACCCGCGTGCTCGAGGTGGAAGGCGGAACTGTTACCAGCCACGAAGGGAATTACGAAGATTATCTCCGCCGCAAAGAGGCGCAGGCCGCTGGCGTTCCTTCTCAAACAGCAATCCATCTTGAGCAAGCGGATGGACCGCCGGCTGAGACTCTGGCCGCCGCGCCTTCACCAGACGGCGCGAGTAGCGTCAACGGAGCCGCAGCGGACCGTCCGCGCCGCTTGAATCCCATCAAGCAAAAGCAGATGGAAGACCGCTGCGCGTTTCTCGAAGATGAGATTCCGCGGATCGAGGCCGCGATAGCGCATACCGAGGAACAGTTGGGCTTTTACGTTTCCGCCGCGGAAACGGAACGGCTCAGCAAGCTCGGGGAGGATTTGCGTGGCCAGTTGGAGACTCTGACCTTGGAGTGGGAAGGCCTGACGATGCAGTTGGATGAGCAGGCGGCGTTGCCCTGAGACGATTTTTACCGCCCGTCGCGAAAATCGAAATACGATGGCACTTCTGTGGAACCATGAGAGCTGGTCGCAGCGGCTCAGGTCTCAGTGAATGGTTGTTCCGATTGCAACGGGAAGATTCAGCAGGCGGCGCAATTCGTCGATGTCAGGACGAAACTGTCCGGGGAATACGGGGTATTCAAGTTGGCGTTCCCAGCCTAGTAGCAGGGCTTCCACCATCTCTTTGCCATCCTGATCGGCAACGGCCTGGAGCGGCGTGCGACCGCCCAGGGCAGGAATCCTGGTGTGGATCCATGCTCTGACTTCGTTTTGCAGCTCCGCAGCAAACTGTCTCTGTAGTTCTGGACCGGGCGGTTTCGACGCACCTGAGCGAGGGGGCGCGGCTTCTGCTTGTTGGCCGCGTTTCGCGAACGATTCCTCCAGCGTTTGTGAGGTGATGCTGAGATGAGTTGCGTGAAGGCCAAGCCGCTTCTCAATTTGCTCGCGAATCTTTTCGGCGCGGTTAGCCGAATTCACTTCGACGACGAGAGTTTGCCCTGAGATGCTCAGATGGCCAAGGATGGTGTTATCCCAGGTCTTGTGGATCCTATTTCCTTTTCCGATCCAATCGAACGCCACTTTCTGGAGCGAACCGTCAGTGCTCCACTCTGCGTCTTGTTCCAATTCCACTTTGGTTCTGCCCCATGCCAGCGAAGCGAGCGCGTCGAAGGCCACCTGCGCAGAGCCAACTCGAAAGGTGAGGGTATGGGGAACCCACGGCTCGCCGTCTGTGTTCACGAGCTTCTTCGGCCTGAACATGGCGTCTCGGAGGTCAAGGTAAACGGTGCGAATCTGCTCGGAATATTGAAGCAGGTCGGAGGCGGAGAGTTCGCGGTTCTTCTTCGCTATCTTTCGGCGCATTTTGGCGCGGAGTTCCACGATATCGACTTTCTTGTCAGGCGAGATAGGACGCGGCGCAAGCCGGCCCAACGTGGCCACTTCAGGCAGTTTCCAAATCTGCGCGTAGACTACGTCTCCGGGCCGCATCGTTTTCGAGGCGGTATGCTCCTCGACTTCGGTCTCGCCGCCGATGAGTACGTCGCGCAGTACGACACTTCGGCCCGGATTGCTGCGCACAATCTCGTAGAAGCTGATGGGCTGCGAGAAGGCCTGCTCGAGGATCAGTAGCTCCAAATCGGAGAGGCGACTCAGGTTCTTTTCGATATACATGCTGGCAACAATGCCGGCTCTCGGCTTGCCCGAGCGGCGACGGGCGGGGGCGCCCGGGTCCCAATTGAAGATTAGATATGGACTGAAGATCGCCTCTTCATCCGGGTAGTCCTCCAACGGCTTTGGAACATCGACTTGGTTGAAGTCGGCCCAGGCGAGCAACAGATTCTCGCCGAACTCGCGCGCGGCCAGTTTCAGTAACGCAGGCGTCAGGCGGTCCGAGGCGTCCCGTTGGCGGCTCCAGGGAGTGTCGGTGGGGGTGGGCTCGGGCCATTCTTTCTTTAGGCAACAATGTTTGAATTTCTTGCGGCTGCCGCAAGGGCATGGATCGTTTCTGCCCACTTTTTCGCGCGAATGGGAACGCATGGATGCCAGTTTATCGCGAAAAGGCGGGGAATGGACTAGGAAGTAGGGATTAGGGTGTGGCATTCCCATGTCTCAGAATCGAGACATGGGGCACCCGGGGATTGGCGGTTGAAGGGATAGAACTTTGGGGCGGAAGAGACTTTGGGGATGAATTTAGCAAGTTGCCATTCGCTTCGCGGATATAGCGAATTAGCGGGTCGTGTCTGCGGTATATGTTTTATCGCCGCGTGGGTCGGCGAAGCCGGTGGCCGGCTAAACAAGAATCGTTGATGCAACTGCCCTGCTGCGAGAGCATTTCCTGAGACTAGCTTTATAGCTGGTCGTGCATAATCGAAATACGATGGCACTTCTTTGGAATCCTGAGAGTTGGTCGCAGCGGCTGGCGGAGTTGGAGGCGCAAACCGGCGACTTGAAAGAAGCTCCCCTGCGGCGCGATGTTCGGTCGCTGGGCATGTTGCTGGGCGAGGTGTTGCGCGAGCAGGCCGGCGACGACTTGTTTGAACACGTTGAGGCGCTGCGGAAGGGTACGATTCGCCGCCGCGACGCGGAAGGGCGCGGGAGCGAAGAAGAGGCAGCGCACCACGAGGCCATTGCGCTGGAACTGGTTCATTCGCTGCCCGCCGAGCGCGCCATTCTGCTGACACGGGCGTTTGCGTTTTACTTCGAGCTCATCAACCTGGCGGAGACGAACCATCGCAAACGGCGGCGCATTGCGCTGCGGCTTAGCGGCAAGGCGGGGCGGCAGCGCGGTTCGCTTTCGGGTACGCTCTCAGAGATGCGCCGGGTGGGCATTGGCGCTGACGAGGCGCTGGACTGGCTGAAGCGCATCCTGATTGTGCCGGTGTTTACAGCGCACCCGACGGAAGTGGCGCGCCGCTCGGTGATGTTCAAGCGGCGGCGCATCGGCGAATTTCTTGCGACGCTCGATCGCATACCGGTACCGGAGCAGGACTTGGCGCGGCTTGAACAATTGGTGCTGGCCGAGATTACGAGTCTGTGGCAGACCGACGAGGTTCGCTCGCGAAGGCCGACGGTTTACGACGAGATCAAGATGGGGCT
>CAYWMR010000081.1:0-14510 GCA_964458965.1 uncultured Occallatibacter sp. | reverse complement strand
CGACTTCCTTCTCGTGTACGGCATGTGGCGCGTGGTCGGTGGCAATGGCGTCTACCACTCCGTCCAGAATGCCCTCGATCATGGCGTCCCGGTCAGCAGCCGATCGCAGCGGCGGATTCATCTTGCAGTGAGTGTTGTAAAAGCCCACATGCTCCTCGGTCAGCAGGAAGTGATGCGGAGCGACCTCGCACGTCACCCTCAGTCCGCTTCGCCTCGCCTGGCGCACAGCAGCCAGTGCCGCGGCGGTAGAAGTGTGGGCCACATGCAGGTGTGCACGGGCATCGCGCAACTCTGTCACCAGGCGGATATCGCGCTCAACCATGCCCGATTCAGCCTCTGCCGGCATCCCGCGAAGCCCCAGTTTAAAGGACATAGGCCCCAGGTTCATGCTTGCGCCTTGCGTGAGCCGCGTGTCTTCCGCGTGCTGAATCACCGTCAGCCCCACACGCGCGGCCGCTGCCAGAGTCTCGCGCATGATGTTGTCTTTGAGGATCGGGTGCCCATCGTCGGTCACCGCTACGGCGCCAGCTGACTTCAGCGCCGCATAGTCGTTGATTGCCTCGCCCTTCGATCCGCGTGTGGCCGCCGCAATGGGGAACACGCGGATAGACGCGCCGCGCTCCGGAGCAAGCATCCACCGCGTAATCTCCGCCGAGTCGTTCACCGGCACGGTGTTGGGCATGGCCGCCACCGCGGTAAAGCCTCCAGCCGCGGCAGCAGCCGCTCCGCTGGCGATGGTCTCCTTGTAGCCCTGACCGGGTTCGCGCAGATGAACGTGCATGTCGATCAGGCCCGGTGCCACCATCAGCCCGGTTGCGTCCAGAACTTCAGCGCCGTTAGCCTGCTTCAGTTTGCCCGGAGCAGCAATTTCGGCAACGCGGCCGTCCTTGAGCAGAATGTCTTTCAGCCCGTCCACGCCTGCCGCCGGGTCGATCAGTTGACCGCCGCGAATTACTATAGCTGTCATGCGCGGCCTCCGGTCCCTGTTGCGGTCAGCGCCCGCTCCACCACTGCCATTCGGATAGCCACTCCGTTTTTCACCTGCTCCAGAATCACCGACTGCGGCCCATCGGCGACGCCGGCGGTTATCTCAAGCCCACGAATAATGGGTCCCGGATGCAGCACAATCGCCGTGGGAGCCTGCGCGGCCAGCCGGGGACCGGTGAGTTGAAAGGCAGCTTTGTATTGTTCGAGATCCAATTGCAGGCCCGCCAGCCGCTCAGCCTGTATGCGCAGCATCATCACCGCCTGCGACTGGCGGAGCGCCGCGTCAAAATCCCGTTCAATCGCAATCCCCGGGCCGGCTTTGGCGGCAAGTTCCGGCAGCAGTTCCCTTGGACCGCACAGCAGGACGCGCGCGCCCAGCCGCGGCAACAGCAGCATGTTGGAGCGGGCCACGCGGCTGTGCAGAATGTCGCCCACAATGGTCACGGTAACGCCGGCAAGGGTCTCAGCGTTTACGGTGTCGACTCCAGGCCGAAGATGCGCCAGAATCGTTCGCAGATCGAGCAACGCCTGCGTGGGATGCTCGTGCATCCCGTCGCCCGCATTCAGCACCGGAAGGCGCGTTTCGGCTTCCAGCAGCCATGGCGCTCCGGAGGAGTTGTGGCGCAGGATAATGGCTTCCGCACCCAGTGCCCTCAGCGTCAGGCCAGTGTCTTTCAGCGACTCGCCTTTTTCAATGCTTGAAGAGAGACTGGAGACCAGCGTAGTGTCTGCGCCCAGGCCCTTGGCGGCCAGCTCAAAGCTGGTGCGAGTGCGCGTAGAAGACTCGTAGAAGAGCAGGGCCACACGGCGCTTGGCGAGGATGCGATCCCGGACCAGTGGATCCTGGTTTTCAAGAGCGGTGGCGCGGACAAGCAGATGGCTCACGTCCTCCAGACTTAAATCCGAGGCCGAAAGCAGGGAACCGGGATGGTATGGAAATGGCGAGGCGTCAACTGGCGGTGGATGGATCGGCCGGCGAGTGGGTACTGCGTGGGAGATCATTTTTAGCTTTCAGCTCTCAGCTTTCAGCCTTCAGTTCCTGGCTTTCAGCTCTCGGGTTTTAATCCGGAGCTGAAAGCTGAAAGCTGAGAGCTGTCTTTCCTAATCTACCCTCTCGACCAGAAGCACCTGCTCGTCGTTGTCGACCTCGTGGAACTTTACTTCAATGATCTCGCGGCTGCTGGTGGGCACATGCCTGCCGACATAAGTAGCCTCAATGGGCAGTTCGCGGTGGCCGCGATCGATGAGCACGGCCAGTTGTACACGCCGTGGGCGGCCATGGTCGAAGAGCGCATCCAATGCTGCGCGGATGGTTCGCCCGGTGTAGAGCACATCGTCGCAGAGCACAACGTCGCGGCCCTCGATGTCAAAGCCGATGGCCCCTTCTGTGACCACGGGCCGCACACCCGCCGTGGAAAGGTCGTCGCGGTAGAACTGGATGTCGAGTACTCCTGTATCCACTGGCCGCTTCTCGATGCTGGAAATCAGCTTGCCCAGCCTCTCGGCCAGCGGAATGCCACGGCGCTTGATGCCCACTAAAGCAAGGTCGTCGCTGCCGTTGCTTTTCTCCACAATCTCGTGGGCCAGCCGCACCAGGGTGCGTTCAATCTCCGAGGCGGACATCAGGCGGCCTTTCGTCCGCAGGCCGTGCTTTTCCTGGTCTTCGCTCATCTGGTGCCTCTTCGCCACTGGTCTGTCATTGCTCGTCTCTGCAGGGGATCATACGAGGGGGTGCCGCTCCGCGGCAAGCTGTGGAGAAGTGGACTGCATCTGCAGGCCCCGAAATGGCATTCCATTTGGCTGAAATCGGTTCTTAGAACCTGTCGAAAAGCTGGGTAGAGACGCCGAAGATTCGAAGGGAGAGGGTCCCGCAGGGCGAGAAAGCCCAGCGTAATTCTCGGCCCTTTCAAGACAAAACCGTGCGAATTGCGCACTGCCGGGAGTGCGGCTATGTGCGTATGCCGCGATGTTCAGAAGCACACTTAACCATGCGCACATATGCATAGTCAAACGCGTGACAAACGAAGCAAAATGGCATGTTTTAAGGCCGTTCTAAGGGCGCATAAGGGCGCATAAGGGCGTTATTGATGTGTTTTCACGCACACAAATATGCGTGTAAGCGTTTACATTGTGGGGAAAGTGCATGCGATGCACGCACTGATATCATCTGGCTGCGAACGGCGCGCCGGATCAAAACAGTCCTGGCGGTCGCGGGTTCTGGAAAGGTTCCTGGAAAGATGCCTTGGCGATTTGGTGCTGTTCGGGGCGAAGCGGAGGGTTTCGTAAACCGGCCCAATCGGCGTTTTCCGGGACCGATCCTGCGAGAACAATGGCGTCATCCTGCCAATTGAGGTCCGCAGTCTCCCCGGTCCCCAAGTGCGAGGGGCCCGGGGGCACCTTCATCGTGGTCTGGAAAGGGCACGAGGACTGAGATCACCTGCCGGTCAGAAGGACAAATCACAGCGAATCACGGTCAAACCCAGCGGGGCAGGTACGAGCTCCAGCAAAACACTGCGGCAGAGGTACAGTTACCCAGTGAAATCGGCAACTCAAGACCTTGAGAGTCCTAAGGTGAGTCTCTGAGTCTAACTAACCGGAAGGAATTATTGCCAATTGCCGATGGTGCTGTATATTGTTGGCACTGTGCCTTTTCTAAGCGCCTGGCAACGTTCGCTGCATTTCACTAAGCATGGACACGAATTCGGGGCCAAGAATGAATTCGACTATGAAGCGAAGGCGGAGGCGTTTATGGGTGCCGCCATGCATCCGAATATGCACGAGTGTTATCGATCGACCGGTACCCGTGACCGGTGCCGGATCGACGCGAACACACGACATTTTGGAGTTGCATTTAATGTCCTGACCGTCCGAACATACTACATCGTTACCACCGCCAAGATAATACGGTTCGGTGGTGCAGATGGCTACGTTCGGGCGCAATGCGCAATGACCCGATGAGGAAACTGTGTATACCTGCCCTGTTTGCTTCTACACCGGAATGCAAGACCCGCCGAGAGACTACAACATCTGCGAGTGCTGTGGGACCGAGTTCGGCAATGACGACGAGGTGCACACTCACGAAGAGCTCCGGGTGCAGTGGATCGACACCGGTGCTAAATGGTTCTTTCGCTCAGCTCCGGTTGGCTGGAATCCGTGGACGCAACTGTTCATGGCAAACGTGGGGGCGCTTCGCTACGAGGGCGTTTCTACGCTCTACGGCGGGGCCGTCTTTGAGACGGCAAAGGCTGCCCCCGCCGCAACTGTTGCGGGCTTGCCCTACTACGGCGCAGTCACGATGTACGGCGGGAACGTGCTTGATGCGGGAACGGGAGTCTACGCGGCAATCTTGACGGGACCGCCTTACGGCGCTGCTTCTACAATGTACGGCGGATACGTAATCGATCCTACTGCGAACCACGCGGCGCAAGATGTTCTTGCTCACGCAGCCTGAGGGAGCCACATGCCGAAGCTGACCATTCTAGCCGCTTGCGAGCGCGTCATCATTGAGAGGGAGGCATCGCTCCCTTCCCTGATTAGCATTTTTCAACGGATGAACGTCCAGATTCAAGACGCGCCATTGCCGGATAACGCCCTCTCGCCTACTCGATGGGCAGTTTTCACACTTTGGCAGCACACCCCGGAAGAGAGAGGCGTTGCATACACGCAGCGGACCGAGATCATTTCGCCGTCGGGCGAGAAATTTGCCGAGGTGACCACGCCGTTCAAAATAACCGAAGCCGATGATCTTCAGAGCAAGAACCACCTCGATGTTTTCGGAATCCCGATCAATGTGGAGGGATTCATAAAAGTGCGGGTCTGGCTTGAAGGGGTGGCGGACGCGACCGGGGAATATCAGTTCCTAGTTAAGCATGTGCCGAAGGCGAAGCAAGAGAGCCCCGCTCCCGCCGAAGCCCTCCAAACCCAGAGCTAATCGGTCACTTATTGGCGCGCTCACATTGTGACTGGGCGCACCGGGATCTGAAGATGACGGACGCGCGAACAGAAGCACAGATCGTCAGGGTTATAGCGCGGCACTTTGCAGTGTATCTCACTCGGGCGGTCGATAAGATCCTCTGCCGTTTTCTTGACGAAATGAGAGAGCCTGCCAGGGCGACGCACGTTAAGTTCGAAATGGGCACGTAGTCGGTCTGAGCCATTTGAGAGGCAACTGAAGTGCAAGGTCGACATGACCCCGGACAAGTCGGCATGTGTCCGGCATTTCAGCGTTTGCCGGCAGTTCCTGATTTCCGGCCGACGATCTTGCAGTCAATGAGCCGCAGGCCTGGGCGACGGCTACCGTGTAGTTTTCTATTCGCTCCCTTGGAGCGGGGCGATTGAGCTTTGTGGCTTCCCGCCCATCGCGTGACCACCCCACGGACCACCCCGACCCCGACCCAAAGGATGCTCCGGTGCCCCGGTAAAGGGATGGATGGGGGCGCGCGGCTGCAGGCAGTTCGATTCTCCCTCCCCGGTCCCCAAAGGCTAGGGACCGGGGGCACCCTCAAGCTAGCAATGCGCGGTATGAAACCGGGGGCACCGTCAGCTTGATCTTGCTTCCTCCCCGGCCAAAGTGAGCTGGGCGATCAGCTAGGGGCGCTTGGTGTGCACCTGAATACGTTGACAGTTGGATTGTATCCGGGTAATATTGTTTTTACCCGGATGTTAATGGGCTGAGGGGCACCGATGAACCCGAATTCAGACGCGTCGTACGCGGTCTTTGCGGGCACTCGACAGATTGCCAGCGGAGATCTGCGGTATGTCATCCACAGAGCACAGAACGCAAACGTGTTTTACGATCAACCACCGGTTCTGATCTTCAATGACATGACAGGCGGAGTCGTCGATGTCGATCTTCGCCCAGCGGCCGAGGGTCTCTCGCACGGATCAGCGGGAGTGGAGAACGGCGGCGCGCCGAAGGTCGAGCCAACGCTGCCGGAGGGGGGAGCACGAGGCCCAGGTCGTCCGAAATTGGGTGTTGTGGCGCGGGAAGTGACTCTGTTGCCGCGCCACTGGGACTGGCTGGCGACTCAGCCTGGGGGAGCGTCGGTGGCGCTGCGCAAACTTGTGGAACAGGCCAGGCGCGCGAATCAGGGCAGGGATCGATTGAGGGTGGCCCAAGAGGCGGCGTATCGGTTCCTGTCGGCCATGGCGGGAAATCTGCCGGGCTTTGAAGAGGCGACGCGGGCTCTGTTTGCGGGAGATGGGGATCGCTTCGCAAAGCTTGTGGAGCCTTGGCCGGGCGATGTGCGAAACCATGCGAAGAAACTTGCCGGTCGGGCGTTTGAAGCGCTTGATGCGGGGTAGATGGCGCTGGCCGGACCTCGCTAAATGCTGGACGAATTGGCGGCTGGGGCGGTTACGCTGTTCGAGTAAGGTATGTACACGCGAGGAGGATGCCCATGTTCTCGATACACGGCGCAATGCTGTACACGGATTGGAGTTTGTTTCTGCTGCGGGTGATGGTGGCGATTGTGTTTGGAAGCAGTGGATTCAACGATTTGAAGGCGCCGCGGCAGCGAGCGGAGAGCCTGGGGATGAGCGTGGGGTTCACGGTGTTTCTGGGCGTGGCGGAGCTGGCGGGCGCGATGGGGTTGGTGGCGGGCGTGCTGACGCAGTGGGCCGCGCTGGGGCTGGTGCTGGTGATGCTGGGCGCAATCTATATGAAGGTGGCGAAGTGGAAGATCGGCTTCTGGGGTGAGAAGTCGATGGGCTGGCACTACGATCTGTTGTTTGTGGTGATGAACCTGGTGATTTTGTGCACGGGCGGGGGGCGGATTGCGCTGATGCCGGTGTGAGTTCGCCAGGTGGGTGCGAGCTGAGTTGCCGCGAAGCGGTCACGATATGCGGCTAGCCTTTGCGGCGGTAGAGGACCTGGAACTCGTAGCCGGGATTTGCGGGGAAGAGAGTGGCTACGTGGCGAAGGCGCTCGGCCAGCGCTGGGGCGGCAAGCAGGGGATACTCGCGCTCGCGCAGGTCGTGGTAGTCGAAGTCTACCGCGAGAGAGAGCATGTAGACGGCTAAGGCGTCGGAGAAAGTCGACTCGTAATAGCTGCCGCGGGACCGCTCGTCGATGATTTTCTTGCCGTTCAGGCTGTCCTGGGCACGGCGGCGGGTCTCCCAGGCGTCCTGGCTGGTTTCACCGCGGACCTGGGCCTCGGCCTGCGACCAGACCAGGGAGGAGAAGCTCTCCGGGACGCCGGCGGCATCGACAAAGTTGTGGGCCACGTTGATGAAGAACTCGAATGCCAGTCCGAAGCGGTCTTCGACCAGGCGGGTGGAGATGAAGACGGCCTCGGTGGTGCCGAAGGTGGCGTTGCGGTGGCAGATGGCGCGGTCGCCGAGGTCGACATTGTACCCGGGGGCGATCATGGTTTCGCCGGTGTCTGCAATGGCCAGAGGGACGAAGTAGTAGGCACGGTTTTGAAGCGCCGGAGCAAGGGCGGCAGGCACGGCGCCAACCAGTTGTTCCAGGTCGTGCTCGGAGACGCGGGTCTCTCCCCAGGCGGCATAATGGATGCCGTTGGCGGCCTGCGCTACGGCCACCTGCGTGGCGACCTTTTCCGCGTGCCAAAGCTCGATTTGTGCACTGGTAGACATTCAACTGTATTCTAGACGACGAGGGGCATGGCAGATGAAGGAAGCGGCGATGGGGCAACGCAGAGGCGGCGGAACGGTGCTGGGTTTTCCGCTGGAAGGATTCGGGCTGCTGACCAGCTTGCTGCTTTCGGTGGCGGCGGCTTTTTTCACTTTTTTTGCCACGACGTGCGTTGCGATCTTTTCGCTGCTGGCATGGAACCTGATTGGCCGGCATGGGGTGAACTACGCTGACAGCTATCTTTATGTAGGGTTTCCCGCAGGGGTACTGGTGCTGGTTGTGGCGCTGCCGGTGTTTGGAACGCTTTGGGTGCGGGCTAAGGTGCGGCGGTAAGTGGCTCCTATTTATCTCTGGGATCAGGCAGTAGAAGATTAGTTCCGAGTAGCCGACAACCCACCGGAATCCGCGAGACGGGGCCGAGTCGGCGCAACAGATTAGTGTCTGCTAACAACGGTTGGGGTTCCAAGGATGATGCCCCGTCCATTCGTGCCGATGTACAAGACGCCGAATCTGCGCATATCCGCGGCCATCACTTGTGGCCCGACTGCCCATTGATGCAGGTCGTCATTGATGCGGATAAATGTCTTCCCGTCGTCTGTCGATCGGTAAAGCTGAGGTCGATTGTTGTTGACGTTGCCCCATAAGAAGATGACCGGCGTGCTCGATTCGCTCGGAGGAGCGCCAAAGGCAAGCAGAGTTGCGCCGCTGGCGCTGCTTAACTTCGCGAGCTCGATGTGGGTGGAGCTGCCCGCATTGTGGTAGATGCCAGCGGAGGGCGATGCGAGCCAGATGTCGCCCTGAAGACCGGGACGCACATAGAGCCGACCGTCGGCGGGCAGGCCGGATTGGACGGGAGAAAAGCTTTGACCACCGTTCGTGCTAATTAAGAGTGTGCCCCCACTGAAGCCATAGAAGACGCCCGCCGCCAGCCGATCGCTGGCGATCTGCGCTTTTGCGGGAATGCCGGAAGCTGTTGACCAGTTGCCTTGGCTGCCGTACTGTACTCCTGTGTCGCCCGGAGCCCAAACGAAGGAGCTGCCATCCGGCGAAGCCGCAATGGTTCCGCTTCCTTTGGTGTCCACAGTGCCCGCAAAGCCGGTCCAGGTCAAGCCGCCATCGGTCGAGATCTGGGCCTTTGGGCCGGGGTATGGTTTCCAGCCGGAGGCAATCGAGGCGACGATGGTCGTGGGCTTGTTCTGAACGAAATCGAGCCCCGAGGGCAGCGCCGGTGCGAACGATACGTAGTTTCCCTGCGACGGCGACTTCGTCAATTCACTGAATGCAAATCCGCCCCAGTCGCCGAGTCCCGCAACGAGCAGGGTCTTACCCGAGGGCGGCGCAACGAGCGAAACGACGGAAGTCTCTTCTATTCCGAGTGCGCCCTTTGTCGACCAATTCACCGTGCGGTCTTTCAAACCATCTGTCAGGTTGAATGTCTCGTACAGAGTCCCGCCCGTGCCATACATCGCGTGCGCCGGGTTGAATGGATCGATGGCGATCCCACTTTCCCAATTCTGCGAGCCGTTATGGATAAAGGGCGAGACACTGCTGTCGTACGACGCGCCGTTCGCACCTACTTCGTGCCAGGATTTGCCGTAGTCGCCTGAAACCCAGCGCGTATCCGACGGAGAATAGTGGTCGACTGTCGAAACCAGCATCAATCCGGGCTGGCTCTGCGACAATGCCAGTCCGCCAATCGGCCCGCCCGGCAAAGTGATTTGACGCCATTGCCCTGCTGTGTAGCTGGAGTCTGGCGTAAATTCCCAAAGCTGACTGGTGCGAATGCCCTCCGGACCCTCGTGGTCTGTGTAGTCGATGTAGAGCTTGTTGTTTGGTCCGACCACCACGTGCTGAACAAGCATCCCCGTCGGCTGACCGCTCACGGGTGTCCATGTAGCGTCAATCCTCCCCGGCTCCGTGGTCACGTAGAACCCCATCGCCTCAGATGCAGTGCCGGTAGCCGAAACGCCCGCAAAGACTGCCGATGTCGCCCCATTCAACCCATAGGGGGTCACCGTAACCACGCCAGCGTCGCTGGATCGTTTGGCGTTGGTGATTGTAGCTGCCGCCGGGAACCCCGTCATCGCATTCCAGCTCGCACCGTAATCAGTCGAGAGGTACACACCGGCATTCCGAGTGCCGAAATAGACGTTTGAATTGCGATTGGGATCCACGGCGATGCGCTCGCCGCCTCCGCGTCCGTTGTCGTTGGAGCCGTTCTTGAATGGCAGCGGAACTGTCTTATAGGTCGTTCCGCCATCCGACGATGCCATCATGGCGCCGTCGCCGTCCCAGCTGATACTTCCGGTGATCGGGGATGCGTAGTATCCGACTGCGAGGTAGATTCGATTTGGATTCTTTGGATCGAGCCCAATCGCTTCTGGACTTGCATACCACCAGTTGGGCGAAGAGCTGACGCCGTCCATGATGGGAACCCACTTCCTGGTTACACCATCCCGCCGGTATGCGCCTCCGATATCGGTGCGCGCGAACACCAGACCAGGCTTCGTTGGATGGAACAGGATTGCAGGTACATATCCGCCGCCGACGATCGCGACATTGGTCCAGTGATAAGAGGTAGCCGTCCCAACTCCAGAAAGGGATGGAGCCGAGTCCCTGGCGGGAACACTCGGTCCTGATTGCGCTGCCAGATAGGATGAAATGACCAGAAGAAAGATCAAGACAACATTGGGTCTGGATTTCACGCTTATAGCTCCAGGGATGATTACGGCGATAAGTTATGGCGGAACCTGGGTTTAGTTTAAGTCCCCGGCTTTGGTAGAGGCAACTTTCCTGAACTTGATCCGGCATCAGCCACCTTGAGATCCAGGCCTCAGAAAAGGAACTGCCGAACTGCAGAACACCTGAGCCGGTTTGGCCGGCGTTCTCAAAATGCGCGCATTGGCGGCTGGTGGCCCGGGCCGCGATTCCCATCATCGATCACGTATACTGCCGTCGAATGGCGCGCAGCATGAAAACAGGCATATTCATTGCGATGGTTGTCTTTTTGGGGCTGAGCCCCGCAACAGTGCGCGGGCAATCTACCGTCGCGTCAGCTTCAACGCCAAAAACAATTGAGCAACACATTGCATTGGTGGAGTCTTGCCTACCGGCGCAGGTGATCGTGAAGAACGCACCCAACACCTGCCCGACCCTTGCCCAGCGTATGACCGAGCTGCACATTCCCGGGGTCAGTATCGCTGTCGTCCATGAAGGCAAAATCGAGTGGGCGAAGGGATACGGGATTCTGCAAACGGGTGGCGCCCCAGTCAACTCCGACACTCTCTTTCAGGCTGGGTCGATCAGCAAGCCAGTGGCCGCCATGGGTACGCTTCGTCTGGTGGAGGAGGGGAAACTTTCGCTCGATGTGGATATCAACAAGGGCCTGACGAGCTGGAAGCTTCCACCGAGTGCGGCCGCGCCGGGAGCAACGGTAACGCTGCGCGAGCTGCTCACCCATAGTGCCGGACTCACCGTTCATGGATTTCCTGGATATGCAGCGGGGGCTGCGGTGCCGACGCTTGTTCAAGTGCTGAATGGAGAGGCACCCGCCAATACGGCAGCGATCCGGATGGACAGCGTTCCAGGAAAGGATTGGAGGTACTCGGGCGGCGGGTATACCGTGATGCAGCAATTGGTGATCGACACGGTGAAGGAAACTTATCCGCAATTTCTGCATGACACAGTACTGGCTCCTATTGGCATGAGGCACAGCACGTATCAGCAGCCACTTCCTGAATCTCTGCTGAGCAATGCAGCGAAGCCATTCAACGGCGATGGAACCGCAGTTCCCGGGGGGCCCCATACCTATCCGGAGATGGCTGCGGCGGGTCTCTGGACAACGGCTTCCGATCTTTGCCGCTACATTATCGAAGTGCAGAATTCGCTGGGAGGCAAGGCGAACCATGTTCTGTCGCAGTCGACGACCCAACAGATGTTGACGCCGGGAGTTGGTAACTGGGGCCTGGGGCTGCAACTCGGCGGCTCATCGACCGATCCATGGTTCTCGCACGGTGGTTCTAACGCGGGCTACGAAAGTCTTTTTGTCGGATACGATGGCCATGGCGATGGCGCGGCGGTGATGACGAATGCGCAAGGTGGGAGCAGATTGGCCGGTGAAGTGATGAGCGCAATTGCGACCGCTTATAACTGGCCGGATTGGAAGCCTACGGAGCGAATCGAGGTGAAAGTGGACCCAGCCGTACTGGCTCGCTACGCGGGAACATACGAGCTGGCTCCAACTTTCAACATCACGTTCACGCTCGAAGGCGACCATTTGATGACGCAGGCGACAGGACAACCGAAGTTTCCGATTTATCCAGAGTCGCCGACAAAGTTCTTCCTGACCGTGGTGGATGCCGAGGTGGAGTTTTTCAGCGATGACAAAGGACAGGTGAGCTATATCATTCTTCATCAAGGCGGTCAGGATCACAAAGGTGTCCGCAAGCAATGAGGAACTGCATCTGCGAAACTCGACCGGATGACTGTGGTGACTCTGCTCTGAGGGGTTATCGAGGCAGGAATCAAGATTTGGCCGTATGACTGGCTGACAAGAAGCAAGATAGCAAGTTGGGCAAAACAGGACGCCGTGGTGTGCGGCGGACTCCCACTCATCGGACAGAAACTTCCCATGGATGGGGCACGGCTTCGCGGGTTGGCGAAGCCGGTGGGAAACTAAACGGATGTCACCTTATCGCCAACGGTCCCGTGCGCTGTCACGAGGTGGCTCATTCGGTCCGGGTTGCGCCCCGCCTTAGTTCCCGGCTGGTTTGGGGTTTGCTCGGTCGTATTTTGCGAGCTTGATTTTCCTGGCGAGGCCTAACTTTGAGAGCAGCCAGATGCCGTAGAAGTTGGGATCAACCTCATACCAGCGGAAGCCGTGGCGCGCTGAGACAGGGTGCGCGTGGTGGTTGTTGTGCCAGCCTTCTCCACCGCTGACCAGAGCTACCCACCAGTTGTTGCGGGAGTCGTCGCGCGTTTCAAATCGGCGGGTGCCCCAGAGATGTGTTGCCGAGTTTACCAGCCAGGTTGCGTGGAGACCGAGGGTAACGCGCATGAATGCTCCCCAGAGCAACATGCCGACGGCGTTTACCGGGCCGCCGAAGTACCATCCGCCGCCGAAGAGCACAACGCCGCATGCGACCAGCGGAATCCAATGATACTTGCTCAGCCAGACGTGGAAGCGGTCTTTGGCCAGGTCGGGAACATAGCGGGCGAGAACCTCGGTTTGCATATGCAGGGTATTTCCCCAGAGCAGCCAGCCAGTATGCGCCCACCATCCGCCTTCGCGTGGCGAGTGCGGGTCACCATCCTGGTCGCTATTCTGATGATGCACGCGATGTGTGGACACCCAGAAGATTGGTCCGCCTTCAAGCGCGAGCGAGGCGCAAATGGCCATGAAGTACTCAAGCCACTTGGGGACCTGGTATCCGCGATGGGTGAGAAGCCGGTGGTAGCACATGCCAATGCCGACATTGATGGCCACTACGTAGAGCACCAGCATAACCAGCAGCCGCTGCCAAGTGAAGAAGAACAGAGCTGCCAGGGCGCCCAGATGAAAGACGACGATCACAGTCAGCGTCAACCAGTTTATGCCATCGCCGATGGACGCTGCGCGACCCATGTGAATCTCCTGGCGCGCAGGAATGGCGCGCGCCGCAATCGGGGCGGGAGATTCGGGCACAACAGGAATGGAGATGGTTGAACCTGGGGCGACGGTTTCGGGCGCAGGGACGGTTGCTACAACTGATGCCATATTTACAGGAGATCCTTGGAGAGTGGCAACACGCCCACCCTAAAGCAAATTGTAAAGGATACAACGCGCAAACCGTAGACGGTCCCGCTTAAGTTGTACTCAAAGGGGTAAGATTTCATGCCTAAGTGAGCAATATTGGACACCGGTTGGTCATGGAGCGCACCGCTGTCATTCTGCCGCAGACCCGACCATGATGAACGGGGCCTCGATCAATTTATGGTGGTGCATTGCGTGTTGCCGGAACGCGACACCGCCTGAGTGGCTGCAATAGTTGGAGTGGTTTCAATTGCGGGCTTCCGCGGCGAATTCGCCGCCGCCACTTACAAACAGCTTCTCAGCCTGCCCGCGTAGCACACGGTAGAGGGCGAACTGGCGCTGGGTTGCGCCTCTGAGCTCGAAGAGCAGCTCGCCGCGGTTATCGGCCATTGCGTCCACAGCATCCACGAGGCGCATCCGCGGGTTGTCATCCAGGTTGGAAGCATCGGTGACGTGCTTGAGAATCACCAAAACGTTGCCGTAGAGGTCGGGCTGAGCCACCAGGGTGACAAATTTCTGGTGGGCGGGATCGCCGTCAGTGTGCGCGGTAAGCACCAGAGTGGCTCCGGAGTTGTAGGCAAGCTCGAATACACGGAACTCCTCGTCCACCAGAGGCGCGGGAGGCGCGGGCTCAGGAGCGGGTGCCGGCCTGGCAGTTTTGCGGGTCGTTGTTTTCCTGGGCGCGGGCGGCGGTGGGGGTGGGTTCAGGCCTAATGCGCCGCGAGCAATGTCTTCCAGCGCCGACTTCATTTTGTCCTCATCGTCCGGGTTAGTCCACGAATAGCTCCACGAATGCTCCGGGTGGGATTTGGTGTCGGAGACAGCCACAGCCTGCTGCAAATCGGGTGGCAGGCCCATGAGACTGGGAATCACGTTTAGAGCATTGCTGTCGGACTTGCCGCGGCGGAGTCTTGGGCGGTCAGGATCGGTGATGTCCGGCATCGAGTCGACGTGGGCGGTGTCCTCGGGCTGTTGCTTTCGGGTCTTCTTGAGGACTGGACGGTCGGGATCGTTGGACTGGGCGCTGCTGCCGGACGATCCACTGTCCGTATTGGGGTTCCTGTGCAGTGTGGGCCGGTCGGGATCGGAAGAGCGTCGTGTAGGGAAAGGTGTAGATCTCGGTGGTCGCCGTATCAT
>CAYWMR010000080.1:0-14555 GCA_964458965.1 uncultured Occallatibacter sp. | reverse complement strand
GGCTGCTCTGGAAATTCGGCTGGCTTGCAGCGTATTTGAGTATTTGCGCAAGGCACCTGAAAGATGGACTTCGCACTTCCGGGAACCTGGTGAGCTGTCGATAAGTCGAATAAGTTTTGAGCGTGCATCTCATTGAAGTACGCAGGATTCGCTCCGGACGATATACCAAGAAGCCACGGACCGAAGTGTAAGCTCCGCTCAGGCCCCGGACCTTTTCCAAATGGTTCGGCATGCATGCTCATGTGATATTTCACGGCGATGATGTCTCCGGCGGCGGCTTTATCGATGCTTAAACCGGGCGCAGGGTGGCCATTTCGGGTGAGGGTTACGCGGTTTGCCCAGGATGGTCTGAAAACAGTAAGCTTCTGATTTTTCAGGGCAGCGTGTATCTCGATTCTTACCTCGCCATTGCTGCGGAGACTCGATGTGGCTTGCGCTGAAAAGACGTTTGAATCGATTCGACTATCGATGGGAAAGTCGAAGAAGGCTTCGTCTCCCGATACGCGAAACGCTGAATCCTGCAAATCAGCGAAGGCGCGCAAACCATGCAGCGTGCAACACCACCAGGCCCGCACAATGACGGTCTCCGGAATGCCATTTTTGTTGAGCATTCCATGGCCGAAGTCACCAGTCGCAAACTGGTTCATTGAGAACTCGTTGAAATAAGTGTTCTGCGCCGAATTGAGATAGACGGGATCGCCTGTTGCGCGGTAGAGGGCGAGGTTGAGGCGAAGCCAGTCGCACTCGGCGCAGCCCTCGGTTCGATCTTTCTTTGGCGACCACCGCTCGGGAACACCGCCGGTAATAAGCATGTCGCCGGAATGCGCCACATCCTGCCAGGCTGCAATTACTTGTTTGAGATAAATGGCTTCGCCGGTGACGTTATATAAATCCAAAGTTCCACGAAGGCTGGTGAGATAGCCGTGAACGTGGTCGCCTGGCCGGCGGCTTATGCGTTTTGAGATGGCCGCGCATAAATCGCGATAGCGGTCGTCGCGTGTTGCAGCGTACAGCGCCGCAAGGCCCTCTGTCTGCTGCGTCCAGCAAATATACGAAGATGCATAGTGGTCTGCCGAGAACGCGTCGGCCATTTGCTGCGAGTTAAAGCGCGGCGCAATATGCAGCAGGAAATCGCCGAGTTTCTTTGCGGAAGCCAGGACCGCAGGGTCGCGGGCCAGTGCATAGTATTCCATTAGGCCAACCAGCAGGCGGCCGTTTCCCCACAGCAGTGCGAGGTCATTGTCGTCTGGTTGATCGGAGTGGAATGTGCCGCCAAAATAGCCATCCGCATGCTGCTCGGCAATGACTCGGTTGACTACATTGGGCAACGATGGGAAGGAGTCACCAAAGCTGCGCGCGGACGAGGCCAGGGCTCCAATCCATCGGCCGGAAAGGTCACCGGAGAAGTTTGTAAACCGGCGGCCAGTTCCGCCTTGAACGTCTTCAAGCAGGAAGTCGGGAGTGTAGGCGGGAGCAGTGCCGTGAAGGACGCGGTCGCGCGTGAGGCGATATCGGGCCATGTCGGGGCCGGCTGCCGGTTCGGGTTCCGGAAAGGATCGCGTGAGTGGGTCCGCGGCCTGCGAGAGTGCTTGGCTGCGTGCCGGACTGAGAGCCTCGTGTGCTGCCAGAGAAAGGCTTGCGGCCTGTGCAAGGAAAGTTCTTCTGTTCACCTGTGCCCTCTATTCATTGTGCTACCTGCAAATCCAATTCTCTGAAATTTGTCGTTTGGCAACGAGCGATTCTTGGGTAATTCGTTGTTCGCATTCGGACAACGAATTGCGTTTCCGCACAGGATTCCTGGGCGCGCGAATTGTTGCATGCATCTATCTTATGCAAAATGAGGCGCTTACGATTTTCTCCGGTTTGGCAGGGTACGTGCAATTTCATTTGCACTCACTGGTGTCAACGGAGGAATCGATGGGGAATCTGGTTCAGGATCTTCGTTTCGCGTTTCGTCAGCTCAGGAAAGCTCCCAGCTTTGCCGTGACGGCAGTGCTGACGCTGGCGCTTGGGATCGGCGCAAACACTGCCATCTTCAGCCTGGTGAACTCGCTGCTGCTGAAGCCGCTGCCGATTGCGAATCCCCAACAATTTGCGATGCTGGGCCAGCGGCAGAACAATGGCGCCTTGCTCCCAATTTTCTCTCTTCCGGAGTTCAAGCAGATCCGCGCCCAGACCCAGGACTCGTTCAGCCAGGTGATTCTGGATACCACCGGCCTGGATGGTTTTGCAATGGACGGGCAGCAGCCGCAGCGAGTTATGACGTCGTATGTGAGCGGCAACTTCTTCGATTGCCTGGGACTGAAGCCGGCCGCGGGAAGGCTGCTTTTGCCCAGCGAGGGCGAGGTTCTGGGCCGGGACAACGTGCTCGTTCTAAGCTACGACTTCTGGAATGAGAAGTTCAACGGCGATCCGAATGTGGTGGGTCGACAGGCAACTATCGACGGACATCCTTTCACGATTGTCGGCGTTGCGCCCAAGGGGTTTTACGGCGTGCAGAGCTTTGTAAAGATTGCGGCGTATTTGCCCATGTCGGCGATGGTCGCGGAAGGGTTGACGGCGGACTACCTGAATGGCTGGCAGAACCGCAATTTTATCGTCTATGGCCGCCTACGCCCTGGAGTCAGCTTCAAGCAGGCAACCGCCGAATTGAGTGTCATTGGCAAGGACATGACGCGCCAGCATCCGGAGTTTGAAAAGCAACTCGAAATTTCAGCCCTCCCGGAGCCGAGTATGCGAATCGGCGCCGGCGATCCAAAGATAATGCCGATTATGGCGGCTCTGTTTCTGTCTCTTGCCGGCATGGTTCTGCTTCTGGCCTGCGTAAATGTAGCCAACCTGGTGCTGGTGCGCGCCACCGCTCGCGAGCGCGAGATGGCGATTCGCACGGCGCTGGGCGCACAGCGTTCCCGACTGATTGTGCAGATGCTTACCGAGAGCTTGACCCTGGCGCTGATGGGCGGAGTAATGGGCGTGATTCTGGGCATGTGGGCCAGTTCCGCATTGAGTCACCTTGATATCCACGCCGATTTGCCCGTGAACCTGGCGTTCAATTTTGACTGGCGCATTTTCTTCTATTCGTTTGCCATCGCCATGCTGGCCGGGGTGGTTGTGGGACTGGTGCCGGCGTACCGAATGGCAAGGTCGAATGTGAGCAAGGTGCTGCACGAAGGCGGCCGCGGCGTGACTGGCGGTCGTCACTGGTTCCGCGACGGGCTGGTTGTTTTGCAGATCGCCGGCTCCCTGGTGCTGCTGGTGATTACCGGCTTGTTTGTGCGGAGTCTGGGCGCCATGCAGACCATGGATTTTGGATTCAAGCCGGACAACGTGCTGAACTTCGTCATCGATGCCAACGAGATCGGGATGAAGGATGCGCAGACACACGAGCTGACAGACAATATTCTGGCTCGTCTTCATCAGCTTCCGGGGGTAATCTCGGTGAGCCACGGAAATTCGACGCCGATGGGTTACTTCAACAGCGGCGATACAATGATCATCGATGGCACTTCGGCTCCAACCGATTCGGGCGCATTCGGCGCGGGCGAGGGCATAGTCACTCCCGAGTATTTCAATGTGATGGGCATCGATCTTGTGCGCGGCCGCGTGTTTACCCAGGCTGACGATACGCATGGCAGAGATGTGGCCATCGTCAGCGAGAGCACGGCGAAGAAGTACTGGCCGAATCAGGATGCGCTGGGCCGCACATTTCGCGTGGCAGCGGAGAAGGATCGCAAGCTTGAGGTGGTGGGCATTGCCCGCGATGCGGAGTTCCAGATATTCGGCGGCGGCAAGACGCGGCCATACTTCTATATTCCGTATGCGCAGCACGTGGCTGGGAACAGCCTGATGGTTGTGCAATTGCGTACTCAAAACGATCCGCTGGGGTACGCATCGGCTGCGGTAAAGACTGTACATGAGCTTGCGCCACAGCTTCCTGTGTTTCAAGTGCAGACGATGCGGCAGGGGCTTTATACCCTGAACGGACTTCTGCTTTTCCAGATCGGGGCAACGCTGGCGGCAGCCATGGGCGGGCTGGGGCTGACGCTGGCGGTGATTGGCCTGTATGGCGTGGTGTCGTATGCGGTAAGCCGGCGGATGCATGAGATCGGCCTGCGGATGGCGCTTGGAGCGAGCCGCGGCACTGTCTTCAAGATGATCTACCGTCAATCGATCGTGATTATCGCGGCAGGTCTTGGGGTTGGCCTGGTATTGGCATTCCTGTTGGCGCAGGCGGCGGGCAGCTTTGTGGTTGTAAGCGTGAAAGATCCGTCGACGTACGCGGTTGTTGCGTTTGTACTGGCGATGGCGGCGCTCGGGTCCTGCTATTTGCCGGCGCGCCGGGCCATGGCTGTGGAGCCGATGGTGGCGCTTCGCGAGGACTGATGCGGCAGTGATTCGACCACGCCCTTTCCCCCGTCCATGTACCATTTGGGCATGGCACTGGTTGAGGTCGATGCGGTTTGGAAGAGCTATCCGATGCGGACGGGGCTCGGGACCGAGATGCGTCATGTGGTCGAGGACGTTTCGCTGACGATTGAAGCCGGCGAAACCCTGGGACTGGTGGGCGAATCGGGCAGCGGCAAGACCACCCTGGCGCGGATGATTCTGGGTCTCGCGACGCCCAGTCGGGGCGCCGTTCGAGTGCTGGGAACGGATGTGGCGAAGGCTACCGGCAAGGAGCTGAAGCATCTTCGACGCCAGATGCAGCCAGTTTTTCAAGATCCCTATGCCGCCCTGAATCCGCGCATGAACGTGCTCGAAATCGTGAGTGAGCCGTTTTTGATTCATCGAAAAGAGGCAGGGATTGGGACGGGCAGCGCCAGCCTGCGGGCCAGGACCGTGGAGCTTTTGAAGGAGGTCGGGCTGGATGAGTCGGCGCTCCTGCGACATCCGCACGAGTTCTCAGGCGGGCAACGGCAGCGCATCAATATTGCCCGCGCGCTGGCTCTGAGACCTAAGCTGTTGATTCTGGACGAGCCGGTTTCAGCGCTGGATGTGAGTGTTGGAGCGCAGATTGTGAACCTGCTGCGAGGCTTGCAGCGCGACTACTCGCTGACTTACCTGTTCATTTCGCACTCCATGCCGCTGGTGCGCTATTTGTCTACGCGCATTGCGGTGATGGGGCGGGGACGTCTGGTTGAATCCGGAGAGGCAGTTGCGCTGTGCGCCAATCCGCGAGAGGCATATACCCGGCAACTGATTGCGGCCACGCCGGAGTTGCCTGTTGGCGTGGCTTGATCGTGGATGGGAAACTCGAACCGAGGGATGAGGCATCCCAGGTCTCAGAGGCGAGACCTGGGGCACCCGGCGTGATCGGCACCCTATAAAACCGGCCCTATTGCGGAGGCGGCGGTGTTGCCGCGGGCGGCGTGGTTGGTTGCGCCGGCGGCGTTGACGGCGCTGGCGACGGTTTGGGCTGCTGCTGAGGCGGCGCTGGGTTGGACGATCCCGACGGCGGTGGAGGCGTCGACGGCTTGCCGGGGATGCCAGGAGACATGGACGTGGCCGGAACCGATGGCGTTGCCGGCGTGCCTGGTGCTCCTACCTTGGGCGCTGCGCCTGGAGCACCATTGATCGTTGTCCCAGGGAGCGGGGTTGGAGTACCGGGCTGTCCCGGCGCCTGCGGGCCGCCTGGGGTTCCGGGCCGCGGCATTGGCCGGGCCATTGGCGGACGCGCTTGCGGAGGCGGAGCGTCGGCTACGTCAATCAGTTCGACGTCGAAGATGAGGTCGGCGAAGGGAGGAATCCCAGGGTGGGCTGCATCGGGGCCGGGGCGGCCCTTGGCGCCGTAAGCCAACTCCCAGGGGATGAACAGGCGGCGCTTTCCGCCAACCTTCATGCCTTCAAATCCCTGGTCGAAGCCCGGAAACGGCCCTCGTCCCGCAGGCGCTCCCTGAGCGAATGGGTAGGGCAGAGGATCGCCGTACTTGGCTTTGCCGTCGTCGCCCAGAACGGGTTTGCCATCCTTGTCTTTGATTGCCGGCCCAGGATGATCGTAAGAGGAGTCGAACTTGTGTCCGTCATCGTCCCGCCCGTTGGCGCCAAGCCAGCCGGTGTAGTGGACCTTGTAAATCTTGTTGGGCTCGGCATCCGCGCCGGTGCCGAGCACGATGTCCTGGTAGCGTAATGCAAAGGCTGTCTTCTGGGAACCCTTAGCGGCTGGAAGGCCGGGAGGTACTAAAGCGTTGGGCCCACTGGATAGCGAACTGGCGAAAAAGCGGGCGGTGGCCGCACCCGATGCTGGTCCAAAGGAAAGAATTCTGATCTCTTTGACACTCCCCGTGGTGGAGTTGGAGCCGGGCTTCGGCGACGCCGCTGCCTCCGGATGGTCGGGGACCAAGTGGCCGGTTAGTTCGGCAGTGACAACAGCCTGTTTCCCTGTCAACGCGACTGAGAACCTCTTCCCTGCCGCATCCAATAAGATGTCGTAATTCCCGCTGCTTGTCGCCAACCGAACGTCGTTGTGGTCGCGGGTCACCTTTCCAGTAAGGTGCAGGGGTAAAGCGGGTTTGACCGGAACTGGAGTGGATTTGGGGGTGGTCGAAGCTGGCTTGGCAGCAGGTGCGGGGGCGGACGCCGGAGCAGCGGGCTTTGGACTTGGTGTGACGCCGGGAGCGAGCTGGGCTGGGGGAGTGGCTTGCGGCGCGGCCTTTGCCGGTGCAGGAGGAGGCGCCGGAGAAGGAGCGGGAGTTTGGGCGCTGGCGGCAGCCATGGTTGCTGCCAGGGACAGAATCAGAATGGCGTGTTTCATTGCGTTGTCAAGCTCCGAAGTGGTTCTTCAGGCGAGTGTATCAGGCGCTCCCGCCCGTGCGCATCCGGCTGATAACGGCAGCCAGCTGCATCCACTCCAGTATAAGAAAACAAGGCCCTTATGCATCTTTATGTTCATTGCGGTTAAAGTGGTTGGTGGTCACTTATCTGCTCCATGTACTGCGCATGCTCTGGCTCCCGGCGGCGTCGTTTCTGGCCGGCGTGTTGAACACTATTGCCGGCGGGGGATCTTTTTTGTCGCTGCCGGCCTTGCTGGCGAGCACTACTGCGGCGGGGATTGGCGCAGTATCCGCGCAGGCCACAAACACAGTGGCTCTGTGGCCGGGACAATTGACCTCATTGGTGGCGTTTCGGCAACAACTCCGAGCGTATGGCTGGAAGCTGCTGCCGCTTGGAATTGCCTCGGGGGTGGGCGGCGAGATAGGCGGCCTGCTGCTGATCTATACGCCAAACAGGAGGTTTCGAGAACTGCTGCCATGGCTGCTGTTGTTTGCGGCGGTGCTTTTTGTACTCAGCTTTCCGCTGGGCCGTTGGCTGGCCAGCCTTTCAGACGGGCGGCGCTACAACAAATCGCTCATCGTCGGCATGGTGGTGGTGAGCGTTTACGTGGGCTACTTCGGCGCAGGCGGGGGGTTTCTGGCCATGGCGCTGTTCGGCTTCTGCGGGGTGCACGATATTCACGAGATGAATGCGCTGAAGGTGCTGACCGCGGCCGTTTCCATTGGCATTCCGGCGATTCTGTTTATTGTGACGGGGCGGGTTGCCTGGCAGTATTGCCTGGTGATGGCGCTGATGGCCGCGCTGGGCGGCTACCTGGGCGCGCACCACAGCCGCAAGGTGAATCAGCGGGTTATGCGCTGGTCGGTCGCGGTCATCGGCTTCGCGACCGCGGGGTACTTCTTTTTGCAGAATTATTTGCATCACCCGTAGGGAGCGACGTCACTGGCCGCTTAACTTCGTCTCAATTCCCTTCGCCGTCACGGTCCAA
This sequence comes from uncultured Occallatibacter sp., assembly GCA_964458965.1. Classification (GTDB taxonomy): domain Bacteria; phylum Acidobacteriota; class Terriglobia; order Terriglobales; family Acidobacteriaceae; genus Telmatobacter. The sequence goes on along the minus strand of CAYWMR010000080.1, from coordinate 6,796 downwards.
TGCAATTTGTCAGGCGAGAACTCCTGCCTGAACTGGATCCGATCGGGCGCTTCAAAGACATTGACCACGCGAAAATAAGTAGTCTTGTCACCTTCCGTCACTTCCCACGGAAACGTCCAAACGTTGCCATCTATCAGGAGCTTTCCTGATCCCGCCGCCCCGCCGCCCATGGGAATCTGATAGCTGGTGTAGGTATTGTCTTTGGCGTTGTAGGTAAAAACGATCAGCACCTTCGATTCTCCATCCACATATTGGTTGCAGGCAAGATAGCCTCCGTCTTTCCAACACGCGTTGCGCAGGTTGGTCACTTCGTGGCTCGCCTTGCTATGTGCGGTTTCGAGATGATCTATCTCGACCTTCCAAACACCGGCATATGCCCAGATCACATCGATTCCCACGGGCGTGCTGGGTGGAACTGCCGGGGCCGCATACAGGCGGCCCGGACCGGTAAGGAAACAAACCACCATCAAACTCATCAAGCTCTTCATCTCTCGACCTCCGTGTCGTGGCGCAGTCTATTGATTCTCATTGACTTATAGGGTGTCGTTGTGTTATAATACTAAAGTAGCTAACGCCTCCGATGTTGACAATCTGCGCTGGCTTTGGAGAGTTCAATGGAATATGTGGACAGTGCCCTTTCTCGCTTTATCCGGTCATTCGAGCGCCACGGTGCTTCGGGGAATGCTTCCCAGGCAGTGGGGCAATTCGCCGAACAGTTTCTTGCCGTTTCCACGCATGGCTCTCAATGTGTTCGGTCAGTCGATTTCGCGGCTGCATTGCCAAAGCGCAAAGTGCTTTTCGACAGCCTCGGCTTCCAATCGAGCGAGTTGATTGGGTTGAAAGAGTCTAAGCTCGATCAGCGGTATGCTTTGGCGCAAACGCGATGGCGGTTCATTTTTCAATCGCTGTTGGACAAGCCAGAAGTGGTCGAAGTCGAATCAACTTTCCTGATCGACATTGGCGTGGAACCGTACCAGATCATCCTTTACCTTGCACATCAGGACATCATGGAAATCTTGAAGCAGCGAGGTCTAATGGCGAGGGCATGAACTGGAATGGCCTCCCGTCGCGCCCAGCCACAGAACTGAGCATGTCGTCACCCAGTGACGATGCATCATGGGTCTCGGCCGGTTGGTCGTCTATCCGGAAATTATGTCCGTGCTCGGGTGACTTCCGAGTTCCTGGTTATCCAACAGCGTGCCGCGGTCTCGGTTCATGCCGGCAATTCTCAGTAACCTCAGCTCGCTGTTGAGCGTCAACTCTGTAACGATGGAGATGGATGCTGCGTCCCAGAGAACGGCAGCTCAATGCAACTCCTTCTTGAGTGTTTTTGTGCTATGGAATCTGGTCCGGGGGGCTGTGGTCGATCATGTTTATCTATGTTAGAACGCTTGCGGCCGCGCTTTGCATGGCCGCTTTGAACATGAACGCGGCGCCCGCTCAGTCACCGGCAGTCGGTTGCTCCAAAGATAAGAGCCACTATACTTGCGACAAGGCGCAGTTTACGAAGGCCCTGAAAGCCGCCAGGATTGTCGCCGTTGAAACACAGCCGTTCAATCGGGTTTCCGCTGGGGCGCTTGAGGGGCTGGCCAGAGAACTCGGCAAGAGTGTTCAATCCGGATCTGCGGATCTGATTTTTGTACTGGGGGCGCCAGACCCCGACGGGATCTATATCGGGCCCAACGATCGAGAACTGGCATCGCTCCGCGTGTTCCTACCGGGGCGCAATGGTGAGCGCGGTCAACTGTTATGGGTGGAAAGCTTTATCGGGCAACCTGACATGCCTTGGCCGATGGTGGTTCATGGTGTGATTCAGCAGTTCAAGAATGAGTTCAAGTAAGCTTGTTAGGCGCCCAGCAATCGCGGTTTCTGAACTGACTCTTGGTGCATTGATATTGAATTCCTTACCGCGAAAGCAACCCGGCCAGTAGCGCTGTTCTTGGCGCGAGGAGCTCCACCACAATCGACTCATGACGGGCATGCGCGCCCTCACCAACGGCACCCAACCCGTCGAGCGTGGGAATGCCGAGCGCCGCTGTAAAGTTGCCATCGGATGCGCCACCGGTGGCAGCTTCCTCCAACTCGAAGCCGAGCTCCGCGGCCAGCGTCCGGGCCTTGCGGTAGAGCTTGACGGTTCCCCGGGTTCGCTCCATTGGCGGGCGATTGATGCCGCCGGTCACCGCGAGCGCGCACCGCTTGTCTATCGGATTGAGCGCGGCAAATTTGCGCTCGATGCGCGGGCCGTCCGCCTTGCGGGCAATGCGCACATCCACCTCAGCCCAGGCGTGGGCCGGAATCACGTTCAGCTTCGATCCGCCGCCGGCCACGCCGACACTGACCGTGAGGCCATGGTTGAGGTCTGTCCAGCCGCTTACGGTGTCCACCACGCGGGCCAGTTCGCGAATGGCGCTTGCACCTTTTTCAAAGTCGACGCCTGCGTGGGCCGCGACTCCGGTTACGTCGATTCGCCAGTTGCCGGTTCCCTTTCGAGCGGTTTTGCAGGCGAGGCCTTGCGCCGGCTCCAGCACGTAAACGGCGGCGCACCCGGCTGCCAACTGCTCGGTGATGGGCCGCGAAACGGGACTGCCCACCTCCTCGTCGCTTGTGAGCAGCAGGACGATTTCGCGCTGCAAAAAGCCGGCTTCGGCGAGCATTTCAATCGCGATCAAGGCCATGGCCACGCCGGCTTTCATGTCCAGCGTTCCTGGCCCCCAGAGCCGGCCGTTTGTCAGGCGGCACGGCATGGACTTGAGGGTGCCGAGCGGCCAGACCGTATCCAGATGGCCGAGAAGGAGAGTTTTTTCTGGTGAATCGGAGCCGGTTGTGGACCGTGGCGATTTTGGCCCGAAGCGCGCCTCGAGCACGTTGCCAAAGCGGCGCTGGCGATGCAACTTGACGCGACCGCCCAATTTTTTTGCGTGAGCGGCAACCAGGTCGACACAGGCATCCACGGCAGATTTTTGGTCGGAGGGCGACTCGATGCGAACGAGTTTCTGGATAAGGCCGACCAGCGCGGGCTCCTTGCGCCGGGCTCCGGCCAGCAGGGCGCGCATGGGGATGGGAGGATCGGTTGGAGAGGGCATATTGAGGCCTTTCTCGGAAATCGGCGCGGGTAGAAACCGGAGACTCCATGATTTTACTCGGGGTTTGCAGGTTTACCGCCCTGATTCCAAAGCCTCAATCGAGTCTGAAAGGTTCATAGTGTGGTCAAAATGCCACAGTAGCGAGAAGCCGATTCTCGTCTAATCTAGCGGTTAAGCCCACTTTTTGCACAGCTTGAGAGGTTTTTTGCCGCACCCCGCACACCTGGAACAGACGATCGCTGAGCCTCTGGAGTTCAATGGGGTCGGGCTGCATTCCGGTGCGCCGGTAACCATGCGGCTTCTGCCTGCTCCGGCTGGCTCGGGAATTGTGTTTCGCCGCACCGATCTGGACAACTTTGAGATTCCCGCGATCGGCCGCAATGTGGCCAAGGTGAGCTATGCCACAAGCCTGATGCGCCAGGGCGTGCTGATCCAGACCACGGAGCACTTGCTTTCCGCGCTGATCGGCATGGGCATCGACAATGTGATTGTGGAGCTGGATAACCTTGAGTTGCCCATCCTGGACGGGAGCGCACTGCCTTATGTGGAGGCTTTTGAGAGCGTGGGCATCCGACTCCAGCGGCGGCGGCGAGAGACCATCCGCGTGTTGCGCCCGGTGGAGGTTCGCGAGGGCGATAAATTCATCGGCGTCTATCCGGGTTCCGGCTACAAGATCCTATACACAATCGATTTTCCAACGCCCATTGGCCGGCAGACAACCTGCGTTGACCTGGCCGCGGAATCCTACGGCACGTATATTGCCGCGGCGCGGACCTTCGGCTACAAGGCAGATGAGACGCGGCTGCGCGATATGGGGCTGATCCGAGGCGCAGGGCCGGAGAACGCGATTATCCTGGACGCGAACGGGCCACAGAACGGGCCGCTGCGATTTGCCGACGAGTATGTGCGGCACAAGGTGCTGGACCTGATCGGCGACCTGGCGCTGTGCGGGCGGCGGATTGAGGGCCATGTGGTGGCCGAGCGCGCGGGGCACGCCATGCACACGGCGCTGGTTTCGCGGCTGCTCAAAGACCGGTCGGCCTGGGAGTTGGCGCACGTGCCGACGGCAGAAGGCCCAATGCAGGCGAATTCGCAGGCTTCGCTCCAGAGCAATGCGCTGGCAAGCCCCGCGTTGATGGGGGCGTAAAGGCAGGGAATAGGGATTAGGGAATAGGGACTAATCTTCCGGATAACATCCGATTGCCTTTGAAATGGGAGTAACCCGCACAGCCGAATTCCTTGAATCCAATACAGCCTCAACATCATATGTAATTACGCTCGCACCGGATTCGAAGGCCTTGGCGTCATTCGGATACTTCTTCTCAAGTGTTTCGTACGATGCGGAACAATTCGGTGGCGACGTTTCCGTCAAGCCTGTGATTTCCTTTATGCGACTCCAGCAATTCTTCTCATTGGCGCGCAATGAACACTGCGCTACGTAAACCCTTCGGTAGCTTAGCTTAATGGCGGATTCTGTCGCAGTTTTCGGATCGTCAAGTGCTACAAGAGCGGTGAATGCGGTTTCGCGCCCATCCGATATTGCAGCGTCCTCAAAGATCTTTGTGCCATACGAGCCACTAAAGACTGCAAAGCTTAAACCGCCCTCAACTCCGTCATCGGCAACAAAAAAGACAAAGTTGTCCTTAGCGCCTTCGAAATACCCGCTCCAGGTCTTGGAATCGATCACCACCTCGTCTTTGGCGTTGGCGCGAAGACACGGTGGTTGTCCATGATCCTTACCTAGTTGAGGGAGAATGGAAAGCTGCTCAGCGCCTTCTTCGCCCAGATCAACCTGCTTGACCATAAAATGAGGGTAATAAAAACACGAAAGCAATGGTTTCGATTGCGGATTGTCTGGATCGCGCGGAAGCGGCACGTGCTTCTCCAGCAGCGGCTTGTCGAACAGCGAAGCATTGCTGCTGGCCCAGGCCAAAGGGGATTGCGAGCCAAGCAAGACTCCGCTGAATACAAGGATGCAGAATACGCGCATATTCCGAATCCCTCGACCTGCTAGCAAGAAACTGTTCGGTTGAATGATTGGCCACATAGAGGGGATCTCGATTCTGCTCCCTATTCTCTACTCCCTGCTTTCTTCACACAAACAGAATGCACATTGGCGTGGCGGCGGCGAAGCTCTTCCCTTCCCTGGCCAGCTCTCCTGTCTGCGGGTTGCGCGCGAAGACGGTGATCAGATTCGAGTCCTGGTTGGCCACCAGCATCCAGCGCTCGGTGGGGTCCAGCACAAAGTTGCGTGGCGTCTTGCCGCCGCAGTCGAAGCGCCCGCCCGGCGTCAGGCTGCCGGTCTTCTCGTCTGCGTGATAAAGGTAGATTGAGTTATTGCCCCGATTGGCAAAGTAGACCCACTTGCCATCTTTTGAAATCACCGTGTCGCAGGCGTGCGTGTCTCCGGTGTAACCTGCGGGCAGCAGTGCGATGCGCGCAACCAGGGTCAGGCTTCCGTCCGCCTTGTGCCACTCCAGCACATCCACTGTCGAATCCAGTTCATTGATCGAGTAGGCGGTGTGGCCATTGGGATGGAAGTGAAGCGTACGCGGGCCTGCTCCAGGCTTGGCTTGATAAGCGGGCAGAGGCGTGAGTACGGCCGTTGCTGCATCGAGGCTGCAGATGTGAATGCAGTCGCCGCCAAGGTCGTTGATGTAAGCGAAGCGGTTGTCGGGCGAGAAGGAGGCGAAGTGAGCATGGGCGGATTGCTGGCGATCGGGGTTGGGGCCGTGGGTTTTGTAGTGCTCCTGCCAGATGACGGGGCTGAGACTGCCAGCCATGACAATAAAGCTGGCCGCGCTGCCCCCGCCGTAATCGGCTGAGAGGAGCACGCCGCCGGTTCGGTCGATGGCGACGTGGCAGGTGCCGGCGGCGGACGAGTTCTGGATGGTGAGTTCGTGAAGCTCGCCGCCCTCGACGCGAAAGCTGGCCACCGCGCCGGTTGGCTTGCCGTTGAAGGAATCAACCTCGGAGGCGGCGTAGATGAAGCGCCGATCCGGAGAGAACGTGATCCAATCCACAGTGGCGAGCTTGGCGGCGATGCCGGCCGGGGTCAACTCGGCGGTTGCCGGGTTCCAATCGTAGGCCAGGATGCCGTCGGGCGTTCCTGAGCCGACGAATACGCGCTGGCTGTGCGACGCGGCAAAGCTGGGACGAGCGGCGGCGGCTAGAGTTGCGGTGGATGCGGTGATAAGAAAGTCGCGGCGAGAAAGTTTTCCCATGGCAAAAGAGATTGTCGCCGATGGGGCGAAGTTTGCGCCACCGAAAACTCAGGCCGCGAGTGCAATAGGCGGAGAAGCATTGGTCTTGCGTTCGCGCGCTAATTTCGTTCCAGCGAGAAGACCACATTCACTGTTGTGTCGACTTCAACCGGCTCGCCACTGAGCAGATAGGGCTTGTAGAGCCAGGACTCGACGGCGTCGATGGCTGCCTGTCGCAACATGGGGGAACCGCTTACCACGCGCAGGTTCTCGATGGTCCCGGATTTGGAGATCGTAGCCTGCAGAATGACCGTCCCTTCCGTGCGCGTGGCTATGGCGATGGAAGGGTATCGAGGAACGGTCTTGCGAATCAGGAGTCCCTGCGCGACAAGGCCTGAGACACGCACCAGATGGTTGGGGACGGATGGCGTTGCGACAACAACATGTGGGCCAGGGGCGGGATTGCCGATGCCACCGGGGATGCCATCGCCTGGCCCCGCAAGTGAGATT
>CAYWMR010000079.1:0-14640 GCA_964458965.1 uncultured Occallatibacter sp. | reverse complement strand
ACCTTCGGCCTGGCGCCCAGGGAGCGCAAGTAGAACCCGCCTGAGCCAGTTTCAGGCAAGTAACTCCGGCCGCGTTGCGGGCAGCAATGCCCGCCGCGGCCGGAGCTGTTTGCGGCCGGCGCTCTAACTCTCTGGGTCCGTTACTAACTGAAACAAGGTCCGCAGAATGGCTACTGATTTTGGCAGACCTTGTGCTTCGAGTAAAACGAGGAATTCCTCACTCGATTTCGGCGGGTTCTTAAGACTTCGGCGGTGCATTTCGGCAGCTTCAAGGACAACATCAGGCGCTATTTCGACAAGCTGCAGGATGAACTCGTCCGGGTGCTGCGCTTCGATTCCGTAAAGCTGAAGAACTTCACTCGGAAAGTCCTTCAAATTCATCGTGACGATCACCTGCGCCTCTCCCCGGATCGCCGCTGCAAGGACGTGGCGGTCATTTTCGTCCGGCAGACTCAGGCTTGGAATCAAATCCTCATAGCCTTCAACGAGCGAATCAAGCGTCGCCTTGTCCATCAGTTGGCGCGTACTTTCCAGCTTTGCCCGTGAAAGGTCCGGCCTATTCTTGAAGAGGTTTGAAATCCATCCTTCGTGAACGGCAGCAGACCACTTGGCTCGAAAAAGGCCAGGAAGAGCCAGGTGCATGAGAAGGTTTCGCAACTCGGCGGGGTACAGAACATTTGCGTCGTAGAACGCAATGAGCGTTGCCATGCTCAGATACCCAACTCCTGATCGTAGGCTGCGAGTTCTGCGAGAACCGCCTTGCGCTCCGCGTCGATCTGCCGTTTATAAGCAAGCGCGCTCTTGAAAAGGACACGGCGATGTGTTCCTACTTTGTGGAATTCAATCTTGCCTTCATCAAGCAGGCGAATCAGGGTCGGCCGCGAAACATTCAGCAGATCGGCTGCCTCCTGCGTTGTCAGTTCCGCACGGACCGGAATGAGCTTGACCGCATTGCCCCGGCTCATCTCATCCAGAATCTGAACGAGAAGATGCGCCGCCTGGGCAGGGATCTTGATTGCAGGCTCTTTGGGGGAATTGATTGCACGCAGATCGAGTGGCGAGGTCGAACTTACGCGCGGAGCCAGAATCTTCCTGGTCTCTCTGGCCAGCTTGACGTCATCGTCCGAGGGGATGAAGGAGATGAGAGGCGCGGCAGTTGGCATGGAATTTAACCTCAACCACAATCATAAGCAATCGAAGCAAACGAAAGCAAATGAAATAAGTGCAACGCAAGAAGCGCGGGCTTTGAAAGGTCACGAAGTCCGTCGAGGCCGGCATCGATCCATCAAAACTAGAATAGGCTCTTGCTTTTTGGATCAAGGTCAATCTTCATCAGCCCATCGCGGTAGTCGATGTGAATGGTCATACGGCTTATCGTTCTCAGCCCAACCAAACCGGAAATCTCCATCCCGGAGTCATCGGTGAACGGCGACGTGTCAAAGCCGCCCATTACGGCTTCATTCCAGGAAATCCCCGCAAAGCTGAGCTGGACATTGTTTAGCGTAACGCTGGAATCCATTTTCGCCAGCGCGTCCCTGTCCTCGTATTTTGGGTTCTTGCGCCCGTTCAAAACCTCGTATGCAACTCCTGGGGAAAAAAAGCTGTATCCCACGGCCGTGTCCGCCACAAAGAGCATCGGCGGTTTTCCGTTTGCCGACACGGGCAAAATCAAGTCGCTGCCCGAGCGATAGATTGGGTGATAGTCTTTCATCTCCGGCGCGATATAGCGGTTATAGAGTCCGTTTGTCGACGCAATCCCTTCCGGTCGTGCCGGAAGCATTTCCAGAGTCATCTTTCTCACCGGGAAATCAAGCGTCACAAGGTAACTGGAAAGAATATCCATTCCAATGATGCCTTCGGCGCCGTTTGCGAAGGCAACGTCCATCACCTGCACGGCGCAGTTATGGAATTCGACCGGACCGATTGCAATGGAATCGGCAATCGCGACGAAACCCGACCGCGGCGGCTGCCCGCCAGTCCCGAGCACGTCGTCTTGGTAAATTGCTTTGAGACCCGCCTGGCGGGCGACAGCTCGGCTGACGAGCACTCCACTGGCGCCGTCAATTGGTAGCCGGGCGTTGTAACTGGTGTCGATCAGCAGGCGGACAGCTCGGTCGTTTACCTTCGCAGCCAGACCGTAAGCAACGGTTCGGTCGGAATTGCCCACAATCGGAGCCAGAGGCATATCGACTTTTGTTTCCGTCGAAACCATGGTGCAGGGCTTGCGAGGCACAGTGGCCCAAGCCTTAAAACGATCCAGATCCGTTTGCAGGTCGCGCCGTTCGTCCGCACTATCTCCATTGGGGGCCGCGAGGTAGGCTTGCATCTCCGAAATCCGCTGGTCCGCCGCCAGGGTTTTTATCCATGCCGCGCGTATCTGAGGATCCTCAGGGTCAAGCAAATGCGCGCTCAACAACATCTTGCGCGCCGTCGCGTATTGCGAGTTCAAATCTTCCAGCCTGGAAAGCAGAAACAAAGTTCGCGGATTGCAGGGATCCAGCTTTACTGAAGCTACAGCGGCCTCCGCGGCCTTCTGCGGCTCGCCCTGCCTGAGTTCTAGTTCGCCGCGCAAAGTCATCAACGCAGGTGAATCAGGCGTGGAGGTGCTGAATGCCTGCAAGGCGTCCGCCGCCGCCTGCAACCTCTGCCGCTTCAACAATGCGTGAACCAGCCCGATGATTGCATTCGTGTCGCCCGGCCTCAACGTCAATGCCGACTGGTAAAGCCCTGTTGCCAATTCGTAATTGCCGGCCAACAGCGCAGTGTCCGCATCCGAAGGCTCAGAACGGTGCACAACCTTGCAGCTTTCCGCAAACATTGAGCGCGCCATAAGCGAAAGCAAAACAATCGCAAAACAAGTGCGCATCAACGTGCGAACACATATTCCGAAGTAAATGCAATTCCAAGACATATAGGTCCTCAATTGTGTTCCGGGCAGAATTTTACACCTTTAACTCCTAGAATTGGCCGTCTCCTCCCCCAGCGATTAACATGAGAGCAACCTCACCGGAGAACTATGGATCCGCTTTGGTATCTGCTTCAAGGCAAGGACTACGCAGCGTTGCTATTCGCTGCCGGACTCGGGTATTTGGCAGGGATGTTCGTGCCCCATGGCTGGCCGTCTATCTACGTATCTATCCTGGTCTCCTATCACCTCTTTCTTGCCTGGCTTTTGCTTACAAACGAGCGCAAGGCGGCGGTTCCAATATCCGCTTTCTACTCGATTGGAACTCACCTTTCCTGCATGACAATTATTCTTGCCCTCGGGCTAACGCGCTCGTTCATCCCGAATTTCGACTTAGTCTGCTGCTGTTTCGCAGGGTTGGCATTCTTTGAACGTAACTGGTTGTTCCGCGACGTTTAGCGCAGCCCGAATTCTTCCCCCGCACCGCCTTAGTTATCGACCCCCCGCCGCACCACTCGCTAAACTGGAGTCTGGGAAGGTGGTTCCATGAGTTCCGACGCAGCCCCAATGAACAGTTCTGCCGAGCGCACCATCCGCGCCATTTTTGAGCATGCGGCCATCATCGGCCGCGAGCAGCAGATTGAAGAACTGGTTCGTCTCAATGCGGACTTCGCCCGCGACCTGATTGGCGCGGACCGCTGCAGTCTCTGGCTCATCGACCACGAGAAGAACGAGCTCTGGACCAAGGTGGCGCATGGCGTGGATCAGCTTCGCATCCCCATGGGCGAGGGCTTGATTGGCGCATGCATCCGCGACAATCAGGTGCTGCTGGTAAACAACGCGGCCGAGGAATCGCGACTGCTGCGAAGAGTGGATACTCTTAGCGGCTACCGGACCGAGCAGGTGCTGTGCGTACCCTTGCTTGCTGAGGGCAAGGTGATCGGCGCATTGCAATTGCTCAACAAGCCGGCCGGGTTTACTGAGACCGACGCCGGCCTGCTGGGCCTGCTGGCACACTTCGCGGCTTCGGCAATCGAGAGCGAGCGGCTTCGCCAGGAGGCTGAAGGGGCGCGGCTCATCCGGCATGAGCTGGCCCTGGCGCACGAGGTTCAGGCGCGCATGCTCCCCGACCCGCTAACCGGCTTGGACCGCCTGGAGTCTGTGGGCTTCTGCCGGCCGGCGCGCTCCATCGGTGGGGACTACTACGACCTGCTTCCCCTCCCAGATGGCCAGTTTGCGCTCACCCTGGGCGACGTTTCAGGCAAGGGAATTCCAGCTGCAGTAATGATGGCCAGCATCCAGACGCTGCTCCGCAGCCTGCTCAAACAGGATGTAACCGACCTGGCCGCGATGCTGGCCGCGCTCAATCACACTCTGTATGAGACGTCCATGCCGGAGCGTTACTCTACGCTGCTCGTCGGCGTCATTTCAAGCGATCGGAGGAGCTTTTCCTATGTGAACGCCGGCCACATCTCGCCGTTGCTCCTTCATGCCGACGGACGCCTGGAACGGCTGCCGGGAGGGGGATGCCCGGTGGCGCTGTTTTCAGTGATGAGCTATGAGCAATCGAGCGCCGGTCTCGAGCCCGGCGATACGCTGGTAATCGTCTCCGACGGTATTGTCGAGGCGCGCAACCAGGCAGGCGACTTCTGGGACGAAGCGGAGGTTGAGCGCGTGCTGCTCGCGAACCACGATGCCCCGCTCAGTCAGTTGCCGGAGTTGCTCTGCGCCGCTGTAGACAACTTCGCCGCGGGCGCTGAGCAGTACGACGATATGACCGTGGTTGCCGTGCGCATCCACTGAGATTCGCTTCACGGCAGTCCGGCGTGCGGCGTCTCCACCCTGGTCATCAGAATCGCCGCTCGACGGTTCCCGGCTAACTCTTTCTCATCATAAGTGGGCGCAACACACGCGAACAGCGTGCGGCCGTCGTCTCCGCCCAGCATGCAGGCAAACGCGCACAACTCATTGGTTTCAAGCTCCTCCAGGATTGCGCCGCCCTCAGCCACTCTTATCAAGCGGTGATGCACCACGTCGGCAACCCATATCGCGCCTTCCGCGTCGAGGCAAATCCCATCGGGCACGACCTCAGCTTGCGAAAGAATTTCAGCGACATTTGTGGATGTTGGAGCAGCGCCGAAGCTGGCCCAGTCTCTGCGCTCGCTCAGGCCGTCGCCGGTCACAGTGAATGCGCTGAGCCGGTTCATCGTAGTCTCGGCCACAATCAGCGTGCGCCCATCCGGCGTCATCACTGTTCCATTGGGAAAGCCGAGCTCGTTGGCCACCACGCGGCTCGCGCCGTCCGGCGTAACCAGAATCAGTACCGTGCTGCGTGCTTCTGCGCCGCCCATCAGATCGAATCCAAAGTTGCCGGCCCACGCCCGCCCTTCATGATCCACCAGCATGTCGTTCAGGTGCCACGGCGCAAGATGCGACAGATCCGCATGCACCACCAGCGATCCATCCAGCTCAAGCCGCAGAATTTTTCTCTCGAGCATCGACGTAATCAACAGCCGTCCATCGGGCAGGAAGCCCAGACCGCAGGGTAATCCATCCGTGCGAACAATCGTCTCTGCCGTGCCATCCATCGCAACCGCAAGCACGCTCCGTGTATAGCGGTCAGAAACATACAACCGCCCATCTCTCCATCGCGGGCACTCGGTAAACGTCAAGCCATCAATAAGGGTCGAAAACTTCGGCACGATTAGCCTCGTGGATCCAGGAATTTGCGGCTGGTAGGCAGGTTAGCACGCCAGCGGCTCGCTCTACCGGAGTCTACAATTCCAGACCGAAGCGTCCGCAGGGAGCAGGGGGTTTTAACCCCCTGAAAACGGAGCAAATCGACAAGGCCGTCAGGCCCGGGCCCTTCTCTCTTAATGAGGCTTTTTTCAGCCAACTCACTCTCGACCTCTTCAACCACCCTTTTTCTCCACGCACGATTCGCTCCTCATGGCGTCGCCCGGGGCTCAGCGTACTCGTTCAGATTGAACGGGCGCCAGGCTTCATCGGGAGGCTTGATGCGGAGAACGAGTGCAAGCGACGACGGCGGGCCCTGAAAATATGGCACATGGATGGAGTGGCGACCGGCGCTGAGTTTGACCGGGCCGGCTTTCACCAGAGCAGAGTGGACGCCGTCGTTATCGATGACCTGCCGGTTATCGATTTCCAGGCGGGAGCCATCGTCGGATTGGAGTTCGAATCCGTATTCGCCTGGCTTCGTAATGAAGAACTCGCCGTAATAGTCGACTCCGAACCAGGTGTTGTTCCGCGTGACCCCAGGGATGCCTCCGGCAACGGTAATGTCTTGATTCTCGACCTTGAGCATATCGGTGTAGATGGAGCCGACTGGCTCGAAATTCCAGAAGTCGGGCAGCTCGGCCGTGCCGGTGGATAGCTCGTAAACGTCGCCACAGAAAGCGTTGTCCCGCGGAGTCACCGCGCCAAACGAACGAATGGAGCCCTCAGGACGGAGAAGCGCAGCCGCTTTGTCGCTCTGTGCGGCGAGCGAAACCGGAAGTGCCGCGTCCACAGTTCCCAGGTTTCCGGTCTCACGGTCGCGCACCACAAAGCGAGCCAGGGGCGGCGCTTCGCCGGGGATCTCAAGCAGGTTGACAAGGCCCTGGCTTTGCACGCGTTCGAGTTGAGCGGCATTCAGCTGGCGGTCTGTGGAGTAGTGCAGATATCGAACCAGCTCGCCCGTCGCATCGAAAGTACACATGCCAAAATCGAGCTGGACGAGGGTGTTGCTTCCGTCGAGGCCGATGCCTGCCAGGGATTCAGGGCGGACGGTGACCGCGTATTTCGCAGTCTTTGCGCCCGGAGACGAGAGTGGATGCGCAGTGATTGCCAGCGTCGGCGGAATGAGGGGATGGAAGCATGCCGCTTCGCCAAGCGCGGCGCTGTCGGCGGCATTGATGTGTTCCGCGTGGTGGGAGTCGTCGCGCGTGGGGCCCACGTAGTAGCGGTGACGGTACGAGAGCGATACCATCAGATGCCTCGATTTGACCAGGATCTCGTGGAAGCCCGGCTCTGGCGATGCCTGAATGGCAAGTTCATAGTGGGTGGTTGAATTCAGCGCGCAGATAGCGCCCGAGCTGATGCGAAAGCCGCTGTCCGCCGAACCGGCGTGGCTGGCATCGCGATGAGGATCGATAGCCCGCAGATAGAGAATGCGGTGCGGATTCTTCTCTTTGCGGTTGCCGAGCTCGAAGACCTGAAAGTCTTTCTCACCGAGATCGGTGACAGGCTTGTTGGTGTTCCAGGCTCGCGCCACTACGTCGATCACCACCTCGCGGGTAGTGATCTTCAGAACCATTGGAGCCTCGTCCGGAGCTGACGACGGAGTCTCTTGTGCGGCCATCGGCAGGCACAGCGACATTGCGAGCCAGGCCGAAATAAGAACAAAGCGGTACAGGTCGTGCCGTCTGTACATGGCCGCAACTCTATCGCACCACGAGAAAGATTGGGAAGAGCAAATTAACCTTCCCGTTTCTCCACACTCGATTCTCCCCTCAAGGCGTCTTCTGCGGCACAGGGTAGTCGGCCAGGTTGAACGGGCGCGTCGGCCCATTCGGCGGCTTGACAGCCAGGATCAGCGCGACGTTGGTCGGCGACCCCTGGAAATACGGCACGTGGATTGTATGCCGCCCGGCAGCCAGAGTAACCTTCGCGGTCTTCGATTGGGCTCCGTGAAGTTCATCGTTCTCGATGATCTCCTTGTTATCGATCTCCAGGCGGGCGCCGTCGTCGGCCTCCAGATCGAACTTGTATTCGCCGGGGTTCGTAATGTAGAACTCGCCGTAGTAGTCAATCCCGAACCACTCCACCGTGTGCGACACACCGGGAATGCCCACTTGACCGGATTCGTCCTGATCCTGAACGTTCAGCGCATTGGTGTAGATAGAGGCGATGGGATCGAGATTCCAAAAATCGGGAATCACCGCGGCGCCGAACGATATCTCGTAAAAGTCGCCGCAGAATGAGTTCGGCAGCGGGGTGATGACGCCGAAGGCCCGTACAAGCCCAACCGGAGGAGGCTGGAATTTTTCTTGCCCGCTCTGCCCGGTAAGTGAGACCGGGCGCGACACATCCACAGTACCCAGGTTGCCGGTCTCGTGATCGCGAATAACCAGGCGCACCAGGTACGGCGTATCGCCGGGGATCTCCACCTGTTTTGTAAGGCCGTGAGCTTGAGCGTCCTGGATTTCCGAAGGAGTGAGATCGCGGTCCGAGGAGGTGTGAAAGAACTGGGCAAAATTGCCGGAGGCATCGAACGTGCACATGCCAACGTCGAGGTGGACATGCGTGTTGGCTCCGTCAAGACCGATAAGGTAAAGCGATTCCGGTCTGATAACGATGGTGTAGCGCGTCGATTTTCCGCCGGGAATAAGGACTGGGTGCGCGGTGAGGGCAAGCGTGGATGGTATGAAGGTATGGAAGCAGGCGGCGTCCCCCAGAGAGATGCTCTCCGCGTTGTCCTTGCTCTGTTTGGCGGTTCCGGTGGGCGTCGGGCCTACATAGTATTGATGCCGGAACGAGAGGGTAACCCCTGGACGGGTAGTCTTTATCAGTACCTGGTGGAACCCGGGCTCCGGCGAGGCTGGAACCGTGAGCTCGTAATGAGTGATGAAACTGTGCGCGCAGATGGCGCCGGAGTGGATGCTAAAACCGCTTTCATGTTCCGCAACTCGGGCGGCTCCGCTTCGCGGGTCGATTACGCGCATGGAGAGAATGTGCAGCGGATTCTTGTCTGCATTCTTGCCGGCTGGAAACACCTGGAATTCGTTCTCGGCAAGATCGCCAACCGAATTATGGTTCTTGTCCCGCGCCAACACATAAAGCACCACTTCGCGGGTGGTGATCTTCAGCACCAGTGGAACATCGGGCTGAGCCAGCGGCGTCGAGTTTTGCGCGGCCATCGGAGCCGAGATCGAAGCAACGAGGAAGGCCCCGACGAGAATGGGATGGAAGCGTTTACTTTGGCTGAACATGCCCGCAACTGTATCGCATCGGGAGAAGAATTGGGAAGAGAAAATTCTTGAAATGTTCAACTGCGGCGCAAAGCCCGCCGTCCCGCATCCGAGATTTCCTGAGCATCTCCACTCGCCCTATGCTATCCTCTCCGCGTGGCAACCGCTTCCCCGCCCCCGATTGCTGTCGCTCGCCGGCATACTGCGCTGGTCCGCGTCACGCACTGGGTCACGGTCATTTCCTTCTTTGCCCTGCTCATCACCGGCGCTGAGATCGTCATCTCGCATCCGCGTTTCTATTGGGGCGAAACCGGAAACTCGGGCACACCCCCGCTCTTCAAAATTCCCATCCCCTCCTCGCGAGATACCGTTCCCACCGGCTACAACTACGTCCTTCCCGACCAGAACGGCTGGAGCCGCTATCTCCACTTTGAAGCCGCATGGGTTCTGGTCCTCACCGGCCTGGTCTACGTAACCGCGAGCCTCGTCACGGCTCACTTCCGCAAGAACCTGCTCCCCTCGCCGGCCCAATGGTCCTGGCGCGCAATCCGCGATGTCTTCCAAAAATATCTCCGCCGCGCACCGCCCGACGATGCGGAAAGCCATTCCTACAACGTTGTCCAGCGCATTTCCTATCTGCTGGTAATCTTCGTTCTGTTTCCCTTCGTCATCTGGACGGGCCTCGCCCTGTCTCCGTCTTTCGATTCCGCGCTGCCGGCAACCGTCAACCTCCTCGGAGGCCGGCAATCCGCGCGCACACTGCACTTCTTCGTCTCCGGGCTTCTCGTAATCTTCCTCGTCGCCCACGTCACCATGATCTCTCTTGCCGGTTTCTGGAGTCGCACGCGGGCCATGATCACCGGCCACGCCAAGCCACCTTCGGAGCGCTCATGAACATCTCACGCAGACGCCTCATCACCACCGGTATTGCCGCCACAGCCGGTGTGGCCGGCCTCGCCGCGGCCTCCCGCATCGCCCGCCAACACGGACTCATCCCGCCCGACGGCTGCAGCCTCTACGGCCCCGGCGAAACGCTCACCTACGCCGCCCAACGCCTGCTCACCCGCCACTCGCTGGCCCGCGAATTCCCCCGCAGCATGATCTCCAGCGTGCCTTTCGCCAACGAGATCGCCAAGCCCACTGAGGAGTTCAAGCGCCATCAGGCCGCTGGCTTTTCCACCTGGCGCCTAACAGTAGATGGAATGGTCGCGCGCCCCACCGCCTTTTCGCTCGCCGACCTCAAAACCCTGCCCACCCACAGCCAGATCACCGAGGTAGTCTGCGAAGAAGGCTGGTCGTATATCGCCGAGTGGATCGGAACCCCGCTCTCCAACGTGCTCCACGAGGTAGGCGTGCTGCCGCAGACCCGCTACATCGTCTACTTCGTCAGCGAGCCTTACCTGTGGGGAAGCATCGACATGGCCGACGCCCTGCATCCGCAAACCTTGCTCACCATGGGAATGAACGACGGCGACCTGCCGGTAAAGTTCGGCGGCCCGCTCCGCATCCGAGTACCCCGCCAGCTAGGCTACAAGAGCCTCAAGTTCCTAACCCACATCACCGCCACCGACTCGCTGAAGCGCTTCGGCAAAGGCCTGGGCTCCGTAGACCCGGAATACGGCTACTCCTGGTACGCCGGTATATGAGGCCGCTCAGCTCCCGGAGGGAGCCGGAGAAGTTAGCCCAGGGTGGGGGCCGGTGGCCCCGGCCTCGGCGATCCTTCCAAATTAAGATGAGGGTGCCCCCGGTCCCTCGCATTTGGGGACCGGGGGGGTAGCCGCACATCCTCCAGCAAGCCGATTCGGAGTTCGAGCGAACTTGCCACGGGGTAGTGGAGCCTTTGCGTTGATATGGGTGAAATACCGCCAAAGGGGGAGTTCTGTTTACCACCTTGGTATTGACGCAATAGATTCTGAGCAAATAAGCTGAGTTTCACGTCATTTTGGAGTGGGGTGGCGGGTGAGGCTCGAACTCACAGCAACCGGGGTACAGGCCCGGCGTTCTACCATTGAACTACCGCCACCACATGAGCCGTCTACTTCCGCAAGAGGGAGGCGGCTCAAATCTTTGGCATCTGCCCATCAGCGTATTGCACGCCAATGGGCAGATGGTTAGGCCCTACTTCCGTTTGGTGGGGCGTTGCACCAGAGCAGAACCCGCAGTTGATTTTGCGGGGGCGCTCGACTTCGGGTTGCTTAGAACCCGGCTGGCTATGCGGCCAACGCGCGTTGAGGTTACGTCTTTTGCTGGCATAACTTTCCTCTCTGTTTGGTCGTTACGGTTGCCCTCTCGGTCCGCGTCTGGTCCACGCGGACAAAGAGGGGGCGGCCTGCCACATCCTTATCGGAGGCAGAGATTTCGTATTGACTTCTTGGGGTGACCTGCTTTAAGGTGGGAGTGTCAGGGTCCCAACCAGAGAATCAGGCAACAACCAACAAGCCAGCCAAATAACACCCGTCCTAACATCCAAACCAACCGTCCACCGTGCTCATAACACGGTGGAGCAACCCTGTGCAGGCAAACACAGGCACTTGCCCCAGATGGTAGCAGAGATCACATTTTTCTGCACGGGATAAATGCGATCAATTCTCGGTAATTGCCGAGCCTAACCACACAAACCCCGAAAACTCTCTTAAAGCTCTCCCTGTTTACCATTTAGATACACTTTCAGCTAAGAGTTGCTCAATAGTCCGAGGGGAACCTGCGATACCAGCCTCCATAGCGGGGGTCACTCTGAGGCTGCCAAGCACCCTTGCGAATTCATAAAACCAGAAGTGCAGCGCCAAAGGAGCCCGAAGATTAGCCTTCTTTTTGCTGAATGCGTAAGTCAGCCTGGTTAGCCTCTTGCACCATTGGCTAAGTGACCCATTCTTCCGCTTAACGTGTGCTGGCCTCTTCGTTCTCTCCTTCAAAAAGTACTGACGCCATTGTCGCCCTAATTGTGGTCTGTGGGCGCATGGGCGACTCTTCTTCGTCTGTTCCCGTCCAAACCCAATTTTGGTCTTCGTCCTTCTTGGCGAAGTTCTGCCGCAATAAGGCGGCATGAATTTCCCTCAAGGGCGAGCTTGTACGAAATCTAAACATTCCCCCATTCAAGCCGAGAAAAAGCTCCTGAGCCGTCATTTTCTTGTTGTCTTTCAGGAGTGCCATGCAGGCGTCCGCCAAACGAACACCCACAAAGCGAAACTTGTTCAGCGTGGCACTCCAATCATGCGGTGCTGCTGAATCTGACCTGTCAATGACACTCATTAGATGGTCTCGGGTAAGGCATAGTGTTTTTTCAGTTAGGTCTACTCTGGCTTCCATATCAAGCAAGGCTCGCGTTAGCAGCAAATACTTGCTCGCCTGGTCGTGCAACTCTTGATAGAGGGCATTCAAAAACGAGCTAGACTCCGCAGAAATCTCGATGCTCGTTTTAGCTGGTACGATTTCGCCCTTTGTTTCCTTGTCCATATAATTCCCCTCTTCATGGCTACAGTACTACTCTACCACTGTTGGCACAGTCTGTCAATGGCTATGTGCATACTGTAGGCATTCGGACAGAGCGTTCAGTATGTTCCGAGCCATGTACCAGAACTAGAACTAGGTTTTGCACTGGATACTGTGCATTTCATCAGTCGGCACTCCTTGACAAAATCTCCAACTAAGTGTAGACAGGCGCTCACTTATGGGCTATCTTATCCTCATGTAAACCGTCAAACTGTCCGATGACCTAATACAACCGGTCGCCCATTGCCGCATCAAAGCTACTCAAAGGACGTTCCCCATGGAATCAATGAGAATTGAATTTCAGCTCGCGTTTGCTACCCGCAAAGATGTAGAAACAGGTGTGTACGTCGGCTTCTGTCCAGTGTTGGACCTCTACAGCCAAGGGACAAGTGAAGGCGAGGCCGAAGAGGCAATCGTATCCGCAGCCACGTTGTTTATTGGCTCTTGCTATGAGCGCGACAACCTGCATAGCGTTTTGCGACAGAGGGGTCTCAAAAAGGTTGCCAAACGAGCCGATCTCAAGCCGGGAGAGGCGAAACAGTACATTCTCGTAGAGGGGTATAGCCGTGCGATAGAGAGGTCCGTACCATTAGAACTTCTATCGCCTATGGGGGAGGAAGCTCTTTGTCGATAGCGGCGCTCGCTCCAATTTCGCCTAAGCACCTTAAGCGAATCCTTGAACTCCACGGATACACAGAAACAGCTTCAGACGAGTACAACTGGGTCTTAGACCTTGACCCTCCGGGAGTGCCCATTATTCTTGGGCGAAAGGGTGACCTGGTACCGTTAGAAATTCTTATGGATGTCGTATTTACTAAAGCCCAAGTTGGCCTTGCTCGCTATTTGCACTTGAGACAGAAGGCAGATACTGGCGGGTTCCTCAACTAGCGCCCTTCTATCGCGGAACATTCTGGACTTGCCCCCATTTTTGAGACAACCGGTTAAGACTCAAAATCCAATGAATGGAGAATTGAGTCATGGGATTGTCACGCAGGACATTTACGAGGGAGTTCAAGCTGGCCGCCGTTCGGCGGCTGGAAGCAGGGGTATCGATGGCCGAGGTGGCGCGCGGGCTGGAGGTCGGCCCCAACGTGCTGCATCGCTGGCAGAGTGAGTTCCGGCAGGCGCCTGGCAACGCTTTTCCCGGCCACGGGAAGCAGCGCTGGTCCGAGGGCCAGATCGCGGAACTCGAACGTAAGATCGGGCGCCAGGCCTTGGAGATCGATTTTTTGAAGGGGTGCTTGCAGCGCATCGAAGAACAGCGGATGCTGCAGGTATCGACTGGAAATCCGCAGTCTACCGGAAAGTCGGCGAAGAAGTGATCGCCGGCCGGGGACTGAGCATTGAGCGGATGGTGGAGCTGGGCCGGGTGAGCCGGGCCAGCTTCTACCGCTTCAACGAAAACGCCAAGCCGGACCGGGATATGGACCTGCGCGATGCTATCCAGCGCATAGCTCTGGAGTGGCCGAGTTATGGCCGCCCGCGCATCACGGCGGAACTGCGGCGGCGTGGCTGGACGGTGAACGCAAAGCGGGTCTATCGTCTGCTGCGCGAGGATAACTTGCTGTGCGTTCGCAAGCGCAAGTTTGTCGTGACTACTAACTCGAATCATGGGCTGCGGGTCTATCCGAACCTGGCGCAAGATATGGTTCTGACCGGCGTGGATCAGCTGTGGCGGGCCGATATCACTTACATCCGGCTGCGCGAGGAGTTCGTTTATCTGGCGGTGATTCTGGACGGGTTCTCGCGGCGCGTAATCGGCTGGGCGCTAAGCCGCAACATGGAGGACGAACTGACACTGACGGCGCTGCGGATGGCAATCAAGCAGCGCGGCGTACCGCCTGGCCTGGTGCATCACTCCGACCGCGGCAGCCAGTATGCCAGCAACGATTACACGGATCTGCTCAAGGACAGCGGAATCCAGATCAGCATGAGCCGCAAAGGCAACCCGTGGGATAACGCGGCCTGCGAGTCGTTCATGAAAACACTGAAGTACGAAGAGGTTCTGCGCAACGAGTATCGCGACCTGGCCGAGGCTCAAGGCTCGATTCGCGAGTTCCTGGAAAAGGTCTACAACCAGAAACGCCTGCACTCGGCGCTCGGCTATCTGCCGCCCGCCGAGTTCGAGGCCCAACTGAAAGCTCAGGCTATGGAGGCCGCTGCGCGGCAGCTTGTTGCATGAGTTTTCAAGGCATGGGGAAATCTATCGATGGGATTAAAAAACGGCCAGAAACAAGGGGAGCCGGATCGCTCCAGCTCCCCGGCTCATCCGATCGA
>CAYWMR010000078.1:0-14711 GCA_964458965.1 uncultured Occallatibacter sp. | reverse complement strand
GGCGAACCTCACCGGCAACGACGGCGAATCCGCGGCCATGCTCACCGGCGCGCGCGGCTTCAATGGCGGCATTCAGGGCCAGCAGGTTGGTCTGCTCGCTTATCTCCTGAATGACGCTGACCACTTTGCCAATCTCTTCGGAGCGGAGAGCCAGCGAAGTCATCTTCTCTGACACGGAACTGGTGGCTGCTGCAATCTTTTCCATGGTGTGCGCGGCGGCCTGCATTACCTCGCCGCCCTGGTTGGCGGTCTCAGCCGAGGTGCGACTGGCGCCGGCCGCGCTTTCGGCGTTATGGCTGATCTCGCCGATGGTTGCGGTCATTTCCTGGGCGGCTGCGGCAATCTGGTTGGTCTTGCTGGACTGGGTGTTGGCGTTGCCTGCGCTCTGGACGGAGCTCGCGCTGATCTCTGTTGTGGCGGCGGAGAGCGTTTCCGCGGCTTGGGCCACCGATTGGAAGACGCCCCGCATTGAGGCAGTTGTGGCGTTGAATGCTTCGCCCAGACGGCCGATCTCATCGGTTCCAGTGATTCTGACGATTGTCGTCATGTCCTTGGCGGCCATTGCTTCCATGGCAGCCTTCAACCGATTCAGCCGCGGTGCGATCTCGCTGGTGAGCACACCGCCGACAACTGCGCACAGTAGGACAATCAGCAGCGTGGCAACGGTACTGACCCACATTGCGCGGCTGCCATCGAGAGTGGCGGATGTGGATTCCTCCCTGCCAGCCTTGGCATTCGACTCAAGAGCTTCAGTCGCAGCCGCTTCGGTCGACGTGACCAACGTGAAGGAGCGATCTGCCGAGATTGAGTTCACCGCATCGCCAGTTTTTCCGGCAGCCAACAGGTCTTGTGCCTGGTTGCTGATTTCCAGGTATTGAGCAAAGTTGGTGGTGAATCTCTGGTAGAGCTCGCGCTCTTCCGTGGCGACGATTAACGGCTCGTAGCTTTTGATTCCCGCCTCGTACGCCGCTATTGCCTGTTGCCGGCGACCGGCGTCCCGTGTCGAACATGCCGATGTCTGGCAAAGAAGAATCGCAAGATCCCACCTCCGTGTCTGCTGGACTCCTGAACGAATCTCAGCCAATTGGACAATGGAAGGGAGTCTCTTGCTGCTCACATCCAGATTGACAACGCCGATCGCGTGGAAAGCAATGAATGCATAGGCACCGAGGAAGATGCAGAGGCTGCATACAATGCCGAAAGCGAAGATGAATTTGCGGGAGATGGGAAGGTTTCGGAGCCATTGCATATTGGTGCCCTTTCTCGGGTGGTTCTCCCCTTCTCATCGGCTGGAATGGCGTGGACATGAGCGAGTGGCTATTGAAACGGAGATTGAGCATTGTGTGAGCGGGCGGGGATTGCAGCGAGCGTCTTTGCTTGCTCAATTTGGAGGAAGTCGATATTCTTGGGCCGCCTGCGACTCTCGCCGGGAGGCGGTATGGAAACGAAGTTTACGATGTCTGAATTGCGATTCGATTCTCCTCTTTGGCCGGCGGTTTCGCTGGTCGTTTTTGTTTGCCTTTCATTGTGCCCTTTGGCGGCTCAGGCTCAGCTTGCCGCTACCCCCGCCACTCCGGCGAATGCTCCGGCAGTTGCGGCGCCCCCCGTGCATCTGACGGCGCAGCAGGATCATCAGCGGCTGATGGATCTGCTGGGGATCAAGCAACTTCGGCCTGGCTCGGAGAACGACGCCAACTGGGATGAAGCCAAAGCCAATCTCTATCCGAATCTTCCCGACCCGCTGGTCGAGAAGAGCGGGAAACCGGTGAAGACTCCCGCTGAGTGGTGGAACGAGCGGCGGCCCCAGATTCAGGAGGATTACGACCGGGAGGTTCTTGGGCGTACTCCCGCAAACCTGCCCAAAGTGACGTGGGAGGTAGTGAGCGCGACCCGGGAAAAAATGGGCGATGTTTCTGTAGTGACCAAGCGGCTTGCGGGGCATGTTGATAACGCGAGCTATCCGCAGATTGCGGTCACTATCGATGCGACGCTCACTACGCCGGCAGATGCGCGCGGGCCGCTTCCGGTGATGATGGAGTTGGCATTTGCGGGGGAGTTCAAGGCATCGCTGGTAAGGCCGATCTCGGACACTGGATCGGACGAAGTAGGAAACTACGGGCAGACGTGGGAGAAACAGGTGCTGGCCAAGGGTTGGGGATTCGCGGTGCTTTCTCCCACCAGCTACCAGGCCGACGACGCGGCGGGAATGACGGAGGGCATCATCGGGCTGATGAACAAAGGACAGCCGCGCAAGCTGGAGGATTGGGGCGGGTTGAAGGCCTGGGCTTGGGGCGCGAGCCGCCTGCTGGACTATCTGGAGACGGACAAGAGCGTGGACGCAAAGCAGGTGGGCATTGAGGGCCACTCGCGGATGGGGAAAGCGGCGCTTGTTGCGATGGCTTATGACCCGCGATTTGCAGTGCTCTATTCGAGCTCGTCGGGGGAGGGCGGGGCGAAGCTTTACCGGCATATTTACGGCGAGCCGCTGAGTCATATCGAGACGGTCTTCTACTACTGGATGGGCGGGAACCTGATGAAATATGCAGGACCGCTGACGCCCGCAGACCTGCCCGTGGATAACCACGAGCTGATTGCGCTGTGCGCGCCGCGGCCAGTGTTTATCGGCGCCGGTTTGAGCGCGAAGAATGAGCCGGGCAAGCCTGGAGATGGTTGGGCGGACGCGCGGGGAATGTTCCTGGCCGAGGTTGCAGCCGGGCCGGTGTACTGGCTGCTGGGCAAGAAGGATCTGGGTACGAAGGAGTTTCCCGCAACGGAGACGGCGCTGATCGACGGGGACCTGGGGTTTAGGCAGCATTCGGTCGGCCATACTCCAGCGCCAAATTGGCCGGCGTTTCTGGACTTTGCGGGCCGGTATTTGCATGGGGCGGGGGCCCAGGCGCCCTAAAGCTGCTTCGACATGACGATGGCTCCCCTATGCGAGCGCTTCAAATGCAGAAACAAAGATCTCTTCCGTGATCAGATCTGGCGTTTGAAAATAGGTGAAAAGCAGGCCCGTAACCATTGTGTCCAGCACGCAGACGAATCTCTGCGCCGGCATGGGGAGTTCGCTGGCTGGGATAACTTTGACCAGTTCTTTTGCAAACCTCTTATAGATTGCAGCGTTCTTTTTCGTCATTGCAGCGCGAATCGGCTTGTGGGTAAGCGCATAAAGCTGGAAGGCCGCGGCAACACCGGCGAGAGGACGCCGCGCAACCGCTTCACGCGCCACCGCTTTCCCCAGGATGCGCATTTGCTCCCTCAGTCCGGCGCCTGGCCTGATTGGAGGAACGATCGGCTTCCACATTGACTCGATCAAGGCGAGGAAGAGGTCGTCCTTGTCTTTGAAATTCCCGTATACCGAGCCTCTGGTCACGCCTGCCCGCATGGCGATTTCTTCAAGCGACGCTCGATCGAAGCCCTTCTCTCCGATTACTGCCGCAGCCGCCTCAATCAGCTTCGCTCTGGTGCGGGCGCGCTTGCCTAAGTCAGGCATGGTGTGCGGAGCCGCCGTTGTCTTGTTTCGCATCCGTATCCTCTCAAAAAAATATACACTCTTGCATTTTATACATCAATGTATTATTTTGAATCGCATGCATATCGATTGGCAACGAATCCTTCTCTGCGCGCTTTTGTTCATTCCGCTCCTGCTGGCTTGTGGGTTCACCTACGAATGGACCGGAGGACGCCGCGACCTGCGCCTTCGCCCGGCGCCTGGACGTCTCGTCTCAGTAGGCGACCACAGACTGCATTTGCTCGCAAAGGGAACTGTGGCTCCCACGGTGGTGATTGAACAGGGTGCGGGCGAGCTTTCGCGCTTCTGGTGGCCGCTCCAGGACAAGGTGGCCGAGTTTGCCCGCGTCTACACTTACGATCGTGCCGGTTTCGGATGGAGCGAGATGGTGCGGAAAGGGAGGACCATCGAAGATCGCGTTGAGGAACTGCATACCCTGCTCACTCGCGCCAATGTCGAGGGTCCGTATATCTTTGTCGCGCATTCCTATGGAGGACTCATGGTTCGCAGCTACGCCCGTATGTACCCGGACGAGACCGGGGCGCTGGTGCTGGTCGATACGCCCGAAGAGTCTTCCATCTTTCGCAAGGAGGTGCTCGCCTTCTACTCCAAAATGCGGATACTGAATCGGATTGTCGCGCTGCTGGCCCGATTCGGACTGTTGCGCTTGCTGCGCCATTGGCTTCCTCTCGACCAATTCGGATTCTGGCTTGAGCGGCCCGACGAATACCTTGCCTTATGCGACGATCTTGCTTCGCTCGAACGCGTGCCTCAACCCGAGAGAAGCTCGAAGGCCGCGGGAAGCCTTGGAGATTTGCCGATGATCGTCCTCACCCATGGACAGGCATTTCCCGGACCGTTCGCGATCCTTGAGAAGAACTGGAACGAAGGTCAGCAAAGGCTTGTCGCACTATCTAGCAGCAGCAAGCTGGTTGTCGCCGAGAACAGCAATCACATGATTCAGCAGGACGAGCCTGAGCTGGTTTTGAGCGCGATAAAAGAAATGCACGCCGCCGTAGGTTCCGGTTGCCGGGTCAGCTGACAGCGGGGCTTGGTCATGTACTTTGGTGGGACCGTTGCTTCATCCACACATTGACGCGCGGGTGTCTGAGTCTTAGGCTCATAGGATGGAATTCAAAGTAAGCGAACTGGAGCGGGACCCGATCGATTTTGACCTGGAGCTGGATCCGGGAGCCGTCGAGCTGGGCGAAGAGGCTGAGCAGGTTGGGCAACTGGCCACGGCCGGGCGGGCCGAGGTGCTGCACGAGCATCGCGGGCCACGCGATATTGTGGCCGACATCCGCCTGCGGGGCAATTTTGGCGGCAAGTTCCAGGTTCCGTGCGCCCGGTGCGTGGAGCCGGTGGAGATTCCGCTGAGCGCGGACTTCGACCTGATCTTCCGCCCCGCGGAGGCGGATTCCGAGGCGCTGGAACGCTCGATTACTGCGCCGGAAACAGAAATCGGGTATTATCAAGGAGACAGTTTGTTGCTTGAGGATGTGCTGAGGGAGCAGGTGCTTTTGGCTCTGCCGGTCAGGACGCTTTGCAAGCCGGACTGCAAGGGTCTTTGTCCGCGCTGCGGCGAGAACCGGAACAGCCATCCGTGCAACTGCGAGGAAGGTCCGAGCGACCTCCGTTGGGAAGCGCTGGCTGGGCTCCGCGACCGGATCAAGTCCTGAGATAACTCCCAGAGATTGAGGGTGTTCCACCTATCTCGCGCTGGTCGCGATTGTGCTTGACCGGATGGCAGTCAGCCTCCGGACAGGACCGAAAGCGAGTCAGGCCCCGAGCGGGAATTGAGACTGGTGGATACACGAAAGGAATAGTAGTTATGCCGAATCCGAAAAGGCGCCACTCGACGCGCCGTACAGCAATACGCCGCTCCCACGATTTTCTCACCGCAGTGGGGCTGTCGGAGTGCCCCAACTGCCACGAGAAGAAGCTGCCCCATCGCGCCTGCGCCAAGTGCGGAGCGTACAAGGGCCGCGCCGTGTTGGACGTAAAGGAAGCAGCCAAGTAAGCTGAGCACCTATGCTCATCGATATTGCTCTCGACGCTGTAGGAACCGACAAAGCACCCGAGCCGGAGATCCGGGGGGCGATCCTCGCCTGCCGGGACCTGCCTGTGCGGGTCCATCTTATTGGGCCTGAGGCGGAGCTTCGCGACCTTCTTGACGAACATCTCGGCAACGAAGACCTGCCAATCGTTATCCACCATGCCTCGGAGCGCATCGGCATGGAGGAGAAGGCGGCCCATGCCGTGCGAATCAAAAAGGACAGCTCCATGCGCGTGGGGCTGAAACTGGTGCGCGAGGGCAAAGCGGCTGGATTTGTGACGGCTGGCAACACGGGCGCGGCCATGGCGACGGCGAAGATGGTGCTGGGCGCGCTTCCCGGTGTGGACAGGCCGGCGCTCGCGACTCCCATGCCGAGCTCGACCGGAAACCCGTGCGTGCTGCTGGACGTGGGCGCCAACGTGGACTGCAAGCCATACAACCTGGCGCAGTTTGCCGTCATGGGCGAAATGTACGCGCGGACAGTGCTGAAGATCGACGCGCCGCGGGTGGGCCTGCTTTCGATTGGCGAGGAAGAGACCAAGGGCAACGACCTGACACGGGAGGCGTTTCCGCTGCTCAAGGCGCTGCCCATCAAGTTCATCGGCAACGTGGAAGGGCGCGACATTTTCAGCGGCCTCGCGGACGTGATTGTCTGCGATGGCTTTGTGGGCAACGTTGCGCTGAAGACCAGCGAAGGAGTGGGACGGTTTGTGCGGGACGTGCTGCGGGAGTCGCTGACGCGCACAGTTACGGCGCAGGTGGGAGCGTTGCTGTCTCGAAAGGCATTTAACGAATTTCGCCATCGCCTGGACTACAGGGAATATGGCGGCGCGCCGCTGCTGGGAGTGCGGGGTATCTGCATCATCGGCCACGGTTCGTCGAACGACCGGGCAATCTTCAACGGAGTTCGCGTGGCATACGAGTTTGCCAAGGCCGGCACCAACGAGCGCATTGAGCAGGAGTTTGCCGCGCATGCCAAGCTTGCCATGGTCGGGCGGGGCGCCAGCGCCGCACAATCCTCCGGCCTGCCGCCCGCTGCGTCCGCCAACCCCGATGCGACGATTCAGTAGCCGGCGCGATGAGAGCCGAATCGCGTCCTCCGTTCCCATTCGACACCTCGGTGCTCGATCAATTGGCCTGCCCGGCTTGCCTGGGCGGGCTTTTTGTTGAGGGCGACCGTCTGGTCTGCGCGGTGTGCGGGCGCGGCTATCCGATTGCCGATGGCATTCCGGTGCTGATTGCGCGGAGCGAGGCAAAGCTGGGGTAAGGTTGGGGGAGTGGATTTACTCGGGGACGATCTTCAGGGTCGGGAAGGCGGCCACGTAGTCGATCCCATTGAGTGTCAGCAGGGAATAACCACGTACCAGCGCATGAGCGCCAATCAGGAAATCAGCCAGGATGCGACTTGGGGACCCGCCACCACTGCGGATGCGGCGCTTGGAATAGCCCCTGTACGCGCTTACCGCCTCGCGCCAGATATCCTCATCGATCTTCCAATCGATGGAAATCCCAGTGTCGGATGTGAATTCGTCCAATTCGAGTCTGCTTCTCAGCGGATCTGCCATTAGCTCCGCATAAACAGGCGCCGAGATGACCAGCTTGCCTTGCCTTTGAGCTTGATCGAGCAATTTGGCCGCGATGCGGTTGGAAGAATCAGTTTTGCACCACAGTGCAATGATGATGTTCGAATCAATTGAAGTCGTCATGGCCGCGCATTTCCCTGAAGAACGCAACAATCGCCTCAGGACCCTCTCCCTGAATTGGGAACCCCGTTCCAATCCCACGCCACTTGTCGAAGACGTTCTCATTGGAGTCGCGCACCAGGCGGATGCCTCCTTCTCGCTGCTCGAAGCGCACGTGATCGCCGGGCTTGAGTCCCAGGGACGTTCGAATCGCTGCTGGAATTGTGACCTGGCCTTTGCTTCTGATCTTGGCGCGGTGGGTGTGCGCCTTTGCGATGGCGGTCATGAATTGTTACTCCTTACCAGTCTTACTATACTCGTTACTTTGTTTGCCGACGCCAGGTTCCAGTATGCTGTTCGCGCTCATCGGCGCGACTGGCGCGAACAAGTTGGACAGCTCCGACATGTACATTGTTTCGGCCGTGAAGGTGAATGTTCCGTCTTCGATAACCTCTCGGGCCGCGTGGACCAAGGCGGTCAGCGCTGCCCGGCTGAAGCCCGAGCCAAGGCTGATGCGGCGAACTCCCAATGCGCCCAATTCGTCGACGGACAGCAGGGGCACGCCCCTGATGCCCATGAGCACGTTGACTGGCTTGGCGACAGAGGCGCAGACGGTTCGAATGTCGTCTGCGCTGGCGATTCCGGGCGCATACAGCACTTCGGCGCCGGCGGCTTCAAAGGCCTGCAAGCGGCGGATGGTGTCGTCGAGATTGGCTCGGTCGTGGAGGTAATTCTCCGCCCTTGCAACCAGGATGAAGGGGAACGGCAAGGCGCGGGCGGCAGCTGCGGCTGCCGCAATCCGTTCAACGGCATGGTTGAAGTCGTAGATGGGATGGCTGGGGTCGCCGGTGGCATCTTCGATGGAACCACCCACCAGGCCTGCCGTTTCCGCAGCCAGCCGAATCGTCTCCGCCGCTGCCTCCGGGCTATGGCCGTAGCCGTTCTCAAGGTCGGCGGCCACGGGAAGCGCCGTTGCGTCCACGATGGCTCGCGCATTGGCAAGAGATTCATCCCGGCAGATGGCAGCCACCCCGTCGCGGCGGCCCAGCGTGAAGGCCAAGCCGGCGCTGGTTGTTGAAAGCGCCTGGAATCCGAGACCGGTCAGGATGCGCGCGGTCCCCGCGTCCCACGGGTTGGCGATGACGAAGGGCTTGGGGCGCTGGTGAAGTGCCAGGAATTGCGCGGCCTTTTCGGCTTGGGTGGGCATGGTGGCTCCCGAGTGCGGCAGCTAAAAAGATACTCTACCTGCGTTGATAGAAGGGTAAAACGATGAGCATGGCGAGGCCTATGGCCGCGACGAGAGCAAGCGCGATGAGGCTATAGATTACCCCGAGGTTGGGGCCATTAGACGACAAACTGTCCTGATCGGAATCGGTGCTGGCTGGCGGACGAACTGGATCGTTCATAACTCATCCTTCATAGGTCATCGCGAACAAGATGTTACTCGTCTCTCAAGGCCTCGACGGGGTCCAACTGTGCGGCCCTGGTGGCGGGAACGGTTCCGAAAACGACACCAACCAGCGTGGCCGACGCGAGGGCAATGAATACCGACAAACCCGAAACCGGGAAATCGTAATCGGTGAAGAAACGAACGGCGAGCGGCGGCGCCAGGCCAATGATGGTTCCCACAATCCCGCCGGTGAGCGAAATAATAACCGCCTCAGTTAGAAACTGGAGTTTGATTTCACGGCGGGTTGCGCCCATGGCCTTGCGGATCCCGATTTCGCGGACGCGGGCGCGTACCGTAGCCAGCATGATATTCATAATTCCCACGCCGCCCACGGCCAGCGTAACGGCAGACACGGCCACCAGCAGCGCCGTCACCGCCCACATGATGTTCGCGGCAGCGGTGAGATACTCCTGCATGGTTTGCGTTTTATAAACGGAGTCGGGACGGTGACGCGCCTTGACGATGCGGTAGATTTCCTTCGAGGCGTCGGTCACTTCGTTCATGCTGCGCATGGAAAAGTAAATCTGCTTCACGTTTTCGGAGCCGGAAATGTAGCGGGCCACTGAGAACGGAACCAGAATGGTCTGGTCCTGAATCTCCGAATTGCCAAAGTCGTCCTGCGCCTCTTTGAAGACGCCGATGATGGTGAAGGGCATTCTGCTGATCTCGAAGGACTGGCCGACAGCCGCGTCGGAGCTGCCAAAGCGGGCTTTGGCAAATAGCTCACTAACTACGGCGCACTTGATATGCGCGGAGTCGTCCTCTTCGTCGAAGAAACGGCCTACCGGCACCAGAAGATTGCGGATGCTCTGGTACTGCGGGCTCACGCCGAGCACCAGTGTATCCTTGACGACGCCGCCGCCAAAATTGATGCGGTCGTGCAATTCTAGTACCGGCGAAGCGTACATCACTCCTGGCAACTGGGCCACCACCGCTCTCTCGTCGTCAACGGTCAGGGGGTCGTTGTAAAGCACGCGCTCGGCCGCGGTTGCGCCGCCTCCGGAGTATTCCACCTCAACGGAGTTGGTCTCGATCTTCTGCAACTGAGACAGAATGTACTGGCTGCCGGTCATGCCGATGGTGACCACCCAAATCACCGAGGCCGTGCCGATGACCATACCCAGGGCGGTCAGGGCAAAGCGCACCTTTGAGGCTCGGCAACTGTCCAGCGCGAGCTTCAGAATCTCGCCTGTTCCCATCGATGTGCGAGCGCTGAGGAGCGTCTTTTGGAATGCGGTTTGGCGTGCCTGTTCGACGGAATTCATAGAGTTCTCACAAGAAGGATGCGCCAGCGCGCCTTGCCGCTTCCATAATCCTCTCAGATTCGGGGGCTGAGTTGACAGAATTCGGAGTTCTCCGCGATCAGTCCGCCGCAAGGCTTCTTTCGGGAACTCAGTTATCCACCGGGACTTTGCGCCGATCCCTCCGCGGGAACATGCTGAATCGGTAACGATGCCGGCGCTGCCTGCTGGACTATGCCGCCGACAGCCGCGTGAGCGTGAGCACGGTGATGTCGTCGTCCTGGCCAAAGTTGACGGCGGCCTGGGCGGCCTGTTCGGCTGTGGGGTGCGTAGCGAACAGCGTCTTCAGCCGGTCGAAGCTGTAGAGTTCGCCGCTCTGGCTGCGCGCTTCGAGCAACCCGTCGGTGTAGAGGGCAAGCTGTTCGCGCTCGCTGAGCAACAGGCGGGTTTCTTCATAGACGGCGGTTGGCGTAAGGCCCAGGGGAAGCGCGCCGGGGAAGCTCATCTCGCGGTCGTTGACATACGGAGCGGGATGGCCGGCGCTGGCCAATGTACAGGCGCCATCGCGATCGATTCGCAGAGCAATGGCGGTTGCGAAGCCTCCCTGAAGCCGGTTGGTGAGGCGGCGATTGAGGCCGGCAAGGATCAGGGCCGGGCTGGACGTGGTCTCAGCCAGGGTGCGAATGGCGCCGACGATGAGCGAAACGGCCATGGCCGCGCGAAGGCCTTTGCCGCTGACGTCTCCCAGCACAACTAGGGTTGAACCGGAATCCAGCGGGATGATCTGGAAGAAGTCGCCTCCAACCTCCTGGGCCGGCCGGTAGGCGCTCGTCAGCGTGAATCCAGGCAACGCCGGCAGATCTTCAGGAACCAGTACTTGCTGGAGTTCGCGGGCGTTCTGAATCTCCTGCTCCAAATTATTCTGCCGGCGTCGCTCAGCAATGGAGTAGCGGACGACCGCGTAGACGATGGATAAGAAGAGCAGGGTGCGGAGAATGGTGGGAACTCCAATGGGATTGCCGTCCATCGTGAATAGCGGATTCGTCATCTTGTCGGCGAGGGTCCAGTGGGTAAAACGCTCGCCCTGTGCGACGACATTCTGGACACAGTAGTAGCTCGCGTTGAGAAAGGCAAAAATGGCCACCACCCAGCGAGTTGAGTCAAGGCGTTTGCGGTTATAGATCGCCCAGGCCACCAGAAGGGCGGGGATGGGCTCGGCCCCGATCGCGAAGACGGTGAGAAACGCATCCCCAAGCTGGAACTGCAGGGTATTGAGCACACTGGGATAGAAGAAGAACAACATCCCGTCGACTGTGCCGGTAGCAACGCTGACGATGGCGGCGGCGCGGATGAAGCCTACCAGCTTGCGGGATTCGTGGAGTTGAAGCAGCCAAAGCAACAGAAACCACTGCGAGGCTTCGCGGATGCTGATTTCGACCTGGGTGAGGCAGATTTGCGTGATTGTCGAGTAGCGGAGTTCGAGGCCGGTGAGGAAAAGTTCGACGAGGGGTGTTATGGCGAAGACGGCCATCCAGAAGAGCAGCCACTGGCTGCGGTCGCGCATCCAGGCGACGAAGCTCAGCAGGGCCACGAGAGCATAAAGCGAGACCAGGCCAAAGCGGAACTGCTGGTGGCGCAGCCATTGGAACTCGATCGCCCCTCGTTCGGCGGCAATGGCGTCCGGGCTGCCAATCAGCGGGACGCCCTCAAAACCGCCGAATGTCCCGGGGTCGTTGGAGGGCAGTGGAGTCTTCCAGACGCGGATGGCCAGCACGCCGCTGCGCGCCGGCCCGAGGTTGAAGATCTGTGGTGCGAGGCCGCTAAGCCAGTAGAGTTTGGGCGGCATGTTCCCGAGCTGGCCCACTCGAGCGCCATTCCAGTAGATTTCGAAGACGTCGTCGATTGCGGGGATGAGCAGGTGGACGTCGGGCGAGGCTCCCGGCGCTGGCGAGATGGCGAGGCTGCGGCGATACCAGGCATAGTCTGCATAGTTGGGATGGGTCTGCGCGCCCCATGGCTTGTCGGCGGTCAGTTGCTCCCAATGCGAATCGTCGTAGCTGGGGCTGGCCCAGGCAGGATCGTCGCCGGTGTGGAACTGCCAGGGGCCGTCAAGCGGCGCACTGCCTTTGCCCAGGCCTTCGAGCACCAGCGTCCGGGGGCCAATTACGGATGCGGCTGGCGACTCAACGGCGCGGGCCAGCGTGGGCGCAGCAACCAACAGCAAGAGAAGGAGTTGCAGACCGGGGAAGCGGAGACGATAGGGAAGCATGGTGGAAGAATACGCTGAGTACCCGGACTCCGGGCAATAGTAGATTTCTGAAAAATGGACTGCGGGAATGAATTGCGTCAATGCTCGCCCGGCAGCAGGGGGTTTGCTGTTACTGGTGTGATGCTGAGGGGTTCGCCAACAAGAAACCGGCTAGAAAGAGAGAGAAATCAAGTAAACTAGTTTGTAGACTAGTTGGTTGGCATGGACTTTAGATTGGAGGATTTATGCGTGCGGGAAACAGCGCTTACACGGAGATTGGCGCCTTTGATGCCAAAACGAGGCTATCTGAGATTCTGCGCAAGGTGGATCAGGGAGAGCACTTCACGATTACGGTACGGGGGCGGGCGGTGGCCGACGTGGTGCCGACGCAAGCCCGGAACCAACGCGCCATCGACGAGGCTGTCGAGCAGTTGCTGGCCATGCCCAAGATCAGCGGGGTTTCCGCCGAAACGATCAAGGCGTGGATTGAGGAAGGACGGGAATGAATGGAGTGCTCGATGCATCCATGGCACTGGCCTGGCTATTCAAGCGGGCAGACCCAGTTGAGGCGGCGCTGGCTGACCAGGCTCTTCGCGACTTGCCTTCAAGTTCGTGGTTTGTTCCGGCAATTTGGCATGCGGAGGTTGCGAACGCAATACTTCGAGGGGAGCGAGCGAGATTGATTCAACCCTCACAAAGTGGGTTTTTTCTGAGCCGGATATCCCAGCCGGCTATTTCCGTGGATTCAGAATCTCCAAGGGCTCACCTGGCCAGCGTCCTTACGCTGGCGCGGCTGCATCGCCTGTCTGCCTATGATGCTACCTATCTGGAGCTGGTGTTGCGAATAGGCGGGACGCTGGCCACATTCGACCGGCGGTTGGCGGCGGCGGTGAGATTGGCTGGTGGGCGGGTGTTTGGGGATGCGGCGTAGAGTAATGCGCTGAGCTATGATCAGCCTGAGAAGGAGAATTGACCGCGCCATGAGCGAGCCTGAAACCAACATCCATGTTCTAGACGCGGCCTACAAGCCATTTCCCCCGTTTGCAGAGTGGGCGGCGCGAACATCGGTCGATACGGTGCGGTGGGATCGATACCTTGCTTCCCTCAAAGAGAAGTCGGGTATCCCAACCGAAGCTCTGGAAAGGGCCTTCGAGGTTGTGAAGCGCGCGGCTGCGGTCGATACCGGAGCGATTGAGGGTCTCTATGAAGTGGACCGCGGATTTACCTTCACAGTTGCCTTTGAGACCGCAGCATGGGAGGTCGAATTCGCAAAGAAAGGCGAGAATGCGCGCCCTTTGTTTGAGGCACAGTTGCACGCATACGATTACGTGCTCGACCTTGCGACAAAATCCGTGCCAATCTCTCAGGTAGCCATTCGTACCTTGCACGAGGTGGTCTGCCATGCACAGGATACCTACCGAGTTCAGACGCCGCCCTTCGGATTTCAAGAACAGAAACTCCCCAAAGGTGCCTATAAGCTCCAGTCGAATCATGTCTACACCCGGGATGGAAGTTATCATTCCTATGCGCCCGCAGATGTAACTCCAATCGAAATGGCCCGCCTCGTGAATGAAATGCGGAGCGAGGAGTTTCTTGCGGCGCATCCGGTACTTCAAGCCGCGTATGCGCACTATGGGCTGGTAGTCATTCACCCATTCGCGGATGGAAATGGCCGCGTGGCGCGGGCGCTTGCCTCGGTATTCACCTATCGAGCAATCTCGATGCCGATCATGATTCTGACTGAGCACAAGGGCGCTTATTTGGATGCGCTGGAGGCATCGGACCAAGGTCAGTTTCAGCCATTTGCAAGCTTTATGCTTCAACGGTCCTTCGATACGATGACCCTCGTCGAGGAAACGATGCGTACAGCGAAAGTACCGCCTGTCAGGGAATCCTTGGCAGCAATAGACGGCCTGCATCCTGCGCAGGGGAAATTTAGCGAACAGCAAATCGATCTGGCTGGAACGCGGCTTCTGAAGATCGTGGCGGATGAAACTCAGAAGGAAATTTCCAAAGTTCAGATGCCGAAGATCCAAGGCAAGGCGAAGATTGAGGCTGGAGTGCGGCAAGGATATTCTTCCACTCACATGCCGTCACAGAATGGTGGGCAGCATTTGCACCTTGAGATACTTTCGATTAACCCTTCGCGGCTCCCAAATGTCTGCCTGCCTCCTGCGGTTGTAAAGCGACTATATGATCTGCTGGTGCCTCGGCACGCCGGAGCCGACGATCAGTTTCAGTTGAGACTTAGGGATGGGAAGGACATTTTCGCGACTCGGGTCGACGAGGTCCTGCCCGCTCTATCGAGTACTCTTCAGATCCGAGTTAAGATGTTCGCCGAGCGGGTCGTGGCCGAAGCGTTTGCCGATCTCAGATTAGAGGTTGACCGCGTAAACCAGGGACGGCGCTGACATTGCCGCCTGTTCGGGTCTCATCTGTCTGCCCCCCCTTTTGCCCCTCAATGCACACCCGGCGGCGGCGCAACATTCTTGCTGGGCTTCTTGAACAGCCAAACCGCTCCCG
>CAYWMR010000077.1:9482-14734 GCA_964458965.1 uncultured Occallatibacter sp. | reverse complement strand
CCGGTCGCGATGACCGTGACGCGAACCTGGCCTTTCTTGAGCGTTTCGTCGGTGTTGAAATTGCGGCCAAGCATGGGTGCGACGCCGAGCGTGGGGAAGAAATTGCCGGCAACCATAAGGCCGGTGATGGGTTGCGGCTGCCCCGTGCTAATCAGCCTCGCGTTGTCGGGACCGGAGAAGGCGAAGTAGCCGGTGATCTGCTGGAAGGCGCTTGTCCGCTGTTGAAATGACTGCATGGCGTCAGTGGAGTAGGTCATGCTGGACTCGCCGCCCTTGGGGTTCCTTGGGCGGATGCGCACCAGTTGCTGCGAATTGGGAAACGGCAGCGGCCGCAGCAGCAGAGTATTCACCACGCTGAACACAGCAATGTTCGCCCCGATCCCCAGCGCCAAAATCAGCACGGCCACAATCGTGAATCCGCGATCGCGCCTTAGCGTTCGAAACGTGTACTTAAGATCCTGCAATAGTATGTCGAGTTTCATAATCCCTCGCGCTTCCCGTTGTTGATCTTTCGCTATATCGATGCCGCCAAACCGCACCAGCGCCTGGCGCCGCGCTTCCGTCGGGCTCATGCCCCGCCGCAGATTCTCTTCCGTGGCCAAGGCAATGTGTTCGGCAATCTCAGCTTCCAGATCCGCATCGAGGCCACGCTTCAAAACGAATGAGCGTACGCGGCTCACCCCCCGCCCCAGCGCGCCCATCACAGCCCTCCCTCGGGAGGCATCGCCAGCACCCGCCCCATCACGTCGGTCAGTCGCTGCCAGTAGGCGGCGTCCTTCAAAAGCTGCTTCCGCCCGCTCCGTGTAAGCGAGTAGTATTTCGCCTTGCGATTGTTATCGCTGGTGCCCCACTCCGCGGCAATCCATCCGCGCTGCTGCAAGCGCACCAGCGAGGCGTAAATGGTCCCCTGGTTCAGCAGCACCTCGTCTCCGCTGGCCTGCTCAATGCGCCGCGCAATTCCGTAGCCGTGCTGCGCGCCCATGGCGGCAAGAGTCTTCATCACCATCAGGTCCAGCGTGCCCTGCAGTAAATCAAGCTTGGATTCGCTCATTCCGGCTCCTGTGTTCATTCCACATCAGTATGACGCATCTCATGTGGGAATGTCACAGGAAAAATACCCACAAACAAAAGACGAGGTGGCAGCGAGGCAACAGGGGAAGACCTATCCGGGAAAACCTATAACTGAACACTAATCACTAATCACTATTCCCTGTCCTACACCACCGCCTCGACATTCTCCACTCCCGCCTTCCCGAACAGCCGCCGATACCGCTCCACCTCGTCCCGCGGCCCCATAGCCTTCTGGTAGTTGTCAGACAGTTTCACGGCCGCTCGTCCGTCCACTTCCGTAAGCTTGCACACCAGGCTCACCGGATTGAATCCCTCATCTCCCAGCGGATTGCAATTGCGGAAATCGTTGGTCAGGAACGTTCCCCACCCCGCGCTGAAGCGGATGCGCCGGTCGGTTACCCACATGCTTTCATCCTTGAAGTCCCTGGCACTCTGGAAATCCCCCGGCATGGCTCCATTCCGCAGCCGTCCGCCAAAATAGGCATGAAGGCCCAGAATCTGCCCCGCATCCAGCGCATCGGAAGCAATCAGCCGCTTCTGCCGCGGATCGCGCCCGTGCCGCTCCAGCCAGGCAATATACTCGTCCCCCGCAACGTAAGGGTCTTTGCTGTCCATCCTCTGCCCGGTCCAGTCCGCAACCCACTCCGGCGCATTCTCAAGAAACTGCGTAGTCCCAAACGTATCCGGCAGCAGAATCAATAACTCTCCCTGGTAAGTCTGCTGCCATAACTCCAGCACGCGATACTGCGCATGGCATAACTCCTCATTGCTGTCTGCCAGCGCCGCCATTGCCATCGGCAGCTCATGCGCATTGGTGCCGATGGCCTCAAGATCGTGCTTGTATGCGAGATATGTATTCGAGCTCCCCGCAAAGCTCGAGCCCAGCACATCGCTCATAGCCTTCACCACGTACTCGTGCCACAGAAAGCTATGCCGCCGGCGTGTCCCAAAGTCGCTCACGTTCAGACGCGGAACTCCGCGAAGCCGCTCCATCTTTTCCCATAGCCTGGTCTTTGCCCGCGCATAAAGAATGTCCAGCTCAAACTCGCTCAGCCGCTTCAGGCTGGCCCGCGTCTTCAGCTCATCGATGGCCGACAGGGCGTAAATCTCCCACATCGTCGTGTCGGTCCAAAGCCCATCGAAGCGCAGAAATATCTGCCCATCCACTACGTTCAACTCAAAGTCCGACAGCCTGAAATCCTGATCCAGCCACGCCAGAAACGCCGGCTCAAAGATGCCCCTGCGCCCATAGAAGGTGTTGCCAGCCAGCCAGATCAGCTCTGACTTATGGAACCTCAGCTTCCGCGTCGCCTCCAGTTGCTCCCGCAACTGCGCCACGTCGACCAACTCGCCCAGGCGCACCTGGCGGGTGCGATTCAGCAGCGTAAATGTCGCATGGGTAGTCCTGAAATGCTTCCAGATAAACTGCAGCATCAGCAGCTTGTAGAAGTCGGTATCCAACAGGGAGCGTGTAATCGGATCCAGTTCCCAGTTATGATCGTGAGCGCGCCTCGCGATATTGATAATCACAATAGTCCCACTTTATCTGATCGCCCCGCCCAGCTGGGTGCCCCAGGTCCGGGCTCCCCACGGACGGGTCTTTGTCGGTGGGGTGGATATCTCGATTTTTGAACTGGGAAGTTGCCGCACTCACCGCTCCACAGCCTCCACCATCCCCGCCAAAACCTCATCGGAGACAGCAGGCATGCCTCCCGCCTGCGATGCTACCCAACTCCCCCACAAATTTCCCGCCTTATTCAGCGTCTCAAGGTCCGCGCCTCGCAGCAGGTAGTGCGCCAGCGCGGCTGTAAACGCATCCCCCGCACCCACGGTGTCCACTACATTGACCGGAAATCCAGGGTGCTCATGCCACTCTTCTCGGGTCACCAGCAAGCTGCCTTGTCCGCCGCGAGTCACTACCACCATCTCAAGGGTTGGAAACTCCTCGAGCAGCCGCTCGGCGCCAACGCGCAGTTGTTCCGATGGTGATCCGTCCGCGGCAGGTAATCCCAGCAAACCCAGAACCAATGGCGCCTCCGCGTCACTCATCTTCATCACCGTTGCCAGTTCCAGCGACTCCTGGATCACCTCGCCGGAATAGAACGGCGCGCGCAGATTCACGTCGAACAACCGCACGCACCTCGACGATGTCTGCGCCGCCAGGGTTTGTATCGTCTGCCGGGACTCGAGGCATCGCTGCGCCAGCGATCCAAAGCAGATTGCGTCTGCCCTCTCGGCCAGGCTCACCCACTGATCCGTAAGTTCGAGAAAATCCCACGCGGCCGGCTCGTGAATGGTGAACCTTGGTTGGCCGCTTTCAAGCATCACCGTCACACGGCCCGTAGCGTGGTTTGTATCCACCTGAAGATGGCTCGAGTCCACCGGAGCCAAGTCCACCACATCCACAGCCTGGCGTCCCAGGTCGTCGCGCCCAATCCGGCTCAGAATCGCCGCGTGGTCGCCCAGCCGTCCCGCCATCACCGCAAAGTTGGATGGCGCGCCACCCAGCCTAGATCCCTCCGGCAGCACATCCCACAACAGCTCTCCCAATCCCAAAACCAAATGCTGTTTCGTCACTGTTTGCTCCATCGACCAGCCACACTGCCAGCTAACTACTTTCTTCCCGCCAGCCTGCGTAGTCAATGCTTCGCACATAATTTTTTTACGAAACGCGCTAACTCCCTCGTGCTGCCAAACCCACCCAGCGCCAAATTGAACAGTCTTCCGCGTTCGACGACGCGTATTCCCCTTCGGGCTGATTTGCCAAAATCCGATGATCTGCAATCGCATCCGCTCTGGACCGGCGCACCTCGCCAAGAAACTGCCGATCAAATCCAGCTTGCCTCTCCAGAACGCGCTCCTGCTCATTGTTCACATAAAGAAAGTCCAACTCGCCGGCCCTGCCCTTGAAGCTCGCGCGCATTTGCTTCAGCAATCGCCGCATTACCACCGCGCCAAACGGGTTGAACAGGAACGCGAGGCACGGCCCCGCTGGCCACTGGAATTCCACAGCGTCCGTGCAGGTCATTTTCATTGGTGCACACGCCCGCCCCGCCTTGCGCCATGCCGCCAGGTTCCTGCGTGCAATTCGATCAAGCTCCGGATTGAGTTCGACTCCCACCACCGCCTTGAATGGAAGCTGGGACGCCAGCAGCACCGCACGGCCCATTCCCGCTCCCAGATCCACAAACGTAAATTCTTCCATCGCCGCCACCGGCCGGCTCCGGCGCCAGCGCTTCACCAGCGCCTGAAACACCGAGGGCGCCACCCCGTAGTAAGCCGTGTTATGGCGGTCGTGCCTTTGCCCGCTCTTAAGATGCCGGCCCGCAATCAATCCGCTCGTCCTTACCCCAAACTCAACGTCGAACGGATGCCGTGTGAATCCTTCGCTCGCCTTCAGTCCCGGCAACCTCCGCCTCGATGTCTTCGTAGGCACACCTGATTTGGCGATGGAGACCTTGGGAGCGGGATCGCTCGCCAGACAGAGTTCCGTCTTTTTCCGTCCGTCGTTCACGGACTGAACCTTAACACAAGCAACCCGGTTTCCCCTCAGCCCGCCGGATTTTGAAACTGGCAGTTCTTATCAAAGACGGCCAGGAGTTAGTGACTCCGAAGTAAATAAAAAGTAACTCAATCTCCAGTAAATCGAGAGCCGTTCTTTTTCCCCTTGCAATTGAAGTCACGATTATGCAGAATGACATCTTCAATGTCCTCCCCTGATGATTGAATGGCTTCAGCAACCGGCTGGGCGACCCCATGTTTTCGTTTCTCTTCGGCGCAATACATGGGAAACCTGAGCTATCAAGCGACCGTGCACTTTTTTGAAGCAACCCACCTCGGATTGGGGGCGAAACACAGCGACCCGCAGACGGCCAGAACCCGAAATGCCTGGCCGAATGCCTGCTTGCCGCACCCCCTCGATTTCGGTGCGCAGACTTCGTCCAACACAACATCAAACTCACCTGATTGCCACACCGAAAGGGAGAAATCGAATGCCAAAAGCTGTCCCAAGAACCCACATTTTCAATGCCGAAGCAAAGATATTCGAGGGCAGTTTAAGCCTGCCTTTGGTTCAACAGATTCAACCCCAGGCGCACGCCATGTTGCCGGCCGAGGGCGGTTACAGGGCGCAACACTCCGCAGGCTACCGGCTTGAAGGCATTCTGTCCTACAGCGCCGCG
>CAYWMR010000077.1:0-9472 GCA_964458965.1 uncultured Occallatibacter sp. | reverse complement strand
CGCCGCGCACAGCCAGGTTGCCGGCAACCTCGGCACCAAGCCGGGACAGGGGTGGGAAACCCTCAGCACTACCGTCATTGAAAACCTGAATGTGTTGGAAGTGGTCACTGCGGATCGCGTGGTCGGTCAAATCATCACCGAGCATCCTCTGGTCGGTTATGTACCCAAAATCCGCTTCCTGGGAACGCGCTTCGAGAATCTGCGCATCGCCGGCCACCCGGTCCACCTGGAATTCGATTCCGAAATTCTTGGTCCCAAGCCCGCGAAAGATGGAGCCTATACCAAAGACTCAGGCCTAAAAACCCGCGTCTCAAGCCAATACGACCGCATCCTCAAAGCCAGGAACCTTCCCGAAGACCTGCACGACCGGTACAATCGACTTTCCTCCACTCTTGGCAGTCCGGAGGCGGTCGAATGCTCGTTGGTCAACCAGGCGGCTGGCCCATACCCTGGCCATTCCTTTGGGCATGTCATC
Source organism: uncultured Occallatibacter sp. (assembly GCA_964458965.1). Classification (GTDB taxonomy): domain Bacteria; phylum Acidobacteriota; class Terriglobia; order Terriglobales; family Acidobacteriaceae; genus Telmatobacter. The sequence continues at coordinate 8,997 of CAYWMR010000077.1, read as the reverse complement.
GTGATTCCGGATTTCGGCACCATCACCCTGGCCAAGCTGACCGTAACCCACACGGACTTTGTGGCGAAGACAGGCTCACCCAAACTGACAACTGTGACCCTGACCATGATCGACTTCCAGTTTGGATGCGCCATATCCGGCGGCGGGGGGGGCGGGACTGGCCAAACCAACGGAAATACCGGCCCATAGCGCAAAGCGCTCCCGCGCTTGCGTTCGACACAGACGATCCCGACCCGGCTGCGGCTCTCATTCAAGGAAGGTTTACCAGCGTGTGGCGCGGTTTCCGGCTCCGCGCCACACGCTACGTATGGGCGCTGCTACTCCTGGCGCTATTGCTTCCGCTGGAAGACACGCACCCCGGCAGCACCAAGGCTGTCTACGACCACGCTTTCCAACTCTTCCTTCATGGAAACCTGATTGAAAGCCAGCAGGAAGCAACGGAAGAAGCCATCCGATTCCAGCGCGTCGACCCCGCATGGGCTTCGAGGTTCCAACTACTTGAAGCAGAAACCATGCTCTACCGCGGCTTATATGACCCGGCTCTTCAATTGCTGGCTGCCTGGCAACCCGTCTCCGGCGAACAGGAAGGGATCGTCAAGAAGTTTGCAATTGAAGCCGTGGCATTCACTCGGCAGCGAGAGACATCTAAAGCCAGCGACAATCTCACTCAGGCTGAGGCAATCTGCAATCGCGCAGACTATGCAGCCTGCGGAGATGTGCTCCGGGGGCGCGGCATTCTTGCCAGCGCGTTGGGGAATCAAGTCGAAGCAAGCCGGTTCTTTCAAAAAACATTCGACTTTGCTCGCGCCCATCATGACCGGTTCCTTGAAGCAAGCGCATCGACGAACCTTGGATATACCGCAATCCAGAGTGAACATCTTGACGAAGCCGTAGATTGGTTGCAATCCGCTTACCGTGCGTCGATGGAAATAGGAGCTGAAAACTGGGCACAAAATGCGTTGGGCAATCTCGGATGGGCATACTACCGACAGGGAGATTATGAGCGGGCGCTTCAATTGTTTCTTGAAGCGGAAAAGAGGGCAACAATCGCCGGAAACCTGCGCACGCAAATGTCATGGGCCAGCTCCGCCGCCAATGTCTATGGGGATTCCGGCGATCATCCGCGAGCCATACAGGCGTTCGAGCAAGTGCTGAATCTGGCAACACAATTGGACAATAAGGAACGGGTCTCGTATGCGCTGGGGGGCCTGGCGTATGAATCGATCATGAACGGGAAGCCGGACGATGCAAAGGCCTATATCGATCGTTTCGCCACCATGCTGCATCCCGGCGGAAGTCGCGACGAAGAGCTGCTTGTGCTGCTGGTACAGGGAAAGATCGCGGCCTTGACGCGTCAGGACAAGCAAGCGGAGGCATTCTTCCACACCATTGAGCAGGACCCGCAGACCAGAGTTCAGTTGCGAATGATCTCGGAAGATGAGCTGGCCAAACTGTTTGAGACGGAAGGCAAAGCCGATGCCGCGGATCGCATGTACAAGACAGCGCTGAACTCTTTCGAAAACGGTCGGGCCCGGCTCAAGAGCGAAGACTCGAGACTCTCCTTCATTCACAATGCTGCTAGCCTCTACGACGACTATGTCCACCTGCTTGTAAAAGAAGGCAGAAGCGATGAGGCTCTTGCTGTCGCCGACCGTAGCCGCGCCCGAACGCTGGAGCAGGGTCTGGGCACAGACCTCGCCACAACCTCATTCCAGATGACCGCGTTCAACCCGCGTCAGCTCGCCAAAAAGACCGGAGCAACCTTGCTCTTCTATTGGTTGGACCCGAAACAGTCTTACTTGTGGGCGATTACTCCGGGAAAAATCTCGCTCATTACGCTCCCTCCCGCCGCCGAAATTACCACCCGCGTCGAGCGCTACCGCAAGGCTATTCTTGACTTACAAGATCCTCTGCAGTCCAGCAACCAGGATGGCATCGAGTTATATAAGTTGCTGGTAGCTCCGGCCTCGGCATTTATTCACGCTAATACTCCAGTTGTGATATTGGCCGAGGACGAACTGAACCACCTTAACTTCGAAACCCTGCTCGCTCCCGGCCCCAGCCCCAATCGCGCCCAGGGTTCAAGCTCCAGAGCCAACTCTCATTATTGGATTGAAGACGCAACCCTGCTCTCTGCCCCATCCCTGGCAACCCTCGCCGCCGCAAAGCCGACACGGAATGTCGTTCGAAACCTGCTCCTGTTCGGCAACCCTGTCTCACCGAGCCAGGACTTTCCGAGCCTTCCCCTTTTCGGTTTTGAAATGACCCGGATTGAAAGGCACTTCTCCCCTCGCGATCAAGCAGTATTTGCCGGGCAGCAAGCCAATCCCGAGGCATATCTCGCCGGCAACCCGGCACGATACTCTTATATTCACTTCGTCTCTCATGCCGTCGCGAGCCAGACCGATCCACTGGATTCGGCCATCATCCTCTCACCAACCACAGCCAGCGGAAACTCCTTCAAGCTTTACGCCCGTGACATCATGCAGCACCCCATCGACGCTCGCCTGGTTACCATCTCCGCGTGCAATGGCAGCGGCACCCGCTCCTATGCGGGAGAAGGATTGGTAGGCCTTTCCTGGGCCTTTCTGCACGCCGGCGCACACAGCGTCATTGGCGCCTTGTGGGAAGTGAGCGACGACTCTACTCCCCGCCTGATGGACACTCTCTATCAAGGCCTTCAGGACGGCCTGACCCCTGCCGCGGCGCTGCGTCAGGCAAAACTCAGTTTGCTCTATTCGCACGCGGCGTCTCACATACCCTACTATTGGGCGCCGTTCCAAATCTACACGCGCCAATAACTCTTGAGACACGCTATGCTGGGTTGAAAGCACCGGGAATCTTCCCGGTTCGCAAGTGCATCTGACATCAAAGCAGGACAAACGTAACCATACCTATGCGAAAAGGACAAACAACATGGAATTGGGCATGATCGGTCTGGGAAGAATGGGAGTCAATATGGTGCGGCGCCTGATGCGGGCTGGCCACCAATGCGTGGTCTACGATATTCACCCCGCGGCCGTTGAGGCGCTGGTAAAGGAGGGCGCGGTTGGGGCCGCGTCGCTGGAGGAATTTGCCGGCAAGCTGAAAACCCCGCGCACTGTCTGGATGATGGTGCCTGCAGGCGTGGTTGATCCCACGCTCGAAGCACTGGTTCCACTGCTCCAGGCTGACGATGTAGTCATCGACGGCGGTAACTCCTACTATCACGACGATATCCGTCGCGCCGCCGAGTTAAAGCTGAAGGGCATCCACTATGTGGATACCGGGACAAGCGGCGGGGTGTGGGGAGCAGAGCGCGGTTACTGCCTGATGATAGGCGGGGAAAAGGAAGTGGTCGAACGCATCGACCCCATTTTTTCTTCGCTGGCGCCAAGCATCGATTCAGCCCCTCGCACGCCGGGCCGCGAGAAAGTTGGAGGCACAGCCGAGCACGGCTATCTGCACTGCGGTCCAAGCGGCGCCGGTCATTTTGTCAAGATGGTCCACAACGGCATTGAGTACGGCATGATGGCTTCTTACGCGGAGGGACTGAACATTCTGCAACATGCAAACGTGGGCAAGACGAAGGAAACTGTAGATGCCGAAACAACCCCGCTTCGGCGCCCGGAGCTCTATCAATACGATTTGAACATTGCGGACATTGTGGAAGTGTGGCGCCGCGGCAGTGTGGTTGCTTCGTGGCTGCTCGACCTGGCTGCGATCGCCTTGCTCGACAGCCCCGATCTGGAGAAGTTCTCTGGCCGGGTATCCGACTCGGGAGAAGGACGATGGACCATAATGGCAGCCATTGACGAATCCGTTCCAGCCCCGGTTCTGAGTGCTGCCTTGTACGAGCGATTCAGTTCGCGCGGCGAAGACGACTTTGCCGAAAAGCTCTTATCGGCGCTCAGGTTCCAGTTTGGCGGACATGAAGAAAAAGCCGCGCCCGCCAAGGCAGGCGACTGATGACAAGAATACATTCAGACGCGCTGGTGCTTTTCGGTGTGACAGGCGATCTGGCACACAAGATGATTTTTCCGGCACTCTATGCAATGGTCAAACTAGGCGCCCTCAAGGTGCCGGTTATCGGCGTCGCGTTTCCGCAATGGACCATGACCCAGTTGCACGAGCGCGTCAGGGATAGCATTGAGCAAGCAGGTGGAATCGATGACCAGGGAGCATTTCAGGAGTTACTGTCCCAGCTGAAGTATGTAAGTGGAGACTATAAGGACCCAGCCACTTTTACGGCTATCAAAAAGGCGCTCGGCGAGGCGAGGCGGCCGGCACACTACCTTGCAATCCCGCCCTCGCTCTTCGAGACCGTGATCGAAGGCCTGGCTGCCGCGAAGCTGAACACGGATGCGCGCGTCATCGTGGAAAAACCGTTCGGACGCGACCTTGCATCCGCGCAGGAACTCAACAAGGCAGCACACGCAGCGTTTCCTGAAGACTCAATCTTCCGCATCGATCACTTCCTTGGCAAAGAAGCGATCATGAACATTCTTTATTTCCGATTCGCTAACTCATTCCTTGAGCCGATCTGGAACCGTAACTACGTTGCCAGCGTTCAGATAACTCTTTCAGAGAGTTTTGGCGTGGGCAATCGCGGGGCTTTTTACGAGACCGCAGGCTGCCTGCGCGACGTCATACAGAACCATCTTTTCCAGGTAGCCGCTCTGCTCGCCATGGAACCCCCCGCCGGCAGGGATTTTGGAGCTGTTCACAACGAGAAGGCCAAGGTGTTCCAGGCCATGCGCCCACTCACGCCCGGTGACCTGGTTCGCGGCCAGTACGAAGGCTATCGGAAGGAGGCGGACGTGGCCGAGCGCTCCGACGTTGAGACCTATTGCGCGATGCGGCTATTCATCGATTCGTGGCGCTGGGAAGGGGTGCCGTGGTACCTGCGCTCAGGCAAGTATCTGCCGGATACAGCCACCGAAGTCCTGGTTGAATTAAAGCCTGCGCCGCAGCGGCTGTTCGCTGACTCAGCCCCGCTCTCCGGCCGATCGAACTACGTGCGTTTCCGGCTTTCGCCTAACTCGGCAGTTGCTCTTGCCGCCCGTGTGAAGCGTACCGGGCAGGATTTCATTGGAGAACAACGGGAACTCTATTTATCCGAACAGCAGCCTGGAGAGGAAGCTCCGTACGAAAGGCTTCTGGGAGATGCAATGGCCGGAGATGGCGCGCTCTTTACGCGTGAAGATGCGATTGAAGCCGCATGGATGGTGGTCGATCCGGTGCTCAAGAATCACCCTCGTGTTCGCTCTTACAAACGCGGCACATGGGGCCCGAAAGAGGCCGATAGGATGATTGTCGAATACGGGGGCTGGCATAATCCCAGCAGCGAAAGCTCATCCCACTCAGAATGAGGAATGCATTTTGATCGGGGTTTCGCGCGATCCAAATACTGGGGGTGCCCCAGGTCTCGATTTTGAGACCTGGGATACCAACCATCCAGACATTCTCAGCATTAGCCCTTCGGCTCGTCCGCATCGGGATGGAGCGTGCGAAAGCTTGCACCGCCTTTCGACCACACCAGCAGCAGAAGATCCTTTCCTTCCGGGCTCTGATGCACTTCGCTGGCGAATTGGCTTGCGGACTCGGCCGGCTTGCGGTTCACTTCGAGGATGACGTCGCCGGGCTGAATGCCGGCATCATCGGCCGGACTGGCTGGACGAACACTCTGAACCACGACGCCATGGAGTTGCTCCGGCGCATTGATCTCACTGCGGGCGTCCGCTGTCAAATCGCTCACCGCGAGTCCTAACTTGCCAGTCTTGCCGCCTTCCGGACTTTCCCCGCCATCGTTTCCTGCTACCTCGGAGTTGCCATGAAATTCACCCACCGTCACGTTTAACGTCAGCGGCTTTCCGTCGCGAATCACACCCAGCGCGATCTTTGTTCCGGGAGCCGTTTCGCTGATTGCCACCTGCAACGCGCCGTCGTTGACGATTGTCCGCCCGTTGAGCTCGGTGATCACGTCGCCTGTCTTCAATCCGCCCTTGCTTGCCGGAGAATCCGGGGTCACCTGCGAAACGATTGCGCCGCTCGCATTTTGCAAATTGAAGAAGTGCGCATTCTCAGGCGTGACGTCATTGATGCCGATGCCAAGATAGCCATGCTCCACTTTTCCGTGCGCTATTAACTGCTCGGTCGATGCGCGCACAATCTGCGACGGAATGGCGAATCCTGCTCCGGCAAACTGGCCGCTATTGGTGATGATGAACGTATTGATGCCCACCAGTTCGCCGTGCGCATTCACCAGCGCGCCGCCGGAGTTGCCCGGGTTGATGGCTGCGTCGGTCTGGATAAAGTCGCCCGGCTTGCGCGGATCGTCCGCGAACGGATTCTGCCGGTTGACAGCGCTCACAATGCCGCGCGTGACCGAGAACTGAATACCGAACGGACTGCCGAATGCCAGCACCGTTTGCCCCGGCTGCAGCTTGGTTGAGTCGCCCCACGCAATGCTGGGAAGGTTACTTGCGCTCACCTTGATCACTGCCAGGTCGTTCAACTTATCCACGCCAACCACCTTCGCGTTCAGAATGCGGCGATCGTTGAGAGTCACCTTGATGTTCGTGGCTCCGTCCACCACATGGTTGTTGGTCACAATGTATCCATCCGGCGAAATAATGATGCCGCTCCCAACTCCGTGCTCGATCTGCGGTTGCTGCGGATTCTGCTGCATCGGCCCGAAGAACTGCCGCAATCCGGGCGGAAGCCCCTGAAACGGGTTTCCCTGCATCTGGCCCTGGCCCTCAAACACATCAACGTCTTTGCCGCGCGCGGTCACGGCCACATTCACCACGGCGGGAGTAACTCGCGAAGCCACAGCCTCCATGGCGCGATCGAGCGAGGTGAGAGCCTCCACGCTGCTATCATCGATTGCCGACGCGGCGCGAACATTGCCGTGGCCGGCGAAGAATGCCGCGCCGAGCGCGAACGCTGCGGCAAGTGCGCCCGGAAAGGCCATCCTCTTTGCCGTTGCTACTAATTGATTAGTTGATTGAGTCATGGAACTTGATCTCCTTGTTCACGGTTTGCTGTTGATGTTGAGCGCAATTCAGATTGCGCAATTGTCGATTAGATTTGAACGATCAGCCAGCCCTCTGGTATCGGCACGGCGGCATACCGGGCGCGATTTCCCGGCGCAACGGCGAACACAATGTGCGGAGGAACCTCGGCGTCGTTCCAATCCGTCAGCACAATCCAGGCTTGCTGGTTTTGCGCCGCAGGCTTCCTGGCCGTCCGCCTGACCGCATTGTTTTGCGATCTCTTTGCGGTCAACTCCGTTTGAACCGGCCGCTGCGCCACAACGGCCTTCACCAGTTGCATGGACGCACCAGAATCGCGAAGGCTTGCATTGCGATAGCCGGCCTCGCGGAATTCCGGCGTCACCCTCGATCCCGCCTGCGCCGCCGATCGAGCTCCTGGCTCGAAGCTGACTATCTGAGGAGCGTGAGCCAACGCAATTGCGCCACCCAGCACGCCAGCCAGCAAGCTGCCCGTCACCAGCGCCGCTTGCCTGCCGCGCAACAAATCATCGGGACCACGCAGCAAGCGGTTTACCCTCCGCACCAGCTCCGATTGCCGTTCCCACGCGCCCAATGCGAGCGACAGGCTGCGCCGTACGATCGAGTATTCAGCCAGTCGCGTCAAGCAGGTGGCATAAGCCTTGCGCGCGCCGCCGGAATCGAGCACGCGGTCATCGCAGGCCAGCTCCCGCTCGGCACATACGCGGCGCTCCACCCATAACAGCGCCGGATTCAGAGGAAATAGCGCCAGCCCCACTTTTTGCAGCAGATTGGTCCAATCGTCCCCTCGGCGCAAGTGCTCCATCTCATGCACCACCACCTGCCGCAAGTCTTCATCTGGCAGGCTTTCCATCAATGCGGGAGGAATCAGAATTCGCGGGCGAAAGAAGCCGAATACGCTGGGCCGCTCCACTTCCATCGAGGTGCACAGTTCCGCTTTGCGCCCGCCTCGCCCATGCTCTCCCTGAAGAATTGCCAGCAGCGCGCCATTTGCCTGAACCGGAATCGCCCGGCTGGCCAACCCGTGCAGGCGGACAGCGCTCACCATCAACTGGGCCGCCCTCCACATCGAAAGCGCCATCCACACCCCAGCCAGGCCAATACTCCAGCCCACATCGAGACTCCAGGGTGAATCATGAGTTCCGCTCCCGGCAGTGAGTTGCGGCAAGAACGACGGAACCACGTGTAGCAACAACATCAGCAAAAACACGTTCATCCAGATCAGAGAACGCGCGGCAGCGCTAAGCCGGGGCAGCAGGCGCAGGCAAACAACCACGCACAGCGACAGAACCGACCCCTCCCAGATTGCCGAGACCAGGCTGCTAACGGCCGCGGCAGACACCGTCGTGGCGGCGTGTACAAGGGTATCCATTTAGACCACCTCCTGCGCGTCGTCCGGGGCACTGGCAATCGCATCTTTCAGGCGCCTCAATTCGTCCGGGCTTATCTCGTCATCGCCCAGCAGCGAGAGCAAAAGGCGCTCCCGCGAGTTGCCGAAGAACCGCTGCAGCACATGGCGAACCTCACTCCTGCTGGCCTCGGCCTCGTCGATGCACGACTTGTACAGGAAGGCTCGGCCCTCGGGACGATGCTTGACGTAGCCCTTGGTTTCCAGAATGCGGATAGTGGTGAGCACCGAGGTATAGGCCAGCGCATCATCGTCGGGTATCGTAGCCACCATTTCGGCCACGGTAGATTCGCCCCGCTCCCAGAGAATCTTCATCAGCCGGAGTTCGGCCTGCGTGAGCGTGATGGATCGCTTTGGAGGCATAGTGTGTGCTTGAAGGGTCGCTGTCCGACCGTTCCTGCGCAGTTTGACGTGCAACTAATGAATTAGTTAGCAAGGTTCGCAGCTGTTTTCGAAACCTTTGTGTCAGGGCACGACTTCAGGCGTGCCGAATAGTCCAAATGAAAGATTCGGGCTTCACAGGTTGCGGAAAAACTCGGAATTTCTGGTGGAATTTGCCGAGAGCATACCTCA
>CAYWMR010000076.1:0-14903 GCA_964458965.1 uncultured Occallatibacter sp. | reverse complement strand
CCGCCGCGTGCACCCTGAACTGCGGCGTTGCCTGCGGGCGGTTGTCCAGTCCCAGCACCGCCAACACTGACCCGGTCAAACTCGCCGGTAGTTGAATCCCGCCTTCGCGCACGCGGTATTCCTGGCCGCCAATCGTCTTCTGATTCAGCTCCACGCCAAATGCCTTCTGGATGTCCGCGGCCGTGCCCGTCAACTGAACCGTGCGCCTGGCTGCCTGCGTCTTGTCGTCTTCCACCTTCAGGTTGAATTCCTTCGCAAACGCCTTCACCAGCTTGATGGCCGCCGGATCGGCCGAGTGGTGCGTCAGATAATGCGCCCGCGTCACGCGAACCGGCTCACTTGCCCGCCCGTTCCGCTTCTTCACCTTCAGGGGTTCCTTCCGCTTCACAATCACTGAAACAGTCAACTTCGTTTTTGGCGGCGTAGCCTTTACGTGAACTGCATCCGGAGCGGCCGCCTTTTCGCTCCCGGCCAGAACAATGCGCGTCTGCTCAGCAAAGCGCGGAGCTTTAGCGCCCGACAATGATTTCTTTGGGGGATTTGCCATGATCGACCTCTTTCTCGCCCAGGCCGCATTCCGCAGGCCCTTGGACTTAATAACTCCGAATCATATCCTTTTCCGTCTTCAGCGCAACCAATAACTTGCGGCAGCCGTATCTTTTTAACAGTTTGTTTTCCTGGCGATCAACGGTGCCATGGCGCTGCGGTGATCAGCGGGGCCGTTCAAGGTCGCGCGCCTGTATATTCTTTCTTGAAATACAGCCGTTACGGAGAATCCTCTTATGGAACAAAACGAACAAAGAGTTGACAAGCCCAACCCCAATGCGCCAGCGGAACTCTTTCGATTTGCCTTTCTCATTGGCCGATGGCGGTTCGACGCCAGGTTTCAATCGGCCAACGGGGAGTGGCAGGCATTTCGCGGAACGTGGTTGGGTCACTACATCCTCGACGGCTATGCGATCGCCGACCAATACAGGATGATTGGCCCGTCTGGAGAACTGATCGTGCTCGGCATGAATTTTAGGATCTACGACTCTGCCAGGCAGGTTTGGAACATCAAGTGGCTAAATGCTCTTGAGGGAACATGGACGGACCTCACGCCGGAGGAGTTCGGCGGGGCCCGGTTCGACGGCCAGTCCGTCACCTATGTGTTCAAGGCAGAGCGTGGGGCACAGTGGCCATTTACGCGCGCAACCTATACGGATATTTCCAGGACGCATTTCACCTGGCGCGGTGAAAAGTCTGACGACGCGAAAACGTGGACTGAATTCATGGTGGTGGAGTGCTCTCGCTGCGCGGATTAGGATCAGGGCGCGCACCTCCACAGTCGCCGAATGCTTTAGGATTTGAGTATGCCCATCCCAGAGCGGCACAACCCCACGTTTGTTTCCGCGCAGTCGCCCGCGCTCCTCCGCTCAGTTGCGTTGGAGGAGGCACGGCGCCGGCTGATCGTGGCCCTCGATGCTCCCAGCGCGGATGCGGCCACCCGTATTGCAGACAAGCTTGAGGGTGCCTGCCAATGGTTCAAAGTGGGGTTGGAACTATTCACAGCCGAGGGTCCCGCCGTTCTGGAGCCGATGCTCAAGCGCGGCTACTCTATATTCCTTGACCTGAAGTTCCACGACATTCCCAACACAGTGGCTGGAGCGGTTCGCTCCGCGGCGGCACTGGGCGTGAGCATGTTGAATGTCCACGCCGCTGGAGGCCCGGCTATGCTGGCAGCCGCCCGCGCCGCGCTGGAGGGGCTTGCCGATCCTCCTGAACTGCTCGCCGTGACCATGCTTACCAGCATGGACGCCGTGCAGATGAACGCCATCGGGCTGGAGCGCTCGGCCGCCGAACAGGTGGAGTTGCTTGCACGCATGAGCCTGGCTGCCGGGATTCGCGGGTTCGTGTGCTCGTCTCTTGAAGTTGCCGCGCTGCGCGAGCTCACTGGGCCTGAAGGCGTGCTGGTGGTTCCGGGCATTCGGCCAGCCGGCGCTGAAGCTTTGGACCAAAGGCGCGTAGCCACCCCCGCCGAAGCACTGCGCCAGGGCGCCAGCTACCTGGTGGTTGGCCGGCCCATTACGCAGGCCCTCGACCCGGCCGAAGCCGCTGGCGTAATTCTGCAGGAAATGGCCGAAGCTCTCTAACAGGGGTGCGTGCCGGCGGAGCCTTCTTGGTTCCAGCCTTAACCCATGGGAGCTGAATACTTAAATCGGCAATAATATACTTGGCTGATTATAGAAGGGGAGTAATCTTGGCTTTAACATCTGCAAGATCTCCGATGGCGTCTTTTACATCGCGATCCGTGAATTGATCTGGTTCGTAGCGGGCGTTATAGCCATAGAATTTTAGATGACTGTGTTGGTTTCTGATAGAGCGGAGATTCGACTCTCTCGCCACGTAATTGTCGCGCGTGGTGTGGCTCCGCAAATGTTGATTCAGTTGCTTTGCTAAATAGGCTTCAACGTAGTGAATCGCCGCGTAAAACATTATGACCAATTTCCAATTCAAAGACGCTTGAGTGGCGGAGTCTAGCGCACCTGCAAAGGTCTCATTCTCGCTCGCCTTCTTGATGTGCTGTTCTCTCGTCGGCACTGGCAATAATCCTCAGCGGGAATAGATCAATTTGGCTTCCGAGGCAATTTCGACGGGAACATCTGTATGAGTTGAAATGATATTAAAATCGAAAGAGACTTCTGGAAAAGCATCGATTATGTCGAATTGTTTTTGAAATATGCTCTCACGAACTGCCCTAGATGGATTGTCCGCTGCAATCCAAACAAGAAGATTCCCATCGGCGTGTTCCACGAAAATCCGATTTACTCCAGGGACATGCGCCAAATCCTTTGCTAAAGCAGTTTCAACACTCTCGCTGTAGAGAGGGCCAGACACTGCCGGTCCACATACTGCAATGCTGCGGGCCTTACCTGAGGTGATCGAAAGCATACGTTCCCCTGATCCGCATCGCTGAGCACCAGCGGAGAGAATAAGCGAGGTCGTAATTTCAATCAACATATCGGCTCAGTGGACCTTTCTCTTCAGTGCGTCGGGGGGCACAACTCCAATTATCTGTTGAAACTGGAACTGGTAAACGGGATCATTGTTGTCGTTGTAGGCGTCGAGTCGTATAGCCTCCAACATCACCATCTTAACTTTAACAGTAGTGCCATCGGCAAGTTCGTACTGCGCCCAGGGTTCACTTGTAGATGAAACGTCGATGTGTTCGCCAGCAACTTGCTCTCCATTAAAGGGATACATTTTTTTGGGAGACATTGTTTTCCCCTTTTCCTGCGGCTTAGGCAGCGTATCACACCTTCCCGCCGATTTGGAACAACCTTTTCGTGGGACGAAATCTATCTCATTCCTATATCTCATTCCTATTCAGTTGGGCTCGCTGGGTGAGAATAACATCAATCATCTATCGTACTTCGAAAGGTTTCACTTAGCCGCAAGGCGTCTTAGGGCCGCCGCTTCCAACTCTGCAAGCAGCCTGTTCCCCTCGGCTCTCGCCAGTTCCCACGGAATGCCTTTCTCGCCTTCCGGATCATCCCTCAGGATCGCTTGAATCGCCGCATTGTCTTCTTCTTCCGTGCGGAACAGATCGGCAACGACCTCTTCATAGGATCTCCCACCACTCAGGTTGGCAAGAGCTTCTTCATAGGACATCTGACCGCTCGGTCTGTTCAAGACCGGCGCCGGTGCACCCAGCTTTTTCAGCAGTCTGGATTGCATGGATCTCCTCCCTCAGCTAACCTAAACCCTCATCCCACCATACTCGCAGGCGAGCAAGGCCACTTCTCCCGGACACCAGAATTTCCGCTTCTTGGGGATACAGCTATCAGCGTCCAGTTCGCGGCTGTCCAGGCGCCTTTCCCACGATCTGGTGTGATTTAAATCACTGCAAAGATATCGGACTTAATTTGTCGTATATTAAATGAAGACTGAATTAGTCGTAGTTCATTGCCGGCGCGGATGGATCCAGCTTTTGTCTGGGCCGCGTGACCTGCCACAACTGAAGGAATTCCTAGTGCGTCCGTACAAAAGTAATCTTCGATTTCATCTTCTCGTTAGCTGCTTTCTCCTGTTCTTTGCGGCTGCCGCCTGGGGGGCGGTCGACGGTAGCATCTCAGGCACGGTAACCGACCAGACCGGAAGTGTCGTTCCCAGTGCAAGTGTCACAGTGCGGGAGGTCAGCACCGGGCTCACCTACCGCACACTTTCCGATAGCAAGGGGTACTACACGCTGCCGGTTTTGCCGGTCGGCCGTTATGAGTTGGATGTGCAGGTACCGGGTTTTCGCCGCTATCAACTCAAGGACATTGTGCTCGACACCAATGCCGCGCTGACGCTGAACGCTTTGCTCCAGGTGGGCAGTGCTGCCACAACGGTGAGCGTGAACGACAACGCGCTGCATGTGGAGACCGTAGAGACGCAATTGGGCCAGGTGATTACCGGCCGGCAGATGACCGCCGTTCCCTTGAATGGCCGCAGCTTCACCGATCTGCTGTCGCTGCAAGCGGGCGTTGCGCCCGCCACCACGATTACGTCCAGCACCGTGCAGGACGTGGGCGCGACCACTCTTGCACCATCGGGGACACTGAATCCAGGCACGGTTTCAGTGAACGGGCAGAGGGAGTTTGCCAACTACTTCGGCGTAAATGGAAGCGATGTGGAGGAGGATGTGAACGCGGGCACCGCGATCATTCCCAACCTGGACTCGATTGCCGAGTTCCGCATCGTCACCAGCAACTTCGATGCGGAATATGGGGAGTTTTCCGGTGGTCAGATCAGCGTGATCACCAAGTCCGGCAGCAATGGCTTCCACGGCAGTGCATTCGACTTCCTGCGCAACACCGATCTGGACGCGCGCAATTACTTTTCTCCAACGCGGGGCGCATTCCGCCAGAACCAGTTTGGCGGTACATTTGGCGGCCCGCTTCGCCGCAACAAGGTCTTCTTCTTCGCCGATTACCAGGGGACAGGGCAGACCCAGGGCATCGATACCGGCGAGATCTCCGTTCCCACAGTTGCCGAGCGCGGGGGCAACTTCAACGATCCTTCCACGGGTGCAAGCCGGCTTACAGGATGCGTAAGCGGACCTTATCTGGCAGGCCTGCTTGCAGCCGACCTCGGATCGAACGTCGCAGCCAACGATCCCTATTCTCCTCAGTCAACCGGATGCACGCCGGGCAGGCCGGCGGTCTTCCCAAATGGAGTGATTCCCGCGCATGCCTGGTCAGTACCGGCGCAGCGGTTGCTCCAATACATACCGGCTCCGAACACTGCCAACGGATTTGCCACCTCTGCTTATAACCAGACGGTGCGCGACGACAAAGAGGGACTGCGCCTGGATGCGAATACCCGCTGGGGACTGCTTTCCGCTTACTACTTCATGGACGGCTTCACAGTGGACAACCCCTATCCTGTTGCGCAGAGCGGCGCCAGCGTCCCCGGATTCGATGCGGAAACCACAGGCCGCGCGCAGTTGGTTGCTCTGGGCGACACCAGGACATTCGGCGCAACCGCCGTCAATGAACTTCACCTGAGCTATCTGCGCGACTTCACCAACCTTGGCCAGCCCCAGGGCGGTCGCAACGTGAGCCTGATTTCGCAGGGCTTTCAGAATGCGGATGGCAGCCCCAGTATTGTTGCGCTCGACCCGAAGGGACAGAGCGTCGAGAACCTGAATTTCAACGGCTACTCGACGGGAGCCGCGGCCAATCAACTCATCCAGACCAATAACACCTATCAGATTACCGATAGCTTTTCAAAAGTGCTGGGCAACCACACGCTCAAGTTCGGCGCGGAGTTCCATGCCGACCAGGTGAATGCCCACGCCATTGCCCAGTTCAACGGCAGCTTTGTCTTCTCGGGGACGGAAACCGGTGTGGATTTTGCCGACTTCCTGATCGGGACCCCAAGCCAATACAACCAGAGCCAGCTCAATCCGTTTTACGCAAAGAACAAATATGTGGGCGCGTTCGCACAGGATAGCTGGCATGTTCGGCCCAACCTTACACTCAACTACGGGCTCCGCTGGGATCGAGTCGCGCCCTGGTCAGAAAAGTACAACCAGATATCCACCTTTGAAGCAGGCGCGCAGTCGCAGGTCTTCCCAGGAGCGCCGGCCGGCATCCTCTATCCCGGAGATCCCGGAGTTCCCAACACGCTGGCGCCGATCGGCGAACTGAACCTGGCGCCGCGTGTGGGCCTTGCGTGGTCTCCCCAGGCTGCGCCGGGAAGCTGGGTGGAGAAGGTTCTGGGCGCACCGGGAACGACCAGCATCCGCACCAGCTTTGGCAATTTCTATACAGCAATCGACGCGCTTTCCATCAGTGTGCTGGCCGCGAATGCGCCATACGGAACGACATACACCAGCCCCGCTCCACCGTTGTTTGCAACGCCCTTTATATCGGCGGCAAACGGCCAGAACTACGGTCAGCCGTTTCCCTTCAAGCTTGCGCCTTTGGGCTCTTCGCGGAGCCATCCGGATGGCAGCTTCGACTGGAGCAGCTTTGTCCCGATCAGCGGCATTCCAGGGTATGCCGTTCGCAACCGTACACCGTATACCGAGGAGTGGATGCTCTCAATTGAGCGCCAAGCTGGGCCGAACACGGTCCTGAGCGCGAGCTATGTAGGCACGGCGAGCCATCGCCAGCGTGTTCTGGTCGAAGCAAATCCGGGCAACCCGGCGCTTTGCCTTAGCCTTTCCCAGCCCAACCAGGTGCAGCCGGGAACTCTGACCTGCGGCGCATATGGCGAGGACACGGTCTACTATCCCATTGGCGGCGGGCAGGTAGACGGGACGCGCTCGCCGCTGGGGCCGAACTTCGGGAGCGATTCGCTGCAGTCGAATACCGGCCACGCCAATTACAACGCCCTTGAGCTAAGCGCCCGCCATACCAGCGGACGGCTCGAGTTCTCCGCCGCCTATACCTTTGGCAAGTCGCTGGATCAGTCCTCCAACATCGGAGAAGAAGTCAATCCATTCAACCCCGCGCTCAGTTATGCTCTCTCCTCGTTCGACGTAAAGCAGAACTTCGTCTTCAGCTACGAGTATCAGCTTCCGTTTGATCGCTATCTGCGTGCGAGCCAGTTGACGCGCGGCTGGTCGCTCTCAGGAATTACCCGCCTCTCGACCGGCTTTCCCGTCACCATGATCGACAACGGAGATAACTCGCTGATTGGGACCAACCCGAATGGCGTGAATAACAGCAGCATTGACGAACCGAACACCAATGGCGGCCCGCTGCATCTGAATCACGATCCGCGCACGAAGGGCAACAACTACTTCGATCCCGCGGATTTCAGCATGAATGCTCTGGGAACGCCCGGCACATCCAGGCGCCGGTTCTTCTTCGGTCCCGGCGCGGAGAACCACGACATCGCGCTCGCGAAGAAGTTATCGCTAACGGACTCAAAGTCGCTGCTGTTCCGCGTCGAAGGCTTCAACGTCTTCAACCACACCCAATTCGATGGGCCCGGTTCGGTCGATGGCAACATCGGCAGCTCGACATTCGGCAATGCCATCAGCGCGGCGCCGCCCCGCATTCTGCAGGCAGCGCTAAAGTTAAACTTCTGATTTGCTTTCGAGAATTGATCCCATTGAGGAAAACGGTTTCCCACCTCTGCGACCGGAAAGGCCCGCAAAGGTGGGAAACAGGCAACGTCAAGGGAATCCCGACAACAGGATGTAGCTATTCGGTGGTGTCGCGCGCTGCCCTCACGTAGTTGTGGGAGGCTTGAATGTGGGCAAATTGGGTGACCAGGAGCTGACGAATGGGCAGCGGAAGTTCGTTATGGAGCGCATCCTCATACGCCTTCTTGGCCGCGTCTTCGGCTGCCTCGGCGGTCTCGAGCAGGCTGTGATCCTTGGCGCCCATCGACGCTTTCAAATCGCCCCAGGTGCGGCGAAGAGCTCCGCTGAAGCTGCCGCTCTCTTCAATGTCGTGCACGCCCTCCTGATGAAGAACCGTTTCGAGCTCGCCGCGAAATTCCGCTCGCGTCAGGGATTCCTGCAGGAAGTAGTGCTTGAGAATTGGATCTTTCAAGGCTTCGCCGGTCTTTTGAAATCCTTCTTGCCCGTCAATCAGGCTTTCAATTACCGAGTTGAGAGTTTGTTCCACGTTGTGCAGTGTTTTGGTAGGGGAGGACATTTCGGCTCCTTTTTATGGTGGAGATGCGATGCATCATGCGAGTTGCGGGCAGGGTCCAGCGGCTGCGATTGCGATTCTCCTTCGTCGCCGGCAAGATATGGGAAATCGCGAAAACCATACGCCCCCGCCCTGTGGTCAAAAACGAGCGGGCCTTCTAACCGGTCCAGCTCGCTGTATGTCTATAGAGGCAACATTCACGCTCGCGGTTGCTTGGCCAGGACGCCATCGCGTCGAGTGTGGTTTTGGTCTCGCGAAAAGAATTCTGGATCGTCGGGCGGTAGCGCTGGATGTGTGATCGAGAGCACGGACGGAGATGTTGTGGCTTCGTAAGCTTTCGGTCTGCAGACGTTCCAGGGCTGGACATGGTGCCTGGTCCGCGAAGACCCGGGAGCTGATCCTCCATGGTGGAGGGTGCTCCGGGTCGCCCAGCCGCACCCTCGTTGTCGCGTCCTGTACCGGATGCTCTTGACCGTGAGGAGGGGCCGCGTATGGAACAGCACTGTTCGAAATGCAAGGCGCAACTGGAGACGTTGTGGGGATTCTGCCCGCATTGCGGAACCGCAATCGCGCATGAATTGCAGGCAGCCAGAGCGCCGCAGGAACATGAAAAGGCGCCGGTCCAGGGCGCGTTCAGCGGATTGCTGCTC
Organism: uncultured Occallatibacter sp.; assembly: GCA_964458965.1. Lineage (GTDB taxonomy): Bacteria > Acidobacteriota > Terriglobia > Terriglobales > Acidobacteriaceae > Telmatobacter. The sequence continues at coordinate 6,115 of CAYWMR010000076.1, read as the reverse complement.
GGGGTGCTGGCAGTGCCGATCCTGATCATTCCAGGAGCACTGATGTGCCTCACCGGGCTTGGAGCATTGCTCGGGATTCCCATGATCCTTCTGGGCATCGCCGCGCCCCTGATGGGACCGATGATGGGCCTCGGCACGCTGAAAGGCAAATGTCCGTGGTGCGGAGCATCAGTCAACGGCCGCGAGGCCGCGAGAGATTTCTCCTGCCTGGAATGCAGCCAGCGGATCGCCATCAGCCATCGGGAGTTTGTGAAGGCTGCTTGATCGACCTGTGGCGGCCCGGCCAACGAAATCTCACTTGTAGCCGATCACCATGGAGTCCGGCCCCGCGAGGTGCTCTACACGGGTCTCGCGGAATCCTGCTTCCTTCATCCAGCCCATGCAATCTGCGCCCGTGTAGTCAAAGCCGCCAGGGGTTTCGATCAGCATGTTCAGGCTCATCATCAGTCCAAATGATTTTTCCTTCCGCTCGTCGTCTATTCGGGGAGCTTCTGCATTGTAGGGCAGAGAACTGCGCGCTGGGAAGAATCTTCTGTCACAAATCGCATGGAGACAGGACATGTGAGTGACAGCAGCCATTCAGCTGATCTATTGAAACCGAAAACAGAGAGAGGGAATTATGATTCAAAGCCTGATTCATGCCAGGCGGAAGTTCGCCGTGTTGTGCGTTCTTCTGGCCGCCTTGTCCATCTGCACGCCGTTGCACGCGCAACTGGACTACGACACATACGATATCTTCCAACATGGCATTAACGTTGGGGTCATCTATGTCCCCGTGCGCGGCGCCGACCCCAGCGTTTATTCCGAGTACTGGATCATGTCTGACCGCTATGAATACCCAAGCGAGAAGAATCCGGTGACAACCACGATCAAATCGTCGACGGGCCGCCACTACACATCGCTCACCGACTTTCTCACCAATGCGCCGTGGGCAGAGGGATACCACTACGTGACCGTAGAAGCCTTCGATCGCACCACACGCCCGGTGCCGGCGGGAACAACCGCGGAATAACAGCCAAACAAACGCTGATGGCTGGAGCGTGTTTCAAGAGTTTGCCTTGTGTCAGGGCATGACTTCAGTCGTGCCTCCATGGGTTTTCGGCACACCGAAGGAGATGAAAACACGTACGCTGGGTGCCCCATGTCTGGATTTTCAGACATGGGAAAGCACGAATCCATATTGCCTTTTCATCCCTGGTTTTCGACCCTGCCGAAAGCCGCCGGAAAACCGTGGGCTTTACAGGTTGCGGAAAAACTCCCTTCCAGTGCATTTTGCGAGAGCTTTGTATCAGGGCACGACTTCAGTCGTGCCGATAAAGCCAATAGAATGAATGGGGCTTTAGCCCCTGCGGGATGTGTTCTGCGAATTCAATCCGAGATTCCGAGTTTTTCCGCAGCCTCTTTAGCCCCTGTGGGACTTCGGCCAATATCCGCCGGGACATTCTTGAAACACGCTACAGCCTCCTCTGTTGCAGATAGCGCCCGGATTGCGTATCGTTCGGGCGCAATCTGATTTCATGATTGCTCCAAAATCAAACCAGGTGGCACGGGAGCCATTTTGAGCCCCGTTGCTACAACGATGCAGCGGCAAGCTTCCTGCCTCCACGCGACTGGGCCGGCCTGCTAACCGTTCTCGGCTGCTTGCGAGCTTCCGTAGAGAGATTGACGCGGAGGTTGAGGCGGTCGGAATAGTAGAGGAGCTTCTCAATGCTGACCTTGGCGATTTTACCCTGAAGCAGATTGCTGACGGAAGGTTGGTATTCGTCGAGAAGATCGACGAGCTGGCGCTGGGTATAACCGCGCCTGTCGATTTCGCGGAGAATGGCGTCCAACAGATCGGCTTTGATCTTCAGGGCCGATGCTTCGGCGCGAGTGAATCCGAGATCGTCAAACACGTCGTCTTTCGTGATGTGGGCTGGTTTGGTGCTCATTGGCTTTTGACAAAGGAGGGAAATGCGCTGAGGACTTCCTTGGAGTCGCCCTCCCACGCGATTTCGGCCAGCGGATTGCATATCTTGTCCCCGCTTTGAGGATTATACAACATTTTCTATAAATGCTGTTCTGGGAGTCAGGCGGCATGGGGCTTGAGCTTGATGCCGAGGGCCTTCAAGACGCCGAGGAATGTGGAGAGTCTGGGATCGCCGGTGGGCGACAGAGCTTTATACAGGGCTTCGCGCGTCACGCCGGCCTGAGTGGCGATCTGGGTCATGCCCTTTGCGCGAGCGATATCGCCGAGGGCGGCTGCGATGAGGGCAGGATCGCCGTCTTCAAAAGCGACCTCAAGGTATGCGGAGATCCGGCTGGGTGTAGTCAGGTACTCGGCGGTGTCCCAGGGGGCAGTCTCAAGAGCCATTGTCGATCTCCTGCCCTGCGGAAAGATCAGAAAGGGACGGCTCTGGCAAATTAGCCGTTGGCGAGGCCAAGCCCTGGCGCACGTAGTCAATGAAATCCTGCCTAATCAACTCATAACGGTCCTTCAAAAACGCACTGAATGCTTCGGCCGTGATCGGAGTTGCCAGGGGACCGAGGAACGACTCCGGTATTTGCAACTGCCTTCGTTCTGCGGCGGTCAATCCCCCAAGATAGTTTGGGGGAGTCTGCGCTCTTGCATCCAGATTCGCCTGTCTCGAGACAAAGATGCGGTTTAGCACCGAATCGCGAAGCGACGCCCAAGTTTGCTTGTCTTCGGACTGTTCACGATTGCTCAAGAGCCATTCCCTCGGGAAAATGTGATGGTCTTCCTGAGTTTGCGCGGTTGACCTTGCGGAGCCGGCCCAGTCGATCCCTCCCCTAGCGAGGTTGAAAGCCATAAATGTTCTAAAGATCAGACTGGCTTTTGATGTCGCGTCTCGAACTTGGTCGAAGTCCGGAAAGTCCTTTTCAAGCCTTTTGACTATCACGTCTGACGCCTGGTTTCCGTTGAGCAGGTCCGCGAGCTGCCTGAAAGCTGCCCTGGTCTTGTCATTGGTGCTGCTGTCCCAATCCTCAACTAGGCAAATCGTCCAGAGGAAAGCGATCACCCGGTCCTTTGTTTCGTTCCAGTGTCCGGAATAGGTCGCTCCGATAAGGGCAATCAGGTCCTTAAACGGCAAGTAGGAATCGTCGATAACCCCCATGTGGATAGTCAATGTCGATAGGGCGCAGTTCAAGCCCGGGCCGGCGCTTCCAACCACGTTGAGGAAGGCTGTTTTCTTTGCCTTCAGGATTTCGCCTTTCTTAAGCTCAATCCCAGCCCGAAGCGCCATAAGTCTAGGGAGTTGCTGGCTTGCCGTACCCCCGAGCGAACGATCGTCGTCGAATTTTTGAAGCACACCCTTCTCAACACTTGCCAACACGAGCTTTCTGAGATTGGAGGTCTCGTTTTGTGCCGTCTTCCAAGTGCCAAGCCGAGCGACAAGAAGGTCAAAAACTGAAAGGCTCAGTCCCGTACTGTTGATGGTCTCAAAGATGCGTGCGAGCCCTTCGGATTGATCGTTCCCGTATATAAGACAGGTTAGCGACTTCGCGTTCAGGGTAGCCTGAAATCCGGACGTGAACCAATCCGCCCAGCGGTCGAGGCCATCGTCAACCAGGCTCAATAAAGTGCTTCGCGGCTCGGAGGTGGGATAGCTGTCTACTTTCCCTTTAAGGTCGGCCTCAATGCCGCGACGGAGCCTCGAAAAATGCGTCTGCTTATTCTCAAGGAAGGCGCGTGTCAACGGCAGCCACCGCTTGCGTTGGCAGATGAGCAAGATGTTTTCGTCGCTTAAGCGTTGCGGGGCCTTGTCGCCACTGACGGTTCGATATTCCTTCCTAAGGTCAGAATGCCGCTTCTCAACAATCGCTGAAGCGACGATGTCCGGGTCCTTGTAGCTGCTGAAGTCCTTCTTGTGAAGGTCTGAAAGCTCCCGCGGTAGCCCGAGCTTGTCCAAGTCGAGAAAAAATCGAAGGCCCTTGAATCGGGATTCGAGTTCGTGTCCGGTGGGTGCGAGGGTGACCGGAAATAGCTTGTAAATCGACGTAATCCTCTGTTGTCCGTCAAGGATAAAGTCGATTTCTTCAACTTTCAGCTCGTCCTGTGGGTCAGGGGAAGCATCATCCTCTCCGTCTCCATCTGAGAATTGCACATCCTCAATGCGCCGAAATTCCAACGTCGAACTCTGCGTTCGCCAGAGTAGCGCAGCGCCAATTGGGAAGTCGAGCAGCAGTGATTCGAGCAGCTTCCGAATGTCGGGAGTCTGCCACTTGAATCCGCGCTGAAACTCGGGAATAACGAGCTTGTCTTGATCCACTCGTTGGACTAATTCCGTCAGTCTGAGATCCGGCATAATGGTTTCAGATTATATCCTCTCGGGGCTGAAATCGGTCGCGCGGAAGTGCCGCCAGATGCTTTCGGAGGGTTTTCTCGGGACGACGGCGGCAAGCGACTCGGCGGAGCCTTCCTGGATGCCGCTCGGACGCTTGACGACTATGGATTCGCCTTGCCGGCGCCTGTGGGCTTGAAGAGAATGCCGCAATCCGCGGCTACCTTCATCATTGCTGCATCCCGCGTCCAAAGCTGCGTTTCTGGTGTTAGGAGACAGGATGCGATGAGGTGCGCGTCGACGAGGCCGATGCCCTTCGAATAGAGGGCATGAGCCTCGATCATGCGGCGCACCTCACTCATTTGCGCGACTTTCACTTTGCGGAGCGAGTCCATAGCCCCAAGTTTCTGGCGCCGATTCTTTAGAGAACCAAGGGCGATCTCCGCAACGACAAATGGGTGCATCGCGATTTTTCCCCTGATGAGCAGATTTTCCATCTGCGGGTCGGAGGCGCGAAGGTGGCCGATCCAGACGGATGTGTCGGCGAGGATCACAGGTTGTCGACTCTCAGGCGCCTGATGTCTTCCAATTGGGGCTCAGAACCACCGAGGAGCGCGAGCCTGCGCGAAGCCTCCATGTGAATGAAGGCCTTGAGAGCTTCGCGGACCAAAGCAGTCTTCTCTGTGATTCCGCTGAATTCCTGTGCTTTCTCGACCAATTCGTCGTCAAGCGTGATTGTTGTTCGCATTTTGACCTCCAGGCATCAATTATAGCATCTTTTGATGGCCAAATTAGATTCTCGATTCAGCTACATAGGGCGATCGCATGGACCCATTGTGTTGACCAGTCATGCGATTGTCCTTTCGCCAACCCGCGAAACTGGCTCCGATTTCAATCGCGCCGGAGGCGCAACGGTAGTTAGCCCAGCGCTTCAGCGTGGGGAAAAGGGGCGGGTGGCCCCCGTCTCGGTAACTTTTTCCAATCCTGATGAGGGTGCCCCCGGTCCCTCGCCTTTGGGGACCGGGGATGGGCGACTCACTTTTCACCGCCTGAACGATGATCGCAGAAAACTGAGGGCTGAACCCCGACAACTTTCTGCTAGCATTGCTGGCACTTTCCCGCTCCCCAAAGCCGTTTTTGTGCGCGGAGACATCTCAAAAACACGCATTTTTCACGCCAATAACAACACCAAAAAGCTTCGCTTTTCATGTTTTTGTATGCTGTTAGCAGGCCATTTGTTCGAAAAAAGTATGGCTAAACCCCGACGTTTTTCCCCCGCATAACTTTTGTCCCAAATATGTCGTGCTATACCGCAACAGAATTCGCTTTTTCGTCGGCTTATAACGATACTGGTTTTGCAAGTCGCGCATTTTTCCGAGCGGTCAATCCGCAGCCAAACAGAAGCAGTCGAGGCCGAAACTTCAAGCCTCCGAGCCCTGACCCCTACTCCCTATTCCCTACTCCCTATTCCCTAATCCCTACTCCCTATCCCCTATCCCCTATCCCCATGGAAATGCCGCCAGATCGTCTCGGCGGTCTTGCGTGGCACCACGGCGGCTAGCGATTCGGCGGTGGCTTGCTGGACGTCGCGGAGGCTGCCGAAATGAGAGAGCAGGCGCTGGCGGGTCTGCGGGCCTACGCCGGGGATGGCTAGTAACTCCGAGTCTCGATCCCGCATGGCGCGGCGCTGGCGATGATAGCCGACGGCGAACCGATGACTCTCGTCGCGGATGAGCTGCACCAAATGCAGGACGGGCGACCGGCGGTCCAGCACGATGGGCTCGTCTTCGTTGCCGTAGAGGTATATGACCTCTTCGCGCTTGGCGATGGAG
>CAYWMR010000075.1:0-14984 GCA_964458965.1 uncultured Occallatibacter sp. | reverse complement strand
GGTGGCCGGGGGCGGCAGCCTGTTCATGACCGAATACCGGGCCTACCAGTATCCGGGCGAGGTGAGTTTTGCCACCAAGGTGCCGGGACATATTGTGCCGGTGCAGGTGACGCCGGGGCAGGAGTTCATGATTCACCGGCACGGTTTTTTGTGCGCAACCGATGGGGTAACCATTGGCGTCGGGTTCCAGCAGTCGCTGGGCGCGGGGATTTTTGGCGGAAACGGGTTTCTGCTGCAGAAGCTTGCGGGACAGGGTACGGCTTGGCTGGAACTGAGCGGCGAATTGATTATGAAGGACCTGGCGCCAGGGGAAGTGCTGCGTGTGCATCCGGGACATGTGGGCGCATTTCAGGCTTCGGTGGCGTTCCAGATCACTATGGTTCCGGGGCTGAAGAATGCGATCTTTGGCGGGGATGGGATTTTTCTGGCGGTGCTGACGGGGCCAGGCCGGATATGGCTGCAGACGCTGCCAATTTCCCGGCTGGCACACCAGATCGGCGAGTATTTGCCGCGGGGCGGCGGCGAGTCGCGACAGGTGGGGCCGGCAGCCGGCGGGGCGTTGCTGGGCGGGATTGTGGGGTCGATTCTTAGCGGGGATCAGTAAAGCAGGGAATAGGGAACAGGGAATAGTGGCAAGGCATGACTGAAACTTCCGGAGGGCCGCGCAGTCTTCGCAGCGACATCGTGTTTGGATTTGCGCTGCTGCTCGCGTGTTACCTCGCGTGGCTCATCCGCGATGTGCTGATGCTGCTGTATGTGAGCGCACTGTTTGCTGTAGTGCTGACGCCGATTGTGCGCACTACCTCGCTGATTCGGATTGGCAAATGGCAGCCGTTTAAGGGCTCGGCCATCCTTTTCCTGCTGGTGCTGGTGGCTGCCGCACTTACTGCTTTCGGATTCCTGGCTCTCCCGCCTGTAATAAGGGACTTGCACGAGTTTGCACGGGAGATGCCTACGCGCCTGCCGGGAATCCTGGCGAAGCTTCAATCTCTTCCGTTTGCAAGCAGCCTGAACACCGACGAGATTATTTCGCGGGTTCAGGATTTCGCAAGCCAGGCGGCGACTTATCTGGTTCTATCGATCCGGAATTGGGCCGGGGTGCTGTTCGACATGGCGATGGGCCTGATTCTTACCATCTATTTCATTCTGGAAGGCGAGGAGGCGTATCGCTGGTTTCTGTCGTTTGTGCCGGATGAGAACCGTGACCGGCTGGACAGGACGCTTCGGCGGGCAGAGATTCGCATGGGCAAATGGCTGCTGGGTCAAGGCAGCCTTATGCTCATTCTCGGACTTGCGAGCACGTCCCTCTATGTGATGCTGGACATCCGCTATGCTTATGCCCTGGGTGTGCTTACCGGATTGCTCAACATCATTCCAGTGCTGGGAGCAGCCATCTGCATTGGGCTGGCCATGCTGGTGGCGGCGATTGATTCGTGGGGCCGGGTGCTGGGAGTGGGGATCTTCTACCTGATTTATCTTCAGGTTGAGAACTCTTACCTGACACCGCGCATTATGGGGAACAGGGTGGGCCTGCCGAGCCTGGCTATTCTGGTGGCATTGCTGGTGGGATCTGCGCTGGAAGGCGTTGTGGGAGCCATGGTTTCGGTGCCGACTTGTGTGCTGGTTGCGGAGATGCTGGACGAGTATCTTGTGCAGAAACCGGCGAGCTGATTTCGCTGCGGGGCTGAAGCCCAAGGTGAATCTGTCGGCTTTTGGCGGGGGTTGAGACCCCCGCCTCCCTCTGCATGGGGTTCTTCCTAAACGGGTTAAGGGCGGTCGTAGAAACGGAAAAAGAGCGATGGTTTTGCGCAGGGTTCGGCGCGCGCTACCAGTTCGGTCGCCTGCTTGTCGCTCAGCGGCGTAAACTCGCGCGCCAGTTGCACATTCTCTTCCAGCTGAGCGATGGTGTCGCAGCCAATGATGACGGTGCTTACCGGGCGTGAAAGCGTGTAGAACATTGCCTCGCGCATGGTGAGCGTGCCGGGCTTATCGGTCTGGATGGTCATGCCTTCCCAGGAGTGCTTCTGCGCTTCGATCGAAGGCGGTGTCCAGCTGGAGAGAAGGCGGCTGCGTCCCGGGACCTTCATGCCGATGATGCCCATCTGGCGCTCGACGGCCAGCGGGAGCAGCTCGTCATTGAAGCTATAGTGGTGCGGATCGGCGGCGTTCATGGCCATCAGAATGGTGTCGAAGGGGTGACGCTTGATGCACTCCATCAGCGCCTCGGGCCGGTAGTGGCCGGTGATGCCGAGATAGCGAACCACCTTTTGCTGCTGCATTTCCACGAGCGCTTCGACCGCGCCGCCCTTGGCAAAGACCGCATCCACATCGGTCATGGTGCCGATGTCGTGGAGTTGCCAGAGGTCGACGTGGTCGGTTTGGAGCAGCTCGAGCGACTTCTCGATCATGCGCATGGAGTCGTCGCGGGTGCGCTCCTTGGTCTTGGTGGCCAGGAACGCCTGGTTGCGCCGGTGCGCCATTACCTTGCCGACGTATTGCTCGCTCCAGCGCGCGGGGCCGCCATAGATGGACGAAGTATCGATGTAGTTGACGCCCAGGTCGAGAGCGCGCTCGATGATGGGCACGGCCACGTCGAAGTTGTTGCCGCGCTCGAGCGACGCCTGGCCGCCGAGCGAGAAGATGCCCACTTTGTAGCCGGTTTTGCCCAGGTTGCGCGTCGGCATGGCCGTTGGCGTGAGGGGGTTTGACGGCAGCGCGGGCATTGATTTGGGCGTATCGGCTTTGAGCGCCCCAGTGGTGAGCAATGCGGCGGTCATGGCTCCGCCAGCCTTCAGGAATTCGCGGCGTCCCTGTTTGTGTGCGCTTGTGGTTTGGGTTTCGCTCATTGAAGCCTCCTCGACAGCCCGCATGCGTGTGGCAATCATCATAACGCGGCGCGGATGAAATAGGGAACAGTGGACAGTGGACACGATATCGGTAGCGATATACCGTTGACGTTCACATCTTGACGATCAACCCTTGACAGTCAAGGGGAGTCGTGCGTATCTTTCTGGTCATGGAAGAAGCCGGTACAGATGTGATTCAGGGGACGCTGGACATGCTGATCCTGAAGACTGTGAGCCTGGAGCCTATGCATGCCTTTGGGATCGCGCGGCGGGTTGAGCAGGTGTCGCGGGGAGTTTTCAAGGCAAATCCAGGCTCGTTGATGACGGCTCTGCAACGGGTGGAACGCGCCGGTTGGGTCGACTCCGCGTGGCGTCAGACGGAAAACTCGCGGCGCGCCAAATTCTACACGCTCACTGCGAGCGGCGAGCAGCAGCTTGCGAAAGAAACGGCGGACTGGACAAGACGTGTGGCGGCGGTTGCCCGGCTGCTGGGAGCGGAGGCCTGATATGAGCTTGTGGCGTCAACTCTCCTACGGTGTGCGAAACCTTTTTGGGCGCGAACGGCGGAACGACGAGACAGCCGAGGAACTCGAGCAGTTTCTCGTAATGGCAATCGACGAGCGGCGCAAACGTGGTGAGTCGACGGAGGACGCGATGCGGTTGGCGCGCATCGAGTTGGGCAGTCTCGCGGTCGCCAAGGACACAGCGCAATCTTATGGCTGGGAGAACCACGTTCGTTCTATCGCGGGCGATCTTCGGTTTGCCGCGCGGCAGCTTTGGCGGCATGGCACGTTTACGGCGAGCGTGGTTATAACGCTGGCGATTGGCATCGGCGCAAATACGGCAATTTTCACTGTTGTGGAATCGGTACTACTGACGCCTTTGCCCTACAGGAATGCCGACAGGCTGGCGTACCTAAACACGCATTGGAGCAACACAGGACACACAACGCCCCGCATGACGGGTCCGGATGCCATCGACGTGCGCCAACAGGTGCGAAGCTTCGAGGCGATGAGCCTCTACTTAGGCGGGAATGAAGGCGTGCAGTTGCGGGATCACGGCGTGTATACAAAGGTGACGTGGGTGGAAACGGATTTTGCTCGCGTTTTCGATCTGCAACCGATTGCCGGGCGTTTGTTTGACGATAGAAAGACGCACCGGACGGCACTGGTGAGCGAGCACTTTGCGCGGGAGAACTTTGGAAGCGCACAGGCAGCCGTAGGGCAGGTGCTGCATGTCGAGACCGAGGCAATCGAGATCGCCGGTGTGCTGCCAAACGGGTTCGACTTCCCGGATAACACAGAGGTGTGGGAAGCAGCTTCGCTCGAGCCGGAGTCGCTCTCCCGGACGGCTTTCAATTACAAAGTAGTTGGACTGTTGCGTCCGGGAGTGAGCTTCAGCAGCGCGCAGGCTGAGCTTAGCCAGCTTGCAATGCGGTTGCAGTCCGCCTATCCAGTGGATAACCGCAACAAGGAATTTGCCGCTGTTCCGCTAAAGGACGCGATGACAGGAAGCGCTCGCTCAACCTTATTGCTGTTGTGGGCGGGTGTCGCCATCATCTTGCTTATTGCGTGCGCAAATGTCGCCAATCTGCAGCTTGTGCGTTCGCTGGAGCGGCAGCGCGAGCTTGCGATACGCCGCGCACTGGGCTCGTCGCGTTGGCAGGTGATGCGCCCGGTGCTGCTGGAGGGGCTAATGATGGCGCTGGCAGGCGGGCTGGCAGGCATTCTGCTGGCGTGGCCGACGGTGCAACTGCTGGTGGCCAACGCTCCCCGCGAGCTTCCTCGTGCCGTCGAAATTCACCTGAGTCTGCCGGTGCTTGCTTTTACGCTGGGCGTTTCGGTGCTGACAGCTGTTCTATTTTCGCTGGTACCCGCGCTACGCGCAGCGCGGGTGGATCCAGCGGAGGCGTTGAAGCAGAACATCTTGCGCGGCATGAACTCGAAACGTTCCACGGCGCTGCGTAACAGCCTGGTGGTTGCTGAGGTGGCAGCAACGTTTGTTCTTTCGGTGGGGGCAGGATTGCTGCTGCATACGATGATGGAACTGAATGCGCGCGATATGGGATATGAAACGCGGCAGTTGCTGGTGGTGGACGCGGATGTGCCGGCACACGCGGATGAGGATTATCGCCGGGCATTGCGGCAGTTCGACGAGATGTTTGCGAAGCTGGGAGCGATACCCGGCGTGGAACGTGCGGCGGGAATTATGGGGCTGCCGACTGGTGAGTACGGCTCAAACGGCTACTACGAAACCCAGGGTGGAGCGCCGGTCTCACCGGATGACAAACCCTGGGCTCTGTTCAGTGTTGCGAGCCCGGGGTATTTTCGCACGATGGAAATCCCTATGAAGCGCGGCCGCGACTTTGGCGCCCAGGACACGGATAAGAGCGCGATGGTAGCTGTCATCAGCGAATCGCTGGCGCGGCAAAGCTTTGGAGATGCCGATCCGGTGGGAAAGCAGATCCGGTGCGGGCTGGACACGGACAAGTGGATGACGATTGTTGGCGTGGTGAGCGATGTACGGCAGGATTCTCCCGCGGACAAGCCGGGGCCTGCGCTGTATATGCCAATGACGCAGCATCCGTTTTTCGCGAATCAGATTCACATTGCGTTGCGCACGCGGGTAACGCCGCTGTCGCTGATGCCGGCGGCAGAACGGACGATTCGCAGCGTCAATCCGCTGGCTGCGCTTCGTTTTACCACGATGGATCGCATGGTGAGCAACTCCGTTGCCACACATCGGTTCCGCGCGGTATTGACAGCAGGCTTTGCCCTTGTGGCGCTGCTGCTGGCCACAATGGGAGTCTACGGCACCATTGCTTATACGGTGGCACAGCGGACGTTCGAGATCGGAGTACGCATGGCCTTTGGCGCGGACAGGTTGGTGATCATTCTTGATGTGGTAAAGGGCGCGGCCTGGCTGGCTGCATGGGGCATCGCCATCGGCTTCGCGCTAAGCCTGATGCTTACACGCTCGCTCACCGCGATGCTGGCGGACGTGCGTCCCGCGGATCCGGCGAGCATCGGCGCGGCGGCTGTGATTCTGATGGCGACGGCTCTGATTGCGGGTTTGGTGCCGGGATGGCGGGCGATGCGGGTTGAGCCGATGACCGCACTTCGCACGGACTAGGCGGCTGCGGGAAAACGCGGGAATTCGGATGAAACTGCCGGAAGACATCCCGCAGCGGCTAAAGCCCACGTTGATTCTATTGCTTTTGCGGCACGACTGAAGAGGCTGCGGAAAAAGGCATTGTTCGTGGCGAAAAGCATCCCGCAGCGGCTAAAGCCCAATTCATTTTATTGGCTTTATCGGCACGACTGAAGTCGTGCCCTGATACAGAGCTTGCGTAAATTGCACGGTATGCGAGTTTTTCCACAACCGGTGAAGTCGTGCCCTTTCAAAGCCTTGAAATTCTCAGCGGCCTGACTCGCAAAAGGGATTGCGACGGATGGACGGGGGCTGCATCTGAATGGCTGGAGGGAAACGAGCATGTTTCTGGTCACAGGCATTACGGGCCACGTAGGCGGAGCAACGGCACGACGTCTTTTGGAGACGGGAAAGCAGGTTCGGGCGCTGGTGCGCGACGAGGCCAAGGCCGCTCGTTGGAAAGACAAGGGAGTGGAACTGGTGAAGGGCGAATGGGAAGATTCGGCTTCGCTGGCGGAAGCGCTCAATGGGGTTGAAGGGGCGTATCTGATGATGCCGCCCAGTCAGACGCCCTCGCGCGACTTCAGGGAGGCGAAGGCGGTGATTGCAAGTTACAGGGAAGCTCTGGCCAGGTCCGCGCCGCCGAAGGTGGTGGCGCTGTCGTCGATGGGGTCGGAGAAGAGCAGCGGCCTGGGGCTGATTACCGCGACTCATCTGATGGAAGAAGGCCTGGGCTATTTGCCCATTCCAATAGCGTTTGTGCGGGCCGGGGGATTCTTTGAGAACTACCTGTTCGGCCTGCAAGCGGCGCAGGGCGGCACATTACCCCTCTTTTACTCGCCTACTGACCGCAAGTTGCCCATGGTGGCGACCGAAGACATTGGCGCCGAGGTGGCGAAGCTGCTCACGAGTGAGTGGACAGGAAAGCGCGTGATTGAGCTCGGCTCGTTGGTGAGCTCCGATGAGCTGGCGGCCGCGCTGGGCAAGGTGCTGGGCCGCGATGTGAAAGCGCAGGCGATTCCACGGGAAGCCTGGGCGGGCACCCTGGAATACATGGGATTTCCCAAGGGTGGGACTTGGGCATTTGAAGAGATGAACGAGGGTATTAACTCCGGGTGGATCGGGTTCGGTGTGGAGAAGACGGAGCGAGTGGAGGGGACAACCAGCGCGGAGCAGGTGTTTGCGGCGGCCAGCGCGGCGAAGCAGATCGCGGCTTCTCGCGATAGGCGATAACACCGGCGAACAAGTTGACAGCGGCATGTCTCGCGCCGAGAGCGCGTTGGTGCGATTGGCGGGAGTGTCTATCCAAACCTCCGCCAGTTGAGTCTGCGGCGTGCTAGTATCAGTTTCGAGGTGCGGGGTTGTTGGCGCGCCGGAAGTGAATTCTCCTTAGGAATCCAGCCGGCGATGCTTGTTGCGCTTATTTCCGAAGCCGTCACAAAGATCGTCTCGTACCGCAAACAGCAAATCAGAGCGCCTCGGGTCGCGAATTCGACGGGTCTGTGGCTGCCGATTTTGCTGGTTTTTGCGCTGTTGATTGGTGGGCCTGGTTTCGGAAACGCTCAGCAGGCGGCGCAATTCGACGACCTGGCGGGTCGCGCGGCGGCGGCACGCGACAGCGGAAATGTTCCCCTGGCGGTTGAACTCTATGGCCAGGCCACGCAATTGAAGCCCGACTGGGCAGAGGGCTGGTTTTATATAGGCCTGCTGCAGTATGGCGCCAACGATTTTCCGGCGGCAATCGATGCGCTGAACCATGTTTTGGAGCTTAAGCCGGGCGCGGCGCCGGCCCTTGCACTGCGCGGGTTGAGCGAGTACGAGACCGGGGCTTATGACGATTCGCTTCGCGATCTGGACGAGGGAGTGAAAAAAGGCGCGGCAAACGAGCCACGCAACGAGCAGATTATTCGCTACCACCTGGCGCAAATGCTGGCTCGCGCCGGACGGTTTCAGGACGCGATGCTGCAGTACCAGTTCTTTGCTTCCAAGCACATTGACGATCCGGACCTCCTGCTGGGACTGGGGTTGGCCGGGATGAGAAACACCACGCTGCCCAAGGATTTCCCCGCGGAGGGGCGGGAGCTGGTTGAGGCCGCCGGCAGTGCCGGGTATGTCTTTCTTTCCGGGGACAGCCAGACCGCGGATGGCATGTTCAGAAAGCTGTTTGAGCGCTATCCGACGGTACCGAACCTGCATTTTTACTATGGGGTGTTGTTGTTTATGCACGGTCCGGATCTGGCCATCGATCAGTTCAAAAGCGAAGTGGAGGTTGCGCCGTCTAACGCAGCGGCACACGCGATTCTGGCCTATGCGCTGATGTTTGCCGGGCGTTTTGCAGAAGCCCAGCCGGAAGCCGAAGCTGCCCTGGCGCGAGTGCCGGACATCGAGATGGCGCAAATTGCATTGGGCCGCTCGTTGGCCGAAGCTGGAGACGTGAAACGCGCCACAGAAGTGCTGAATCAGGTGCTGAAGCGGGACGCTGACAACATGGAGGCGCATATGGCGCTGGCCGCGATGTACTCCCGCACTGGAAAGAGAGAGGAAGCGTACCGTGAGCGGTTGGTTTGCCTTGGGATGCAAAAGTAGCCTGGGACGGCTGGCGGCAAGCGCCGGCGTGGCCGCGTTGATTTGGCTGCTTTGGGGATTTCCCTCGGGGTCGCCGCAGTTGGCTCAGACGGCAAAGGCTGCGGCCGCTCCGGTTACCTGCGCCACCTGCCATGTGGGGGTGGCGACATCGTACGCCCATGCGCCCATGCGCCACGCGCTGGAACCGGTGGAGAACGATCCGGTGCTGCTGACACATCCCAGGCTGACCGTTGAGCAGGGCGGGTACACCTACACGGTTGAGACCAAAGACGGCAAGAGCACTTACACGGTTTCAGACGGGAAGGACTCGCTGACCGTGCCTATCCACTGGATGTTCGGACAGAAATCGCAGACCTGGGTTCTGGAGAAGGACGGGAGCTTGTATGAAGGCCTGGTGAGCTACTTTCCGCGTGAAAACGGGCTTGGAACCACGCCCGGAGATGGGAAGACGGATCCAAAGAATCTGATTGAAGCCATGGGCCGCAAAATCACTCCGTGGGAGACGCTGCAATGCTTCAACTGCCACGCGACCGCCGCCAGCGAAGGCGCGAAACTGACGCTCGATAAACTGCGTCCGGGCCTGGATTGCGACCGCTGCCATGAGGGTGCGGAACAGCACATGGCCGATGCGGCTCGCGACAACTTCAGCACACTGCCGAAGTCGCTGAAGAAGATGGACGCCCAGGACACCGCGAACTTTTGCGGGCAATGCCATCGCACCTGGGACACGGTGATCCGCAACAACTGGAAGGGCACGGTGGATGTGCGCTTCCAGCCTTACCGGTTGGAGAACAGCAAGTGCTTCGTGGGCAACGACCCACGGATCAGCTGCCTGGCCTGCCACAACCCGCACCAGCCCGTGAACCACGATGACGCTTTCTACGACGCAAAATGCCAGGCTTGCCATGGGGAGGCGAAAACGACTGCTGTAGCTGGTGGGATGGCAATCAAGAGCTGTCCGGTGGGGAAAGATAAATGCGTGAGTTGCCACATGCCCAAGGTGGAACTCCCCGGGGGCCATGCGATATTTACCGATCATATGATTCGGGTTGTGAAGGCTGGCGAGGCTTATCCGGATTAGGGGCGGGGGGGACATTCGCTCTTTGCCTTGCGGGTTTCCGGGGTCTGCCAACTCGAAGCCTCTTGACGTTTGTATATATACTTGGCAATATTGGTATATACAAAGGAGCGGACATGGCGGTTACGCTGACATCAATTCGGCTCGACACTAAATTGGCGGATGAGGCCGTGCGCGTGCTGGGAGTCAAGTCCCGGACCGAAGCCGTGCACGTGGCCTTGCGGGAGATTCTGAAGCTAAAGGATTTCAAAAGGCTTATGAAGGAAAACGGGGGCAAGCTAAGGTTCGAGAACTACGACCGGTAAGATGGTCATTTTTGACAGTTCGATTCTCATCGACCAGTTTCGCACCGATTGCTACAACCAGCGCATCGACTCGCTTGATGAACTGGTGCGCACTTCCGCAGTTGTCATGGCAGAGCTCTGGCGTGGGGCCACAACGCACGCGGAACAAGCTTTTCTTCGCAATTTTGAGCAGAGGTACGCGATCTTTACTCCCACCGAAGGGGACTGGCTCGATTCGGGACAAATTCTCCTCAAAATGGTTCGAGATCATGGTTTCGAGGCGCGTAAGCTGCGCGATTTGCATTTCGACGTGCTGATCGCTTTGACTGCCCGCTCTCATGGCGCGCGGTTGATTACTTCCAACCGTGGGGACTTCGAGTTGATTCGGAGCTATCGGGATTTCAAG
Organism: uncultured Occallatibacter sp.; assembly: GCA_964458965.1. Classification (GTDB taxonomy): domain Bacteria; phylum Acidobacteriota; class Terriglobia; order Terriglobales; family Acidobacteriaceae; genus Telmatobacter. Next base: position 4,634 of record CAYWMR010000075.1, on the reverse strand, counting down.
CTGGAAGTCTGGTAGGGCGCGTTATCCCATGTCCGAGAATCCGGACATGGGGCACCCAGCTCTGGGGGCGCGAGGCGCGTTGCATCCGCCTTACCAGCGAAAGAAGCGATAAGGATCGTCCCACTCCTGCGGCGCGTCCAGGTAGAGCCCTTTGAGCCATCGCTGCTCTCCTTCCCCGACCGGCGTCGCAATGTGTTCGAGGATTGGAGTTTCACCTGCAGCCTGCAAATTGCCCAGCAGCCGCGCCAGCAAACACGAGACCCGACGGTAGGTGCGCTTGACGTTCATCTTTTCACCGGAGTAATCGAATTGCCAGGGAACGAGCTGGCAGAAGACCACATTTCCATCAGCAGAGGTGGCCAACACTCCATCACCAACCACTTTCGCACCCTGAGAAGTGTCGCTGATAAGGGGCAGGTTGCGCGGGTCGCGGTTGTGGACTTCGGCGGGCGAAATGCCAGCCAGGGGTGAGGTGGCCGCGAAGGGTTCAAAACTGGCGGCGATGTGCTCACGGCTGGCGGTGGAAACGCTGATAGGCAGGAACGAATTTGCCTCCGCTTCGTCGAGTCCCAGCGCCAGGACGCGGCCATCTGCCTTGATCCAATCGGCGAGGCCGGCTCGTTGCGCTGCCAGTTTCTTTGCTCCGCCGGGCGAGACCACTAATAGCTGGTTGGTGGAGAGTGTTTCGCCACTATAAGCCGCAAAGCGGACGCCGGCTGATGCGAGGTACGCTTCGCCTGCGCTATCGCCCGCATACACCACCTTGCGCATGGGACTGGGCTTCCATGCCGAAACGTAGTGAAGGATATTCCGCGCCAGGGCTTCCGCCGCGGGGTCGGTCTCGGTGCGCCCGCTGATATCCGTTTGGCAAAAGAGCACCATTCCCTTCCCTGACCGGTGCTCGATGAGCGACGAGTATTGAAGAGCATAGCCGCCGTCGAGGATGGGCAGAAAGTCGCCGCAGGCCGGCTTCTCGATGAGCGCCGAGGCCACATTGCCGCGGTTGCCGCGCCGCCAGACACGGGTGACCGGCAAGCCCGCCCACCCAACCGCGGGCGAGCCCGAGAATTGCTGCGAGATCTGATAGGTCAGTCGCGGGGGCAGCGTAGTGGAAGCGCCTCGCCAGTTGCGCAAATGTTCATCGGACATGCCGGCGAGAATGGGATGATCGGGCACACGCTTGAAGACCCAGCGCAGCCCGTATTCGGCAATCCTGAAACCGAAGCGTTTTTCAAGCACCTCGCCGGTCTGCTCGAAGATGACGACCTTCAGTCCGTCGTGAACGCCCTGGAGGTCCGGCGCCGCGTCAGTCAGGTTGAGAGCGCCTTTGCCGATGATGAGCACATCGAATCCCGACGTCTTGACGTTCGCATCCACTGCCTTGAAGCGAATTCCCATGCTGTCGAGCAACTTCCCCGTCTCCCCTTTGGGATCGAAAAGGGCGATTCTCGCGTTGGTTTGGAGAGCTGCGGGCGGCGGCATTACGTTGATCGCGAAGGAGTCCCTTTGCGGTTCCCCATCGGAGAATTTGACGGCGGCCTGCAAGCTGTATCGGCCGGGAGCGAGATCTGGCGGCAGATCGTGCTTGATGGGGAGGCGCTTTTGATCGCCGGGCGGCACGGTGGTTTTCGCTGTTCCGCGCACGGCCCCGGGAGTGTCGAATGACCACTCGCAGTCGGCGGTTACCTCGACGCGGGAGTTGTTGATGAGGATGAGTTGCTTCTCGATGGTTTCGCCTGAAACGAAGTTGTGGTCTTTGCTGGTAAAGGCCGCCGGTTTGCCTGCGATGTAGGCCAACAGCGGCATATAGTTGCGATAAAGCGCCTCGGCCACGGGTGTAGGAGCGTAGTCGGCCGGACGATATTTGAGGAGCTGGCGCGCTTGCTCTTCGTCAACGTATGCCGGACTGGGGCCGGGCTGCTGCAACTTCTGCCAGTCAACCTCCAATTGCAGGTTGGCGCGGTCTTTGCGGCGCGATGTACCGAACCAATACCCCTCGACATCCCACGGGCAGGAAGTGGCTGCGACGCCCCAGGTTCGCATGGCGCGATAGTTTTCAGTTACCTGCCCGGCCAGCACGCGGAAGACGTCAGTAAACTCCGGCGAGCCAAAGGTATGCGGGCAGTCCCATCGCAACCAGCCGCGACCAAGGCGATACTGCTCCGCTTCCCAGCGCAGGTTTTGCTTTTCGGCCTCAGTGATTTGGTAGGCACGGGCGCCCAGGGTTTGCGCGTTCCACTCCGCCAGGCAGAACTCCCACGGCACCTTACCATCGCCAAACGCGCGCTTGCCTTTGTACCAGCCGCGGTACATGCCCCAATCCCACAGCAAGGGAACGCTGTATTCGCAGAGGAAGACCGGCTTGACGGCGTAGGTGGCCCAGTGCTCGAACCAGTCCGACATTTCCTGCGGCGGAATCCAGTTGCCGTAGAAGTTGATTGCGTGCATGGACCCAAGGTTCCCGGCGTGGTGGTAAACGATGCGGCTGGGGTCCAGGCGGTTGATGATCGCCTCCGCCCGCGTGGCCCGGCCAGCGCCAACCACTCCCCACAAATCGCGCGGCGCCAGGATGCCGTCGATCATGTCGGGGTTCATGTCTTCGCCGTATCCGGTGCCGTTGTGGCTGGTGGAATAGCAGACGACCGAGGGATGATTCTGGGCCACACGCACATAAAACGCGGCGTGTTTTGCGTACCCGTTAGTCGTATCGGCATCGGGTGAGTCCCAGTTGTATTGCCCAAAGTGGGGCTGCGAAAACGCCACCAGCATACCCTCGTCGTCCGCCGCTCTCAAGACTTCTTCGAAGGCCCGGTGCGTACCCGGTTCGCAGCCGTAGTTATGCGTGTAGACAAAATTGATGCCGAAGCTCTTGTACCCCTGAAGCGTTGCGCGCGTGGCTTCGTAACTCGCCATGGTTGCGTTGCCCTGTGCGTTGTCAATGGGGATTGCCGCCAGATGCAGGCGCGTGCCGTTCAGGTAGAAGTCCTTTCCCGTGATCCAGAATTCGCGGAAGCCGAAGCGGACGGGGAGGGCGGCATCGATTATCTTGCCTGTGGAATCGAGCAGGGAGAGGCTCAAGTCGTACTGATTCTGTGGGGTATGGGTGTCCCAAAGCTTATGCGGCCGCCAGTTCTCTGTGACGCGGATACGGCCGTTGGCTAGCTCGTTCGGCTGGAACGGCTGGCTCGTGAACAGCTGTGCGGGCTGGTTGCCGTCGCTGATTTGGGCGCGCAGGGAATATGTTGCGGCGGGATCGAGAGCGTCGAGTGCCACGTCGAATGTGATCTGCCATCTGCGGACCGAGGTTTCGATTTTCACGTCGGAGATGCGTGCGCCGGCTGGCGTACTGGCCAGGTACACATCTCCGCAAAGTCCCCGCCGTTCCACGCTGCCCGACACTTGCCGCGCGGCTGCGCTGTCGGCGAAAGACATCATGACAGCTTTGAGAGGCATGGCCGCGACAAACATGCTGAGGGTCTGCTTTTGTCCAGGATGGCAGCTCGCTGTGAGGTTGATTTCACCGGCGGGAAAGCGCATCTCGCCGACCTTTGCGTTGTCGAGGTAAACCACGGCGTAGGAATTCAGATAGCCGGCATAGAGGGTGATGCGGCGGCCTACCCACTCGCGGGGCACGGTGATCTCGCGCTCGTACCAGGCAGCATTCACTCCGGCAGCGTCGGGCTTTTCCCAGGCTGGATTCGGGTAGTAGAGCTGCTGGCCGGACCACCGCTCGTGTACAGGCCAGGCCTCGGGCACGCGAAGGTGACCCCAGTTCCCGGTGGGCACAGCGTCCACGGTGGCTGCGGCGGGTTGCCATCGCCATAGGCCGTTGACGCAGATCCGCTCGCGGGTAGGGGTAGACTCGCGGAAGGCTTTGGCTGGGTCCCAGAGAACGGCTTCGGAAGGTAGGGGCGCCTGCTGTGCGTTAGCGTTGGGGTGAAGGACTACGTACGCGGTGGAACTCAACGCTGCCTTTAGAAAGTCTCTGCGATCCAGATTATTCATCGGGATCATTATCAGGCCTGCGGCGAAGCGTGTGCCTCGAGTCGAAGGGCTCGTGATCCTTATTCCGATCGGGTTCGATTCAAACGAATCAGGCCGGGACTTGGAAGTCCCGGCCTGACCTTTCAGCAGGTTTGATGGAGCGGATTAGTCGCCGGCGACGGGCTCGGCTTCCTTCTGGCTCTGCCGGTTGATGGGCGAGGTTGCGTTGTTCGAGGCCGGCCGGATTGCATCCAGACGAACCAGCCCATCGATCGGCTTTTCGCCCAGTACGTGCTCGCGATACAGCTTGGCCATCTGCGCGTTCTCGGCATCCAGCTTTACCTTGTCCGCGGTGGTTGCGGCGCGGGCGCGGAGCTTTTCTTCGCGGCTGTTCTTGGCGATGCCCAGGTCGTCGAGCGTGTGGTTGGCCTCGGAGTTTACGTGCTCCATGTTCAGAGCCAGGCCGTGACCTACCTGCGTCATGCCTACCTTCTTGCCGCCGGCGAAAATCTCGTGGCGGCCGTGCTCCTCGTACCACTTGGTGAGGGTGGCTGTCATGTGCATCTTCTCGATAATGTTGCGCCAGCCCACGCCCGTGTTGTAGGCGCAGAAGCTGATTTCGCCCTCTTGCGTGGCGTAGGGAATGATGC
>CAYWMR010000074.1:0-15032 GCA_964458965.1 uncultured Occallatibacter sp. | reverse complement strand
CATGCATGGATCGGGGCCGACGGGGCTCCTCCATGCACCTGTTCCCTTCCTCAATGCAACTCAGGCCGCCACCTCGCGAAAGGTTCTCTCAAGCATCAGCGAGCTGGGTCGCCGTAAAACACCCCGCGACCGTGCGTGCCGACATACACCCTTCCGTAGATCTTTGGGTCGCCCGCAATCTGCAGCACCAGTCCCCATTGATGCTGATCGTCGTTGATTCGCACCCACGTGCGCGCCTCATCGATGGACCGAAAGATGCCGCGCTGCCCGTGAACCGTCCCCACCAGGTAGAGAGCCGGATAAGTCTGCTTTGGCGCTGCTTTGCCAAAGCCGAATGCGTGGATCTCCTCCACACCTTGCAGATGAGCGAACGAGATGCCGCCGACAGCCCCACTCCCCGACGCAACCGAGTGGTAGAGCCCGTCGAACGCCGCCAGCCAAATATCTCCGGAGTTCCCGGGCGCGGCATAGATGCGATCCTGGCCCCCGCGGTTGTCGCCTCTTCCACTAGAAACGTGCGCGCCATCCAAAGCAGCCGCAGCATCAGGCAGCGTGAAATGCTCTGCCGTGAAGGTAGCTGCCCCGTCCCTGCTGCGGTAAAACGTCCCGTCCCCAAGCGAGACGGCGTAAAACAACTTCGGATCAACAGAATCGGCGATGACCCGAAGACCCGTAGGCAATCCCTGCACCGCGGTCCACGTTGCGCCCTGGTCTTTGGTTACAGACGCCGCTTCGCGTTCAGGAGTCCACACCCATATGCCGCCGTCGGCAGAGACGGCAATCGATCCCGCCCTGCTGGTGGCTGCGGGCGAGCCAACCGTCGGCTTCCAGGTACGCCCCGCGTCGACAGAGTAGCCAATGTTCTCGCCCGGTTTGTGCTGGGCGCTGTTCCCTACGCGCACAATCACCTCCGGGCGAAGCGATGCGGACACCACCCCGGTGGTGTTGCCCATGCGCGGCGGTGCGGAAGCGCCCTCAGGCGCAGGAAGGTCCAGGTCCCAGTGTACAAAGCCGCCGTAGTCCCCAATGGCGGTTAGAAGGTGCGCGCCCTGAGTGGGGCTGTCGAGTTCGAGCGCCACAGTCTCTTCGATCCCCGACGCCAGAATGCTCCAGTGCGTAGGCTTGCCCTCATCCGCGGCCCTCAGGTCGAACGTCTCCCAGCCGCCATACCCGGTCGTGAATACAGCGTGATCGGGATTGGTTGGATCGATCTCGATGTCGAACAGCCAGTGGATGGGCGTGCTCTTCACATACGGAGCAAGAGTGTAATCGTAGACGCCGCCACCACCGAAAATAGCCTTCCATGTGGTGCCTCCGTCCGTGGACCGGAACATGTCCTCGCCCCCGGCAGAGCCCGGCCGCCCAAAGGAGCTGGCAATCAGCGTCCCCGGGTGCTGCGCATCCACCGAGACGCCCGCATAGCCGAATTGCTTGCTGCCCGCAACAGGGTGGTCGGGCGTAATGTCCGTCCATTCGCCACTGCGCGTGTTCAGCTTCCAAACCCCGCCATCCGTCATCCGCGAGGGGCCCGGTGAGGTGCCATATGCGATGTAGAGAAATCCGTCGCTCGCGAGAGCCGCGCGTGTCGGCCGGTATTGCGTCGGCGCTCCCGCCACATCGTGCCAACTGGCGCCCGCGTCGGTCGAGACGAAAAGGTTTGGCCGCCCCATCAAAGACACACCAACATAAATCATCTGCGTGCCCGAGAGCGGCTTTTGCAAGCCCCCCATCGGCAGGAATTTGACGAAAACAATCCCGCTGCCGCTCACAGGCATCCGCCGCCAGCGCTGCTCAGGCGATTCGCCGGGGCTGGGCGCGGGCGCAGCAGAAACAGCTTCCTTCACATCGGGAAAGCTGGCTACCGCCGACCAGGTTGCACCGTGATCGTTCGAGCGCCAAAGTCCGTCATGGCGTGTTCCAAGATAAAGAATCCGCCCGTCCAGGGGATCCACCGCCAGCCGCTCGCCGTTTCCGCGCCCATCTTCGTTGCCGCCGAATTTGAACGGAACATCTGTCCGCTGGAAGCTCTTGCCCCGGTCATCGGAGCGAAGAATGGCCCCGTTGGGCGTGCGCGGGTTGGTGTAGGTGCCGCATGCCAGGTAAACCCGGTTGGAATCGTTTGGATCAACAGCGATCGACTCGACCCCCATCAGGTTCAGGTCCTTGTAGGGCATCCAATCCAGAATCGGCTGCCAGCGGTTCGCGGTCGAATCCCAGCGATAGGCGCCTCCCATGTCGGTGCGGGCGTAGCGAACCCCGGGAACCGTGGGATGAAAAATGACCCCATCCACAAATCCGCCACCCACAATCTGCACATTTTTCCAGGAATAAGGCGTCTGTCGCGGACCTTGCCCAGACGCAGCCATTGCAACCAGCAAACTAAGACCAACGAATAATTCAAATCGCTTCATGATCTTGATCCCCTCGCAACCGGGCCCTTGCTACTCGCAGTGAATTATTGCAGCTTCAGGCTGATTTCTGCGCACCGGGATTACTGACGGTCACGTCCCGCAGAAAGTTCGGCTGACGTACTCCTCCGGCCTCGCCGGCGTCGAATACCGTTCCAGCCCCGGCCTGTCCTCGTAGGGTTGTGACACCACTTCCAGCAACTCCTCGAACGGTCCAAAGTCCTGCCTCCACATCGCAGCATCCAGCGCCGCCTCCACCATATGATTACGCGGAATGAACGCCGGATTCACCGACCGCATGGCCCCGGCCCGTGCCTGCCCAGCCCCTGGAATTTCCGAACCTGGATCTTCTGACCCTGCATCTTCTTCAAGCCGCTTCCGCCATCGAACCGCCCACGCATCGTATGCTCCCGGATCGGCGAACAGCTCCCGCACTCCCGCGTCGCCTTCCGGCCCGTCTGCCGCGTCGCACAACCGGCGAAAGGTCAGCGTCCAGTCTGCGCGGTTAGCGAACATGCGCTCCAACAGATCTTCAACCAGCGCCCCGTCTCCGTCGCGCTCCGTATTCAGTCCAATCTTGCGCCGCAGTCCCGCGCTGCGTGCCGCTTCAAATTGCCCATCGAATTCAGAGAGAGCCTCTTTTGCCGACTCAATCGCGGCTTCTTTGCTCCTCGCCTCCTGCTCCATAACCGGCAGCAATGCTTCCGCCAGCCGCACCAGGTTCCACAGCATGGCGCGCGGCTGGTTGCTATACGCATAGCGTCCCTGCGCGTCAATGGAGCTGAACACCGTGGACGGATCGTATGCCTCCATAAAAGCGCATGGGCCATAATCGATCGTCTCGCCTGAAATCGAGGTGTTGTCCGTGTTCATCACGCCATGAATGAAGCCGAGCAGCATCCATTGAGCCACCAGGTGCGCCTGCCGCCGAATCACGCCGTCCAGCAATGCCCGATAGCGCTGTCCAGCCTGCGCCGCCTCGGGATAGTGCCGGGTAATCGCATATTCCGCCAGCGTGCGAGTTCCGTCCGTGTCTCGCCGCGCAGCAAAATACTCAAAGGTCCCAACCCGCAAATGGCTCGCCGCAACCCGTGTAAACACGGCTCCAGGCAAGGCTGTCTCCCGGAACACTCGTTCTCCCGTTGTTACCGCCGCCAGAGCCCGAGTGGTCGGCACCCCAAGGGCCGCCATTGCCTCGCTCACAATGTACTCGCGCAGCACCGGACCAACCGCCGCTCTGCCGTCGCCCCCGCGCGAGAACGGCGTCCGTCCCGATCCCTTCAGTTGAATGTCGTAGCGCACTCCATCCTGACCTGTCACTTCTCCCAGCAGGTTGGCGCGGCCATCGCCCAGTTGAGGCACAAAATGCCCGAACTGGTGGCCCGCATAGGCCATAGCCAGCGGCTCAGACCCTTCCGCCACGCTGTTTCCCGCCAGCACCTCTACCCCTTGCGCGCTTGCCAGTGCATCCGGATCCAAACCCAGGCGCCGGGCCAGTTCCACATTCACCTTCACCAGTTGCGGAGCCGCGACACGTGTCGGGTTCACACGGGCATAGAAGCGCTCCGGCAACCGCGCATAGGTGTTTTCGAAGCCGAAGCGAACAGCCCGCCCTGCAGAACTGGAGTGGACAGGACCCGCGATTTGCGATACATCCGGTGAACTCATAATCTACTTCGATGTTTACACATTGCCTTCGCCCGCATCCAATCCCCCTGACTCCCAGCCCTCGCGCATCAACCAATAAATCCGGCACAGCATCATAAAGAGGCAGGCCATGCCCGGTACCGAGGCCAATCGCCCGGATTTTCATCCGCAAACGATGGCTTTCTCGGTACAAAACTTCTTTTAACCTGGCAATCCGCCCCAGAGACGGTACAATTCGATGCAAACAATGCAAACAAAACAAGATTCCGGAAAACAAAATGCCCTCAGGGAATGATTGGAAATCCTGGATCAAGAAGCTGGGGTATGTCGAGAAGCCCCGCGCTGAAAGGCGAATCCCGTCTGGGTTTGCCGCTCTGCGCCGCGACACCCCCGCCGCGAAACCGGCGACTATCCGGGATGTAAGCTCCACCGGTCTTCATATCCTTACCGAAGAGCGCTGGCCTCTTGGTGAACTGATCCCGTTGACTGTGGAAGTGGAAGGGTTGGCCGAGGATCATTCCGAGCCCCGCATCGCCGTGCAGGCGCGGGTTGCCCGCCATACCTCCGATGGCATCGGACTATCGTTTGTTCTCCCCGCGGGCCTCGATCCAAACCTATGGGATGTTCTGCTCAGAAATGCGGTCGTTCTCACCGGCCCGAAAGAAATCCTGCACACCCTCAGAGTGCTCCGGACAATCCTGTTCTTGTGCCGCCTCTGTCATGGCGAAGCCCAGGAAGCCATTCTCTTGCTCGGCGGCGAACTCGATAAGCAACGAACTGAGAACGCTATGGAGATCGCCCTCTTTGCAGAAGAACTCCTGGCCGCGGAACCCGATTCCGACAGGATGCGCGCCCACCCGCCCCTGGTCGCAAGCATCCTTAAGCATGGGTCGTGGGCAGACGATTTCACAAGGCATCTGTGGGCTGGCCTGCTGGTTACATCCTGCACACCGCAGGGGACGGACGAATCCAATTCCGCCTTTGTCGAACTGCTCATCAATCTTACCCACCATCAAAGCCTCATCTTCGTTGGCGGATGCATCCGTGCATTGAAGCTCATGTCCGGTAATGAGTATCCTCCTCCAACGCGAATCGTCCTTTCGCCCGAAGAGATGATTCGGCTTACCGAAATGTACGACGTTTCCAGGATTGCTACGGATGTTGCCTATCTATTCAACTCGGGACTTATTGATAAGGTCTTTGACTTCACGTCTTATGTGCCTATGGATAACTTCGATATCACTCCTTCCCGCCTCGGCTTGGAGCTGTATCACCGCTGCAAAGGGGATTGCATAAGTCCTGATCTTCTGCTTGACACGCCGGAGGGCGCCCACCACTTGCCGCAGCCTTACGTCCCTTCGCCAAATGACGAAGATCTCCCCCCGCCGCTCTTTCCTGACGCTGACGGTTAAGCCCTTTCACAATAACCAGTCCCCCACCGCCGCTGCCGACCCACGGAGACGAAGCTGTGCCCCATTTGGGCGCCGGGGTACCCTCAGGGTCGGGGCAGGACGTTTTTGTCCGATGAGTGGGAGTCCGCAGAACTCCACGTCGTCCCGTTTTGTTGAACCCGCATTTCTGTTTCTTTCGAGTCCCCCAACGGCCTCGCCGACCCGCGACAGACGAAGCTGCGCCCCATTCATCGGACGTTTTTGTCCGATGAGTGGGCGTTTCGCGATGGCTTTGTATCAAGGCACCACTTTACAGGCTGCCCAAAAAATCACCTCCGATGCGTTTCGCGGTTGCTCTGTATCAGGGCACGACTTTAGTCGTGCCGATGAGCGCAAGAATGACGAGGGGTTTTAACCCCTGCGGCATGCCCGCACCAATCGACGCAGCGATTTCCTGAAACACGCTCCAATCCATGCCGCCAATGTATCAATTTGAAGCAATGAGAAGAACGTAAGCATGCAGTCGATATAGAGGAGGTGAGATGCGGCGGTGCTTCACCCGGTCAACAGGTGACACTCGCGTGACTCCCAGAACTCCAGGCTGCGCCTAATCCGCCTGCTGGAAATCGTCGAGGAATACTGTCATGCCAACATCGGTCTTGAAGAACCCTGCTTCTCCACCACCGGGACGAACCGCCAATCAACCAGTTCTCTGGAATCGGCAGCAACCCGTCACCACTCCCGTTCATCGATCCCCTTCCCGCCGTCTCCAGCCTCCGCGTCTTGCGCGCCAAACAGTGCAATGTCGATGCCGCTCCCATCCCGGCCAGGCCTCAGAGCCGCGACAAGGCTTTCCCTGAAACTAATGCAATCGCAGCTTGCCTAGCGTCGTCTTAACCTGTCAATTCCCATTGCACGCTGACTCCTTGAGAGCCAGTCATTCATCACGGAGGGTTTCAAAATGTCCGATATGCGAACTTCACCAGGAGCAGCGACGCGCAAAGGGGCTCCCGCAACATCCACAAGCATTCTCAAGGGCTGCGGCAGTGTGTCAATCCTGCTTCTGTTCCTGCTCTCGGCCATAATCAGCGCCCATGCAACGGCGCTGGCGACGACCACGACCATCACCGCCCCGGCAGCATCCTCAACCTCTGCCTTCGGCGTCAGCGTGACGATGACTGCGACGGTGACTGCCTCCTCCGGAACCCCGGCAGGTACCGTGCAATTCAAGAGCAACGGCACCGCGGTCGGATCGGCATGCACCCTTGCCTCCGGCACATGCCACATTGCCTCCACCACATTGGCGGTGGGGACCGACTCACTAACAGCAGTCTTCGCTCCAACCTCTGCAACTGCCTTTGTCGCCAGCACCGCCACCGCGGTGAGTGTCAGCGTGACTGAAGCCACAACAACCACGCTGGTCGCTTCAGTGAACGGCGCGGCCATTCCCGCCGGCGGCACAGCCCTGGGCAGCAGCGTGTTGCTGACCGCAACCATGAGCCCCCTGACCGCCACAGGTTCCGTCACCTTCATGAACGGTTCCGCCACTCTCGGAACAGGCACCCTCAGCTCCGGAATTGCGACCCTGACCGTAGCTTCAGCCACTTCACTGCCGGTTGGTACCAACTCGGTGACGGCTGTTTTTGCCACCAATGCGGGGTTTCAGACCAGTACTTCATCGGCCGCCAGCTTCAAAGTTGTGGCTGGAACATCATCGTCAGTTGCGCTGGCAGCTTCGGCTCCGACCGTCGTCTCCGGCAGCACCGAGAAGCTGACCGCGACAATGACGCCCTTGGCGGCGACTGGAAGCGTAACCTTCTTCGACGGAAGCACCTCGCTTGGAAACGGGACCCTCGCCTCTGGAGTGGCGACGCTGTCCACCACCAACCTCACGGCCGGCAGCCATTCCATCACGGCTACCTACAACGGCAGCGCAACCTACGACCCCAGCACCTCCAGCCCGGCGACCGCCGTCAACGTGACTGTCACAACCACCACGGGACTGGTAGCCACCGTGAACGGCGCGGCGGTTGCCGCAGCCGGCACGGCCTCCGGCAGCACCGTGGTGCTGACCGCAACCATGAATCCCCTGACGACGACAGGTTCCGTGACCTTTATGAACGGATCCTCCGCCCTGGGTGCTGCACAAACCCTCAGTTCCGGCATAGCCACCCTGACCGTCAAAAATCTGCCCACTGCCACCAACTCATTGACGGCTGTTTATGGCGGAACAGCGCCCTACACCACCAGCACATCACCAGCAGTTACCGTCAAGGTGATCGCAGGAGCGGGAACGACGACAACGCTGGGTGTCTCCTCAGCCTCCATCATTCCCGGGGCCAACGAGACGCTGACCGCAACCGTCACTTCGGGCGCGACAGGGTCCGTGACCTTCTTCGACGGAAGCACCGCTCTCGGAGGTGGGAATATCAGTGGCACAACGGCCACGTTCGCCACGACCACACTGGCGGCCGGCGCACACTCCATCACAGCTACTTATAACGGAAATGCGGTCGACCAGCCCAGCACCTCTACGGCGCATACCGTCACCGTTGCCACACCCTCCGCGACAGCCCTGGCAATCTCGGCAGGCCCATACTACTATGGCGCCAACGTGACGTTTACCGCGACTGTAACACCTTCGTCTTCCGCTGGTTCCGTAACCTTTCTTGACAACGGCGTCTCGGTGGGCACAGGAACTCTTAGTGGTGGAATTGCCACGCTGACCCTCAACTCGCAGTTGGTCGGCTCGCATCCCATGAGTGCCAGCTATACGGCGAATGGGTCCACCGCCACCTCCTCCTCCATGCCCATGTCGATCGTGGCCACCACAACCGCAACCTCGATCGCAGCCTCTGGATCAGCCACCAAAACCTTTGGCGCCGCCAGCTTCACACTGACCGCCACCGTAACACCCTCCACGGTGTCGATGGGGAGCGTAACCTTCTACGATACCGGCACGGCGGGAGGAAGCATCACCAACGCCGCCAACCTGGGAAAAATAGCCGTCACCGCCGGATCCGCCTCCGTGACCATCACCGCAACTCAACTGGCCATCGGCAAGCACTATCTCGTCGCATCGTATGGCGGGTACTTCGCAAGCACGGGAGCAGCGCAGTTTACTACCAGCATGTCCTCTTCTGCGCCAGTTGCCGTCAATGGGCCGACTGCTTTGACCGTCACCGCATCCAACGCCACAGTAGCCTACGGCGCGGCCATTCCAACCATCACGCCAACCTATGCTGGCTTTATCAACTCCGACACCAGCGCATCGTTGACCAAACAGCCAACCTGCACCACGACCTACACCACGATTACCGCCCCGGGAACGTACGCCACTGCCAACACTTGCTCCGGAGCTGTGGACGCCAACTACACCATTACCTACCCGGCCGGCTCGCTTACCGTGACCCAGGCGACGCCAGCCATCAGCCACTGGTATAACCAGTCCGCAGTCTATGGAACGCCGGTTACCCTCTCGGCAACCACAAACTCTACCGCGACGGTTACCTACGCGTTGGTATCCGGTCCGGCATCCCTGGCAACCCTCAGCGGCGTAACCACCTTAACGCCCACCGGCGTTGGAGCGGTTGTTGTGTCTGCCAGCGTGGCCGGGACCACCAATTACACGGCATTGGCCCCTGTGAATGTGACTGTCACGGTCAACCAGGCGCCCTTGGTCATCACTGCCTCCAGCCCCGCAACCCTAAATGTTGGCGGAACCGTACCAACCATCACTGCGACTTATGCAACGTTTGTTCATAGCGATACCAGCGCATCGTTGACCACGCAGCCAACCTGCTCCACAACCTACAAGGCAAACAGCGCGGCGGCAACCTACCCCACCAACTGCTCCGGAGCGGTGGACCCCAACTACTCGATTACCTACGCCGCCGGTTCCTTTGCGGTAACCCAGGCTGCGCAGACGATCAAGGGCTTCTATGCTTCGTCAACCACCTACGGAGTGCCGGTTACCTTCACGGCAACTTCAACCTCCGGCTCGACGGTCGTCTACTCTGTGACCTCCGGACCGGGATCGATCAGCGGAAGCATCCTGACGCCAACCGGCCCTGGAACGGTCGTTGTAGCGGCTAACGTGCCCGTGACTGCCAGTTACGCGGCCGCGCCTCAGTTGTCGGTGAATGTCACGGTGTATCAGGCGCAATTGACCGTCACCGCATCCAGTCCGGCGTCGATTCCCTATGGCTCGGCGGCACCGGGGATCACGGCGTCCTACAGCGGTTGGGTAAACGGCGACAGCAGCATATCGCTGACCACACAGCCTACCTGCTTCACGCTCTACACCAACGTAGCAGCAAGCCATCCGGGATCGTACACCTCCATGTGCTACGGAGCGGTAGATCCGAAATATTCCATCGCCTACACGCCGGGTGCGGTTACCGTCATCAAGGCCAACCCGTCTGCCGTAGGCTGGCCAACCTCCACTGCAATCACCTACGGCGCGGCCTTGTCCACATCCGGCCTCTCCGGCGGCTCTTCCACCCCGGCAGGCTCCTTCGCCTGGACAACGGGCACCACTGTCCCCCACGTTGGCGGGGCAGCCCAGAGCGTCACCTTCACGCCGACGGATATCACGGACTACAACACGGCAACGGGCACCGCAAGTATTACCGTAGCCATGGCGAACCCCACCGTCACTTGGCCGACAGCCAGCACCGTTACCTACAACGCGCTGCTGTCTTCATCCAAGCTCAGCGGCGGATCCGCAAATGGCACCTTCGGATGGACCAACGGCGCCGTCAACCTCACCACCATCGGGCCGAACTCCGAGGGCGTGACCTTTACGCCGACTGACACCATTGACTACAACAACGCTACTGGCACAGTAAGCGTGAGCGTGAACAAGGCAACACCCGCGGTGATCTGGCCTACCGCCTCTGGCATCACCTACGGAGCAGCATTGTCCACCTCCACGCTCAGCTTCGCCACAGGTTCCGGCGGCGCCTTCGCCTGGACCAACGGCAGCGTTATCCCACCGGTGGGCACGGATTCCGAGAGCGTCACCTTTACACCCACCGACACAGTCCATTACACCTCGCTAACATCTCCGATACACGTCACCGTATCCCAGGCGACCGCAATCATCACATGGCCTTCGGCAGCCACCGCCATTACCTATGGCCAGGCTTTGTCCGCATCGCATTTCAGCGGCCAATCGGCCAACACGGCGGGCACGTTCACCTGGACCGCGCCAACCACGACACCCATCGCGGGCACGGATTCTGAGAGCGTGACCTTCACACCCACAAATCTCACTGAATTCAGCACGTCGTCGAGCAACGTCAATGTTCTGGTAAACCCGGCGACGCCCACGGTTACCGTCCTGCCAACCGGCTCATCCATCGCCGCCACCCTGGCGCTCAGCAACTCAACTCTTACCCCCGGTACGGTCACCGGCTCCGTTCCCGGCGGCGGCACAACCGACGTTAACGGTACCTTCGCCTGGACCGGCCCCACTACAATTCCCGCAATCGGCACGGCGTCCTATCCCGTAACCTTCACCTCAAGCGATCCAAACTACTCGAGCGTGAGCACAACAGCAAGCCTTACCGTGAACGCATGCGGCTTGCAGGACGGCCTGCATTCTTCAAACGCAACAGGCCTGAATGTCTACATCGCCGGCGCATCCTCGGCCGACGCCAGCTTCGACGCAGAGGGCCTCAACGAGAGTGCCATCTGTGCAGTCAACAGCGGCCCGTCCGATCAATGGACGGTCACCTTCTACCCAACCATTACCTCGGGCTCCGCAAGCAGCTACAGCGCCGATTCCAATACCAACGGAACCAACGCCGCGATCCTGGCTTACGGCACCGAAGCTACCGTGAGTACGGGCGCCACCATCATCCTTACCGACGACGGGCAGGGCGATCCTGGCTCCATTACCACTGATAACAACTCGAGCAGCGGCGTGTTCGCCTCCATGGGCGGCACTGTCACCGCTACCGATGTCATCGTCAACACCTTCGGGAACGGCTCCTACGGTCTCAAAGCGACCAACCAGGGCACGCTCACTCTCGCCAATGTAACCTCCACCACCTACGGCAACAGCAGTGCCGCAATTGCGGCAGGTTCCGGCGGCGGCAACATCACCTCTGCGGGCGGCAACTACACCTCCAACGGCACGCGCGCCTCTGGCGTTCGCGTCGCGGGCGCAAGCAGCTCAGTCGTGCTATCCGGCGACACAGTAACTGCGATGAACGGGACGGCCATAACGGTCGAAGGCGGCAACTCGGTATCCATCTCCGGCGGAGCCACAATCTCCGGCGCGCTGGGCGACGATCATGGCATCTTCTTCTACCAGAATCCCTTGCTTGCTGACTCCGTGGCCGGCACTGGCTCCTTCACCATGTCCGGCGGCTCACTCACTTACGCCTGCGACGCAACCGACGCATCGCTGGCGCCTTGCCCAACCGGCTTGTCCACCAGCGATCAAAACAGCCCGGCGACGCTCTTCTCCGTCGCCAACACCGCGGCCACCATCACCTTAACCGATGTGACAGTGACCAACACCACACCAACCGACGCGAACGTCATCACGGGCAGCAACGGAACCCTGCTGACCGCCGCGGCGCTCAACAGCGGCACGCTCAACCATAACGGCGGCAATGTCACCTTCGATGCCTTCGGCGAAATACTTACCGGCGACATCATCGTGGACAGCCTCAGTTCTGCAACCATAAGCCTGGCTGCGGATTCTGCGACTCCCGCCGTACCCTCCACGTTTACGGGCGCAATCAACAATGCCCATAGCGGCGGAACAGTGAGCCTGACTCTGGACGCAACTAGCACCTGGGTCGTTACAGGCGATTCCTACCTGACCACACTCAACGACGCGGTCAGCAACTACAGCAACATCACCTGCCAAACCAGCTGCACAGTCTACGTCGGCGGAGTGGCAATAACCCTTCCGTAACTAAGGGCTCAGAAAACAGGGGGCAGGAATCAGGGTGCGGCAGCGACTGCCCCCTCTTTCCTGCCCCCGCTGTTTTCACCACCCGGCTTTCCGCGCATCCCGGCCATCACCGGAACAGCAGCGGCGTAAAATCGGCCAGGAACGGCCGCCAGAGAAACCAATAATGAACACCCGGAATCTCGGTATACGAAGTCTTGAACCCCAGCTTGACCAACTCGTCATGCAGCGTTACGGTGCCCGCGCGTGCCATGTCGGCATCGCCGGCTCCGGTCCAGTAGAACTTCACTCCGCTCTTGCTCAGCGCCTGCAGTTGTCTCTCCGCCGCGTCGTCCAGGTTACGTATCCCGCCGCTGAAGACCCCGATGTAAGCAAACTCTCCGGGGTTGTTATTGGTCGCCATCACCGTGTGTCCCGCGCCCATTGAGAGTCCGGCAACAGCCCGATGATCCTGATCCGGTATCACCCGGTAATTGGCTTCGATAAACGGAATCACATCCTTCACCAGGCTCTGCGGATAGGAACCCTCATAGGCTACCGCCGGAGGAGGCCGAAAACCCGCAGGCATCCCTCCCGGCGTCGCGCCCGCCGCCTGCATGGGTGGCGGAGCCGGCGCATTCACCTGCTGCGGCGCGGGAGTCGGTCCCAATCCAAACCCTTGCGATACCGTCTGCTTCGCGTTGCCATTGGGCATCACTACAATCATCGGCACCACTCTCCCCGCGGCAATCAAATTGTCCATGATCGTCGGAGCGCGTCCCATCGTCGTCCACGCGTCTTCATCCCCACCCCCGCCGTGCAGTAGATAAAGTACCGGGTACCGCGCCACCTTGTTCTTCAAATAGTCCGGCGGCAGATAGACAACCATCCGGCGCTGGTCCTGGCCCAGCGTGGGCGACGGGTACCACACCTCCTCCAACGTCCCATGCGGTACATCCTTGAAGGTCCACAAATCGTCGGCCGGTCCGGTAATCAGCAGCAGGTTGTCGATGCGCGTTCCATCCCGCTGCGTCTCCGAATCGTTGGGGTCCAGCGCTTTCACGCCATCGACCATATACCAAAAGCCAAAAAGCTGTGCCGGAAGCGGCCCCACCGTCACTGACCAGATGCCGGCGTCATCCTTGGCCATCTTGATGTTGCGCGCTTCCGGCCAGCTTCCGTTCAGCGTCACCTCGTTCGCCTGCGGCGCACTGAAGCGGAAGGTCACAGTCTGATCCGGATGAATGTCCGGCGAAAGTAGCTTCACAAATGGCGTGGGCCCCGGTTGAGCCTGAGACATGCCGCACGCCAGCAACGCGCCCATCAGCATTCCCCCAAGCCAATGAGGTTTCTTGCCTGTCCGTTTCACGATTCTCTCCTCCAGGTCGATTTGAATCGCGAAATTCCGCTACACAAATCGCCCCTGTCCAAACCCGGTACGGATTGTTGCAGATGCAAGCGGACGACCACAAGGCCCGTAGCCTGAATTCCTCACCGCTCTTCAGCGAGAGTATCGCCGGTCTCCCACAGTAGCACGAGTCTCCCAGAGTAGCGCCGGTCTCCAGACCGGCTGTACGGAGGGTCTCCAGACCCTCTTCGCCATTCCGCCAGGCCATGTTTCCCCTTTCCCTGCACCTTCCGTCAGAAACGCGGGAATCGTCGGTAGCATGATTCTCCACTTCGTGTTACCCTTATCCTTCCCCGCGGAGATTCGTTTGTTGCTGCCGGAGCGCATGTGCATTCTTCAAAACCTCCGAAAAGGGATAATCGTGACGCCTCGTAGCACGATTCCTAATATCGTCATACCGACGATTGTCATGCTTGCCGGCAGCCTCTTTGCTCCAGCGCAATCCACTCTCGAGCACATCGCCTCCACAGCGCTCAATCCGCAGGATCCCCCGGTAGCCACCAGCGATCAGCCTCGTCTGCCTCAGCTATCAGGCACAGTCGTTGACACCTCCGGCGCCGTAATTGCCCAGGCTGCCGTGCAGGTTCGCAGCACCAACGGTACCCTACAAAAAACCACACAGTCCGACAAAAACGGCGCCTTCACTATTTCCAGCCTCGCGCCTGGCAATTATCGGCTGGTTGTATCGAGTCCCGGTTTTGAAACCAAAGAAATCCTTCTCACCGTTGGGACAACCGGGACGCCGGCCCCGCTGCGCATCGCTCTGGTGGTGGCCGCCGTGAGCACCACCATCAATGTGCAGGGCCGCCAGGACGACCTCATCGGGGTTGCCGAATCCGCCTCTCAAGGCACGGTGGGCGCAACCGAAATCCAGGATCGTCCGATTCTTCGTTCGGGAGAAGTTTTGGAGACAGTCCCCGGCCTCATCGTCACGCAACACGCCGGCGGCGGCAAAGCCAACCAATATTTTCTGCGCGGTTTCAATCTCGACCACGGCACGGATATCGCCATCTTCCTCGATGATATGCCGCTCAACCTCCCCTCGCACGCGCATGGCGAGGGCTACTCCGACATGAACATCGTCATCCCGGAGTTTGTCGAGCGGGTGAATTTCGAGAAAGGCCCTTACTACGCTAATGCCGGCGACTTCAGCTCGGCCGCAAACGCCCACATGGAATTCTTCAAGACGCTGCCCGAGAACTTCTTCAAGGTCGAAGGCGGCACGCATACCTATGGGCGGGCTGTTTTCGGCGCATCGCAAAAGTTCG
>CAYWMR010000073.1:0-15038 GCA_964458965.1 uncultured Occallatibacter sp. | reverse complement strand
AGCCCATGGATTCGTTTGACGGGCAGTTGCGCATTACCGAACAGGGCGAGGTGCTGAACTTCAAGTATGCCGACGAGGTGCTGGCCGAGCGCAATCTGGAGCTGATGATCGCGGCGTCGCTGGATGCGATGGCGCGGCCCAATGCACGCGACCCGGAGGGACACTTTACCGGCGTGCTGAAGCCTGAGTGGGAGGCTGCGCTCGACGAGTTGTCGGCGATATCGTTTGGGTTTTATCGCGAGCACATTCTTGAAGACCCTGGCGTGCTGACGTACTTTGAGGAGTCCACGCCGATGACTGAGTTGGAGAACGCGAAGATCGGGTCGCGGCCTTCGCGGCGCAAGTCGTCTCTACAGCTTGCCGACATGCGCGCCATTCCATGGGTTTTCGGCTGGACGCAGTCAAGGTTGCTGGTTCCGGCTTGGTTCGGCGTGGGGTATGCGCTGGAGCAGTATCTTTTGAAGCCTGGGGCGCTGCAACTGCTGCAAACCATGGCGCAGGAGTTTCCGCTGTTCATCGACCTGCTGCGCAATGTGGAGATGGCGCTGGGTAAGGTGGATCTGGCCACGGCGCGGCTTTATTCGTCGCTGGTGGAGGATTCGGGGCTCCGCGAGCGCATCTACGACCAGTTTGAGGGCGAGTTTCATCGCAGCGTCCGCGCTGTGCTGGCCATTCTTCGGCAGACGGAACTGCTGGAGACTAACCAGGTGCTGGCGCACTCGATCAAGCTGCGGAATCCGTACGTCGATCCGATGCATTTGATCCAGGTGGATATGCTGAGACGCAAGCGGGCGGGGGAGGATACGGCGGAGGTGAATCGGGCGATTGCGGCGACTATTAGCGGGATTTCGGCGGGGCTGCGGAATACGGGGTGAGGGTTGGTGACCGAATACTCGGAGCAATTTGAGGATGCCATTCAAAGGCCGCCGAGCGGGACCTGGCCAGATTACCTGAAGGGACGCGCAGACAGTGAGCGGGAAGCCAACCCCACAACCGGGATGCGCCGAATATCGGACCCCGCGCGAGAAAGAAACTCTCTCTCGGATTTCGTCAGGCTGGCTAAGTCGCCACCTTCGAAATAGGTCAGCGCCTTTATAGCTTCGCTTGGCTGGAATGAGGGGTAGTACATCGCAGTCGCGGCGGCCAGGGCTGTCTCCAAACGGACTCCGGCTCGAAGCAGTGCAATTACGTCCAGGTAGTCTTTTGCTTCGATCCTCTGTTGAATCACCTTCAGCTTGGTAGCCAGCAGGTCGAGTAAGGATGCAACCTCAACCACCCCATCCGGGGCGCGTTCCGGAGTACCTGCCCGTCCGATTCCGGTCTCTCCAAAGAAGGAGACCTTGACGTTGCTCTCCCCGACTGGAGCGAGCACGCTGAGGGTGTCCGGGCGGTCTTGAATTACGCTAGCCTGGGCAAGAAAGCTGAATTTCTCCTGCATCTCTTTCTTGTCGAGTGGTTCTTCTGTGAAGAAATCAAAATCGACAGAAGTTCTATGGCCCAGGCGCAAAGCCGCGGCTGTTCCTCCATACAGAACCAACCCCAATTCAACGCTTGGCGCAAGCTGAGGCCAAAGCTCTTGCTGTGCCGGAGAAAGTACTTCCCAATGCGGATCGAAGGTGCTCACTCGACCCTCCTGATCGGCATGGGCGGGACGGGCTTGACGCCGTATTCGGCGAGGCCGAGGCGGTAGTGCCAATAGTGCCAGGAGCGTGCGTCCAACTGACCGGCTTCGGCGTGCTGCAATACCTCACGCAGATAATCCTCGCCGGTGGCTTCGATCGTATCTGTCAGGTCTTCCCACGTACCGATGTTCATCACTTGTGCGGCAACGCGGCCTGGATACTCCATCGCTTCATCCGGAGTCTTCCACCACACGTAACGGGGCGCCATGGCACGCAGACAGGCAAGCCCTTCTTCGCTCAGCGAGGTCCGCGGTTGCGGCGCATCCATGCGATGGCTCCTGCTGCTATTTTATCAATTCCATCACCGTCCGGCTCGTCTGCGAGCCGGATTCATAGCTCAGGTGCGGGCGAGGGGGCGGCCGATTTCCCAGTGGTGGCCGTATGGGTCGGCGATGCGGCCTACACGCCAACCGTGGCCTTCGCTGACGTCGTAGACTTGGGTTGCGCCGGCGTTGATTGCTTGATGGAAGACCGTGTCGGGATCGGGCATGGTGAGGATGATGCGGACCGTTGAGCCGCCTAGCGACTCGGGGCTGAAATTCTGGTGCGCAGGTTATTCGTCTGCGACCCAGAACTCGGCGCCAGCCATCGAAAGTCTTGCGACTACGTTGCCGTCGGGGTCCTCGATTCGATAGACCTCTGTTGCACCGAAGGCGGACTTGTAGAACTCGACCGCCTGGGCGCTGTTGCGAACCGAGAGCCACGGGGCGATCGAGTTTGAGAACGGTGTGGCCGGCATTGTTGATGATTCCATGCAATCCCCGTTGAGAAATTTTTCACCTCAGGCCAACTATTGCCTGGCGAAGTGAATAAAGATGTGCAGGCCGGCCGCAACGGCGAAGAATAGGACGCCGGCGGCCACCGCGCCGCGCTTTGGCCAGAGTTTGACGGCAACGGCTATGAAGATTGCTTCTGGGATGACAATGACGGTTGTGACGTGGGTCATGGTCCGGTAGGCGATCTTCAGCGTTGGAAAGAGAAACTCAGCCAGCAACTGCACGCCCAACGCGCACAGAACCACAACGAAGGCACCCAGCAAGCCCGACATAAATCCGATTGCTTTCTTTCCCGTTTCGTTCATCTGCTCCTCCTTGGTTTTTCGATTTGTGAAGTGTGCACGCCACTCGGTTGCCGCGTGGCGAAAAATTACACCGGTGCTGCCGAGCGCCCAAAACAGCGCCGCCCAATCGCCCTCAATGAAGTCCAGTTCCCGCAGCATCGCGGCAGCCCATTCGCGACTGGCCGCAGGGGCCAGGCGCAATGCGGCCCTCAACAGCGCTGCAGCGAAGCTGCGCGGCGCGCCCATCAGCGCCAACCCCGCACAGCGCGGTCCAGAACCGGTAAACCCAAGTTGATCTGGCCGATTGCAACCCGGTCGAGCGGGCTGGCCGGATGAGACTGTGAATGCGTCCTGGCGAACCGCAGGCCATCCGGAGTAAAGCGGTACATGTGGCGCGGAGGCTTACCCGGCTCGCCTGTCTCCCACTGGGTTTCAAGAAGGCCTCGCTCCGCCATGCGCATGAGGATGGGATAGAGCGTGCCGGACTTGAGGCCCGTGATCCGGCTCAGGTCGTAACCGTATTTCCACTCGTCGGCCTGGACGAGAAAAGCATCGAGGACGAGGACGGTTTGAGGGGACATCCGGAGGTTCATGAAGGAAACTCTACATATGTAGAGTTCGGTTGTCAACGATTATTTTGGAGAGGACGTATATCAATTTTGCGCCTGCGGATGGGGCCGCGTTGGAGAAGCCGAGAGATCCCGATGAACGGGACGTTCCAGTTTGTTGGTTTCCCACCTTTGCGCCAGGATGACAAAACGCAGGTCCTTCCGCTCCGGTCAGGATGACAGCAAAGATGGGGCACGGGGCTGTTGAGGCAGTTGTATATTCCTACGGTTGTGCTTGCCATAGCCTATGTTGCGGGACTAGGCTGTTGTTATGCGTCGATGTTGCTAACACCGTCCTGGTGAGAAGCTCCGATGCTGACGTGCGCCTGACCGGGCGCGCTTTCCATCGCCCGAAAGCTCCACCACACCACCAAAAACTTTAAAAGGGGGAGCTGAAGACAGTTTCCCTGCAAGAGGAGAAGATTATGGCGCGCATTGCTGCGAATGTAACTGAACTTGTTGGCCGCACCCCGCTGGTTCGGCTGAATCGGGTAGCGGCTGGGTTGCCTGCTACCGTTGTGGCCAAGCTGGAGAGCCAGAACCCCGTCTCGAGCGTGAAGGACCGCATCGGGCTGGCGCTGATTGAGTCCGCGGAGAAGGCGGGCAAGATCAAGCCCGGCGAAACCGTGCTGATTGAGCCGACCAGCGGCAACACGGGAATTGCTTTGGCGTTTGTTGCGGCCGTCAAGGGCTACCGGCTGATTCTGACCATGCCGGAGACCATGAGCCTGGAGCGCCGCACAGTATTGCTGGCCTTTGGCGCGGAGATCGTACTGACGCCGGGGCCGAACGGCATGAAGGGCGCCATCGCCAAGGCCGATGAGATCCTTGCCAAAACGCCGAATGGTTACATCCTGCAGCAGTTCAACAACCCTGCCAATCCGGCCATTCACTACGCCACCACCGGCCCGGAGATTTGGGACGATACCGACGGCAAGGTGGACATTCTGATCAGCGGCGTGGGCACCGGTGGCACCATCACCGGCGTGGCCAGGTACATCAAGCCGCTGAAGCCGGAGTTCAAGGCCATCGCTGTGGAGCCGGTCGACAGCCCGGTGCTTTCCGGCGGCAAGCCCGGTCCGCACAAGATTCAGGGCATTGGCGCGGGCTTTGTGCCTGGGGTGCTTGACACCAGCCTGGTGGACGAGGTGGTGCAGGTGACCAACGACGAGTCGATTGCGGCGGCGCGCCGTTTGCCGCTGGAAGAAGGAATATTTGTCGGCATCAGCTCGGGAGCGGCTTTGGCTGCGGCGCTTAAGGTGGCGGCGAGGCCGGAGAATGCAGGCAAACTGATCGTGGTGGTTCTGCCGGACTTCGGCGAGCGGTATCTTTCGAGCGTGCTGTTTGAACCGCTGCGCCAGCAGGCGCTGGCCACGGCAACGGAGGCGATCGCGGTGGTTGCTACGGTGTAGTAAAGACAGGGAATAGGGAGTAGGGATTAGGGAATAGAAAGGCAGCGATCCGCCCGTGATCGGTGAACTTAATCCCCGGGTCACCTTTTCCCTATTCCCTTAGTCCCTTGTCTATGGCAATGTTCGCCCGCATTCGCGAAGATATCAGCTCCGTTAGGGAGCGCGACCCGGCTGCGCGTTCGTGGCTGGAGATTCTTCTTTGTTATCCGGGGCTTTGGGCCGTTTGGTTTCATCGGGTGTCGCATGCGCTTTGGCGCGCAAAACTCCGCCTTGCGGCGCGGGTGCTGTCGCAGATTTCGCGATTTCTTACCGGCGTGGAAATTCATCCCGGAGCGCTGTTGGGGAGGCGCCTGTTTATCGACCACGGCATGGGGGTGGTAATTGGCGAAACCGCTGTGGTGGCCAGCGACGTTACCCTCTACCAGGGCGTGACGCTGGGCGGGACCGGGAAGGGCCACGGCAAGCGGCACCCCACGGTGTGCGACGGCGTGTTCATTGGCAACAACGCCAACGTGCTGGGCAACATTACCATTGGCGAAAACTCGCGAGTCGGGGCGGGGTCGGTGGTGCTTTCCGACGTGCCACCCAACTCGACGGTGGTGGGAGTGCCGGCGCATATTGTTTATCGCAACGGGCAGCGGGTGCTGATTACCGATCCGCACGATGTGAAGGACCCGCTCTCCGACGCGCTGATCGCGCTTTCGGCCCGCGTGGCGGAGCTTGAACAATACTTCAGCCTGGATGCGAAAGGCCCACCCCAGCCTGCGGAGCCATTCGCCGCCGAGGCAGCCGAGCGCGAGGCTTATCGCTCGGAACTCGAGCGGTTGCGGGAGTATGTGTCGATGGGGGAAGGGATTTAGTTTTTCAGATCGCGTAACAGGATAACTACTCCCAACCCGGCGCGGGCGAGGACGCCCACGCTACAGTCGGCCGGGAGGTCGGCGCTACATGCTTGGAATTACATAATTGCGGCATTCAATCTCCGCACTTCTCGGCTTCCGCTTCGGGGTGCTCGAAGTCGAAACGGCGCAGGTTGCGCAGGCACTCAGCCAGCGCGCCCATTTGGGTTTGGTGCCATCCGCAGGGGCGGAAGGGGAGCGTCTTCTGGTTGAGCTCGATGTCGGCCTGGGCAAAGAAGGTGAGGTCGGTGTTGGAGGGGGTGGCGAACTCCTTGATGGTGATGCGGGCTTCGATTTCGCCTTTGGCGTGCTTCTTGGTTATGGAGTAAAAGTGGAGCCTGGCGAGAGCTTCAGAGGGGTCGCGCTGAACGTATTTCCAGTTTTCCATGTGGAAGTCTCCTGATGCGGGAAACTGATCTCCAGACTATATCGAATTGGGGAGTGTGTATGGGTGGGGCCGCTCAGAGAATCGGCGCGTGGAGATCGTGAAGCAATAGCGGGTGCGTAGATTGGGAGGAGAGCTGAAGGCTTGTTCGGTCTGCTGAACCTTCCGGCCTTTCAGCCGATGAGTATCCCAGATGGAGCCCCAAGGGGGTACGCATTGTTTTCATTTGTTTGGAAGAGCAGATATTCGGTGGGAGTGAGAGACCTTGACCGGCAGCATCAGACGATCATGCAAGGTCTGAATCAGCTGCATGAGGAATTGATGAACGGCAAGATCAACGAGGCTGTGGTTCCCCTTATCAACAATCTGGTTTCAATTGCCGCGGAACACTTCGCCACGGAAGAGAAGCTAATGGAGCAGAGCATGTTTCCGGGGCTGGCCGAACACCGCGCCACTCACCAGGCGCTTTCGAGGAGGGTAAGCGAATTCATCGCCCGCCAGGAAACGGGAGACGGTGCCGCGTACTGCCAGTTTATGTATTTTTTGCGCGAATGGATGACCACACATATGGAGAAGGAAGACCTGAAATACGCTCCGTGGCTGGCGGAACACGGCATACACTAGGTTGGCAGCGCAGCGGGCCTGGAGGATTGCTCAACGCCCACGGTGTTAGAGTGGTTTGGTTCCCACTTTCTTGCTGGAGTCTTGCTTGTTGCCGGGATATCGTCCGCTGTTCTTGGCCATTCTTACAGTTGCCGCCACTGCCCATGCGGCTTCGCACGTTCAGGCTGCGCCGGTGCCGGCGGAGATGCGGTCAAATGCTTTTACGGTAACCGTGAACGGCCAGAATGTGGATGTGGCTCACGCGGCGGCCAGTTACGAGTTTGTCAGCTTCGACATTACCGGCCCGGTGGACATCGCCATTACCGCTGCAGAGAAGGGCTTCTGGGATCGGGGAGTCGATATCCAGCCCTGGCGGCTGGGTTTGCGGGCCACGCGGGATGGGCAGACGATACGGTTTCATCTTGCTGCGCCTGCCAAGCTCTCGATCACGCGGCCCGGCGACTTTCTGAATTACGCCAAGATGCTCTTTGTGTTTGCAGGTTCGCCGCCTCCGCCGCCGCAGCGCGACCCAAGTATCCAGATATTCAAGCCGGGGGTGTACCACCAGAGCCTGAACCCGAAGAGCGGCGAGACCATTTACCTTGCGCCCGGCGCCTACTTTTTTGGCAGTTTGAACCTGTGGAAGGTGCACGACGTGCACATTCTGGGGCGCGGAACGATTGTGTATGAAGGGCCCCAGGATCCCACTTCAGACGAGGGCTGGATGCAAAAGCCCGACTGGCATTGCATCGGGACAATGGAAGCCAGCAAGGTGGAGGTCGACGGGTTGACCTGCATCATTCGATCGCGGACGTGGTCGATCCAGATGAAGGATTCCTCCGGATTTGTTTACAACGATTTGCGGGTGATCGGCGGCAACCCCGGGAATGCCAACCAGGATGGCATGGACTGGATTGGGAGCAGCGACGGCGTGGTACGCAATTCTTTCTTTCGGGCGTCGGACGACGTGATTGCGCTGATGGGCAACTGGGATGGCTACAAAGACGAAGACATGCTGCGCCCTGGCAAGGATGTGCAGGACATAGTTGTGGAAGGCAGCGTGCTTTCAACCAGCATTTCAAACGTGGTGCGGGCGGGATGGCCGCGGAAGATCTTCAACTCGCGCAATTTTACGCTGAGAGATTCCGACATTTTGCACGCCGGGATCGGAGCCTGCGGGCAGACCTTTGGGCTGCTCGGCTTCTGGGGAGCGAATGGCGCCAAGGGCGACCACGCAAACTACACGTTTGAGAATCTGTTCCTGGATGATTGGTACTCGCTGGTGCAGATTGAGCAGGACCAGCCAGCCGTGCACGGGTTCACGTTTCGCGACATCTGGGCACTTGACCAGCCGCCGCTGGAGACCTCGACCATTACCGGGAAGGTGGCAGGCGTGGTGTTCGACAACGTAAAGTACGGCCAAACCCGGGCCACCAGCGACGCTGACCTTCCGCTGGTGGTTTCAGGCGGGTCGGAGCCGGGACATTTTGAATCGAACAAGGGCCCGGTCGCGGCATTTGAGGTGGATCCGCCGGTGATCGTCCCCTTAGAGAAGATCACTTTTACGGCGAAGGCCATGCCAAACTCGCAATACACGTGGCTTTTCGGCGATGGAACAGGGGCCCAGGGACGGCGCGTGACGCACAAATTCCCCGATGCGTTGGGCACTGAGCTTGAAGGAGCGCAGAACGGTTCCGGGCGATTCAGGGTGCTGCTTCACGTGGAGGACCAGCGAGGGCAGGAAGATTGGGCCAGCCAGGGAGTGGTGGCCGTAGCCAAATGGCGCGACGCCGTGGATGTGCCTGGCGCCACAGCACCCGGGCTGACGTGGCAGATCTATCCCGGAGACTGGACGGAGCTGCCGAACCTGGCGGGAGAGAAGGCAGTGTTCAGCGGTGACGCGCCGAACCTGCGCGCGGACGCGCAAGGCTTTACACATTACG
Source organism: uncultured Occallatibacter sp. (assembly GCA_964458965.1). Classification (GTDB taxonomy): domain Bacteria; phylum Acidobacteriota; class Terriglobia; order Terriglobales; family Acidobacteriaceae; genus Telmatobacter. The sequence goes on along the minus strand of CAYWMR010000073.1, from coordinate 6,446 downwards.
CGGTTGCGTGGGACGGGCTGATCGACATTCCCGCGGACGGGGGATACACCTTTCGTCTGATTGCGCGGGATGGAGCGCGGCTGGTGGTGGACGGGCTGGAAGTGGCGAAAACCGGGCCGCCGTTTGCGCAGGTCTGCGGCGCTCCGGGAAATGCGGAGCGCTACGATCTGGGGTCGCTGGGGCTGCGGGCAGGCAAGCATACTCTGCATCTGGAGGGTCTGCACTCTGCCAGCGAGGGCGCGCCGCGGCTGCTTTGGGAGGGTCCGGCGCTGCCGCTGACCGACGTGCCTTCGGCGGCGTTGAGTCATATGCGGGTGGATGCGGTGAGACAGGCATTAGGGATTAGGGAATAGAAAAGCTGGCCCGCGACCCATCTCCGTGGCCTTGCCTTATCTGTGCCGGTGCGGACGGCGGCTTGGGGCTGGACGGAGATCCTCCAGAGCAAACAGCGCTTCCAATTCCCAGACGCTGGAGGCAATCCGATTGGCCCGGCTGTTCCTAAACCAGTTGTCGAAGGGGATCAGGCCGATGAATGCAATGAGCAGAATGATAACGAGCCAAAGGATAGGGCTGCCGGTGTTATTTGAAACAGAAATCATCAGAAATGAGATCACGAGGTTCATTCCTCCCGTCGCTTGTAGCATCGGCTATTTAGATGCCGGCATGAGGGATGGGGATAAACGGGGAACTGGGAATTCCCGGATGGCACGGATCGCATCTCTGCCTGTAATCCCAAATTCCAGACCGAAAGCTGGCCCAAGCCGCACGTAGCGGTTTTCATCACTTTGCTGGCAGGATGACGGTGTTCATCGATTCCGCGGGGACCTGTAGCCGGTAAACCTTTCCGCTACTCTGGATGGTTGCAACTACCGGCTCGTCCGAACCGTTTTCAAACTCCAGCACTTTGCTTCCCGATGGATTTCTAAATGCCACCAAATCTTTGAAGGCGACTCCGCTGACCGCAATGCGCCTGGCGCCGGGTAGCACACTGGCGGAGAAGTGTTTCATGGAGTAAAACTCCGGGTTGTATTGGACCTGCCCGGTGCTCCGGTTTACCGTGAGCAGACTGTTCTGTCGCCAGCCCCAGGTGCTCTTTCCCTCTTCGTTCAGAACGAGGTTCCAGAAGAAGTAGCTGCCAGCAAAATGGTTCATGTCCGCAATCATTCTGCCAAAGGTGATAAGACCCTGCTGCCATGTGTTGTCGCCGTTGTTGCATTCGGTCTCGGACTGCATCATTTTCTTGTCAGGGTATCGTTCATGGGTGGCGAGCATCGCATCCTGGCCGCCCCACTGATAGGCGACGCCGGAGATAAGCGGATTTGTTTTGGGATCGCCGAGCACCGGCAGGATGAAATCGTCCAGCTTCTCGTTGACGATGGTGCCCTGCCAAATCTCGACATTCACGTTGTCCTGACGGAGGCGCGGGGCCAAGTAGTCGCGCAGGAAGACGTCGATCAGCTTGCCGCTCCAGACGGCCTGGGGATAGACATTGTCATTGTATTTAGGCTCGTTTTGCGGCATGACGGCATATAGCCGGATTCCCTCTTTGCGGTACGCCTGCACATACTTTGAGAAGTAAAGGGCATAACTTGCCAGTGTCTCGGGGTCATCCTTCATCGCTCCGCCTTTGTATGCGCCGTTGGTCTTCATCCATGCAGGGGGCGACCAGGGAACGCCCCAGATGCCGAGGCCCGGCTGAAACTTCATCGCGGCGTGGATGAAGGGAAGGATAGTCTGCCGGTCATGTTCGATGCTGAAGTTTTTGAGCGCAAAGTCGCCGGGAGTTTCATCGAAGGAGTACCAACCAAGCGCAAAGTCGTTGGCCCCCATAGGCGCGCGTCCGAGCGTGAAGTTGGCGCCATCCGGAGCGAACAACGACCGGAGCGCTCTTTCGCGGGCAGGCGGAGCCAGAGACCGGAGCGCCTCCCAGCCAAGGTCGTTGAAGCACCCGCCGAAGCCGTCGATCCGCTGGAAGGTCGTCTGTTCGTCGAGCTTGATGGAGATAGACTCGGATGCTTCGATGGGAGGGGAAACTGCTTCGACCGGCATCTCCCGCCATGGCTGCGATTGCGTGCTGGAGATCCAGCGAATCGCCTCGGAATCGATTGGGGCCTGCTGGGCGTGAACAAGCGGTGCGATGAACAGCGGAAAGGCAAAGAGAGCGGCGTATGGACGTTGCAAAGAAATCATAGGATTCGACGAGCCTCTCGTTCAGCTAACATTAATTCTTCGAGTCCTATTCCTGCTACTTGGGCAACTGGCTTGCGTCCCATCCGCCGCCGAGGGAGCGGACCACGCCTACGCTGTCGACGAACAGGCGCGTTTGCAGGTCGATGGCTGTGCGTTGATTCTGGAGCAGGGTGGCCTGGGCCGTCAGGACCTCAAGGTAGCTGGTTACGCCGCCCTTGTAGCGCCTGTTGGAGATGTCAAGGGAGTGCTGTGCGGACTCGACAGCCTTCTGCTCGACACCGGTCTCGCGCTCCAGAATCCTCAGGCCTGAGAGCTGATCCTCCACGTCATTGAAGGCGAGGAAGATGGCGCTTTTGTAAGCGGCGACCTGGGCTTCGTAGGTGTGGCGGGCCTGGTCGGTGAGGGCATGGCGCTGGCCGGCATCGAACAAGAGTTGGGTGGCCTGGCCACCGAGCGACCACAGGGCGCTGGGGCCCTGAATCCAGGTGCCGAAGTGGGTGCTCTCAAAACCGCCCTGCGCTCCCAATGTAATGGTGGGATAGAAGGCGCTGACGGCGATTCCGATTTGCTCGTTGGCGGCGGCGGTGCGGCGCTCGGCAGCGGCAATGTCGGGGCGGCGCTCAAGCAACTGCGATGGGACGCCGAGCGGGACATTCGGTAACGAAATATTGAGCGGAGAGGGCGGAATGCTGAAGGTGGGCAGCTTGTAATCGGCAATGGTGCCCACGGCGTGCTCGTACTGGGCGCGAGCCACACCGAGGTCGACGAGTTGCGCGCGAACCGTCTCGAGCTGGGTCTGGGCCTGGGCCACGTCGACCGCGGTCCCGATACCGCCGGCAAAGAGCCGGTGGGTAAGATCCAACTGGTGCTCGAGATCGGTGACAGTGGAAGTCAGAAGCTGGATTTGGGAGTCCAGGCCACGAAGCTGGAAATAGTCGGCGGCCATCTCGGCATGAAGGCTGAGGTCTACGTTGGCCATGTCCGCGGCGCTGGCCTGGGAGGTGGCGTGAGCTGCCTCGACGGTGCGGTGGATGCGGCCCCAGAAGTCGGGCTCCCAGCTTGCCTGGCCGGAAATCTGAAAATCGTTATAGTTGGGGTCGTTCGTCCTGCTGAAAAACGGCTGGTTTTCCGAGACTCGGTCGCTGGCGACGGAAGGGCTGGCGGAGATGGTAGGAAAGAGAGCGGACCTGGCAACCTTGACCTGATCGCGAGCCGCAAGGTAAGTTTCCAGCGCGTCGCGGAGTCCCTGGTTGTAGGTGTCGATGCGGTCTTCCAACTGGTTGAGTTGCGGGTCCTGGTAGATTTCCCACCACTTGCCGCGCAGCATGCCGTCAGAGGGATTGGCTGGCTTCCATCCGCCGTCGGCCGGGTTGGGCGGGGGGACTAAGACGGTGGACGCTCCGGCCTCTTTGTAGACCGGGGGGGCTTCAAAGCCGGGCCGATTGTAATTGGGGCCTACGGGCTTGCAGCCGGCCAGGAGGGTTAGGGAGAGAAGAGCGGCTGAGGAAAAGATGCCGGTCGAGATTTGTGGTTTCCCAGGTCTCAAAATCGAGACCTGGGGCACCCGGCTCTGGGCTGCAACACAGGGCACGGGCATGGTTATTTGCCTCCCGCAACGGCGACTTTGGCGGGGCTCTCCACGGATAGCTTTTCGCCTTCAATAAGTGAGTCGGGCGGGTCCTGGATGACCAAGTCACCGGCACTGAGGCCGGTGACGATTTGAACGGTGGCGCCATCGTCCTCGCCGATGACGACCGGGACCAGATGTGCGACATTGCCGTTGATGACGGTGCCCACGCGCAGGCCTTCCCTGCGAAATATCAGCGCGGCGGCGGGCACAACGAAGGTTGGAGCAGTTGTGGGCGTCTTGAAATGGGCCTGGGCAAGCGAGCCGGGCAGCAGTTCGCCGGCGCGATTGTCGACGTCAATCTCCACCAGGAGCGTACGGCTTGAGGGATCGATGGCGTCCGCGGTTCGCACCAACGTCCCCTGGTAGGTTTTTTGGGGGTGCTCGACGAAGTTGAGGTCGATTTTCATGCCCTTCTTCACGCTGCCCGAGTAGACTTGCGGCAGGTTGGCATAGACGCGCAGGGTCTGGATGGCCTGCAAATGGAAGAGTTCATTGGCGGCGCCCTGGTTGATCAACTGGCCCGTGTCGATGTTGCGGGCGGTGACGACTCCGTCGAACGGCGCGTAGACTTTCTCGAAGGATTGCAGCTCTTTGAGGCGCTGGACATTGGCCTGTGCGGACTTGACTGCAGCCGCGGTGGCCGCAGCCTGGTTGACGAATGTGTCGGTGTCCTGGCGTGAGACGGCGTCGGACTTGACCAGGCCCGAGTAGCGGTCGGCCTGGATGCGGGCGTTGTTGGCAGTGGCTTCAGCGGTGGCCAGGTCGCTCTGGGCCTGGGAAAGCTGCTGGTCCAGTTCGGGGGTGGCGATCTCAGCCAGCAGCGCGCCTTTGCTGACTTTGGCGCCGATGTCGAAGTACCAGCGGGTGAGGTAGCCGGAGGTGCGGGCGTAAATAGGCGAATCGGTATAGGCGCTAACGTTGCCGGGCAGAACAAAACTCCCCGTCGGCGAACCCATGGCGGGGTTTGCGGTGATCACTGTTGGCGCGGCCAACTGGTTGGTGGTGTCGGCCAGCACGCGGTCGTCGTGCTTGCGGCTGAGAATGCCATAGCCCGCCAGAACGCACGCCGCGATGAGGACCAGGGCGACTCCGAACAGAGCGGTGCGCGGCGAAATGGGCTTCTGGTTCAGCGGTGGTTCATTGCCGTGTGCCGCATGGCTAGACGGTTGCGAGGCGGTTTGCTGGTTCGGATTGGATTGATTGGTCATGAATGAGCTACTCCGATAACTTGTCGAATTCGTCGAACGCCTCGGTGAGGGAATCGCGGACCGCGGTTCTGCGCCGGCTCTCGAGCCAGCCGTGGACCAGGGAAAAAGATGCGGGCACAAAGAACAACGTGGCCACGGTGGCCAGCAGCAGACCGCCGATTACAGCGCGGCCGAGGGGCGCATTCTGCTCGCCGCCGTCTCCGAGGCCCAGCGCCATGGGCACCATGCCAATGATCATGGCCAGCGCAGTCATTATGACCGGGCGGAGGCGGACGAAGCCAGCATTCAGGGCGGCCTGGCGCGCGTCGCCCACCAGGATCTCCAACTGCTCCCGGGCAAAAGTGACGACCAGGATGGAGTTGGATGTGGCCACGCCCATGCACATGATTGCGCCGGTAAGTGCGGGAACGCTAAGCCGGGTGTGGGTAAGAAAGAGAAACCAGACGATTCCGGCGAGCGCGGCGGGCAGGGCCGCGATAATCAGGAACGGATCGAGCCAGGACTGGAAGTTGACCACGATGAGCAGATAGACCAGCAGAATGGAAAACGCGAGGCCGGTGAGCAGGCCGAAATAAGACGCTTTCATGGTCTCGCTCTGGCCGCGCAGGATGAACCGCGAACCGCGAGGCAGATCGGCATTGTGGCGGGCAATGATTGCCTCCATTTCGCGGGTGACTGAGCCCAGGTCGGTTCCATCCACATTGGCGTAAATGTCGAGCACCGGCTGCACATTGTAGTGGCTTACGGTACCCAGTTCCGTGCCCGGCTTGATGGTGGCCAGGTTGCCCAGCACATTGACGGGCAGGGTAGCTCCCGGCGCGGCGGTGGACTGCGCGCCATTCTGTGCGGCGGCGGCCTGCTGGGAGGAAGCGCTGCCGGTGACGGGCAGGCTCTTCAGATCGTCCATCGTGTCCATGCGGTATTGCGGAGCCTGGATGGCCACATTGTAGGTTACGCCGTTCCTGGGATCGAGATAGAAACTCGGGGTGGTTTGGAAGCTACCGCTGAGCGATATCAGCACGCTTTGCGCCACATTCGCCTGCGTAAGGCCAATCGTCTGTGCGCGGGTGCGGTCCACGTTCACCGTCAAATTGGGGTAGTTGAACGGTTGCTGAATGCGCGCATCGGCTGCGCCTGGAACATAGCGGACCTCATTGAGCATCTTCTCCGCCAGGGCGCGGTTTCCGTAGAGATCGGGGCCTACGATCTGAATGTCGATGGGCGCGGAGAGGCCGAAGTTGAGAATCTGCGTCACAATGTCCACGGGCAGCACATAAAAGGTCACGCTGGGGTACTCGCGATTCAGGACTTCGCGCAGCTTTGAGACATAGGCTGCGGTGGGAGGGTGGTCCTTTGTAAGCTGCACCTGGATATCGGCGTCGGCCGGGCCGATGGGCGCCGAAGTGGAGTAAGAGAGG